>JADLHC010000191.1 GCA_020849035.1 Planctomycetia bacterium
CCGCCCTACTGCAACGCCCTCGTCTTCCCGCGCGCCACCACCACGATCCCGCTCGGGTCCACCACGTACCCCTTCTTGTCGAACGCCGTCTTCGCGTCGATCACCTCGCCCGCCGGAATCTCGTTCCACCGGTCCACGATCACTCGCTTCAGCTTCGCCCCCGCCCCGATCGTCGTGTGGTCGCAGATCACGCACTCCTCCAGCTCCGCCCCGTCCCCGATCGTCACGTCCCGGCTCACCACGCTCCGCACGACCTTCCCCCCGTGTACGATCGCCCCGCCCCCCAGCGTCGATTCCAGGATCTCCCCCTTCACCACCCGCGCCGGTCCGCTCGACACCGGCCGGCTCTGGATCGGCCAGTCGGGATTGTTCAGGTCCAGCCTGGGCCTCTCCCCCAGCAGGTCCATGTGCGATTCCCAGTAGCTCCCCAGGTCCCCCACGTCCCGCCAGTACGCCGCTTCTTCGTACTCCTGCATCCCCGGAATCTCGTTCTTGCGGAAGTCGTACGCGTAGATGCGCTTCGAACCGTACAGCGCCGGCAGGATCGACTTCCCGAAGTCGTGCGCCGTCTCCTGGTGCGCGTCCGCCTCCAGCACGTCCCGCAGGAGCTTGGCGTCGAAGAGGTAGTTGCCCATTGAGGAGAACGCCATGCCGGGCTCGCCGGGCATGGGCTTGGGGTTGCGGGGTTTTTCCTCGAAGCCGATGAAGCGGCCGTACTTGTCGATCTGGATGATGCCGAAGCCGGAGGCCTTGTCGACGGGGACGGGGCGGGCGCAGACGGTGACGTCGGCCTTGCGTTCGAAGTGGAACTCGATCATCTGGCGGATGTCGATGCGGTAGATGTGGTCGGCGCCGAAGATGGCGACGAGGTCGGGGTTGTAGTCGGCGATGAGGTTGAGGTTCTGGTAGACGGCGTCGGCGGTGCCGCGGTACCAGGATTCGCCCCAGCGCATCTGCGGGGGGACGACGGAGATGAAGTGGTCGCGGATGAGGGGCGCGAGGCGCCAGGCGGCGTTGAGGTGGTCGATCAGCGACTGGGACTTGTACTGGACGAGGAGGTGGATCCCGAAGATGCCGCTGTTGACGAAATTGGAAAGGACGAAATCGACGATGCGGAAGCGGCCGCCGTACGGGACGGAGGGCTTGGAGCGCTCGGCGGTCAGCGGGTGGAGGCGTTCACCTTTGCCGCCGGCGAGGATGATTCCGAGGACGCGGGGGGCTCTGATCATGCGTGTAGTCTCGCACGGCATCGGAACGGAGGGCAACAGTTGACGGGCGGGCGCGGGTGGCCGGCGGGGTGCGGGGTCGATACGATCGGGGGATGCGAGTCGCGGAGCTGTGGCGGTACCCGGTGAAGTCGATGGCGGGCGAGCGGCTGGACGTCGTCGAGATCGGCGAGGCCGGGGTCGAGGGCGACCGCCTGCTGCAGGTGGTGAACGGCCGGGGGCGGCTCCTGACGTCGAGGACCCACCCGGCGCTCCTGGCGCACAGGGGCTCGCTGGGGCCCGACGGCGAACCGCGCGTCGACGGCCTCCCCTGGCGCGACGCGTCCGTCGCAGCCGCCGTCGAGCGCGCCGCCGGCCACGGGGCGCGGCTCGTCGAGGCCCCGGTCGGGCGGCGGTTCGACATCCTCCCGCTCCTCGTCGCCACCGACGCCGCCCTCGCGGCCACCGGCGAGGACATGCGGCGGTTCAGGCCCAACATCGTCCTGGGGGGCGTCGAGGGGCTCGCGGAGCGGACGTGGCAGCAGCACCTGCTCGAGATCGGGGCGTGCCGGATCCTCCTCGCGGACCTGCGGGACCGGTGCGTGATGACCACCTGGCACCCCGACACCCAGGTCCAGGACAAGGACGTCCTCCAGCGGATCGGCGAGCGGTCGGGGCGAGCGGCACTCCGTCGCGGCCGTCAGCGACGGCGGGTCGCGAGGTCCGACCGCCGACGGCGATCGCTTTCTTCGCGCGCTCTCTGATTCCGCATTCTGGCCACACGGCGGCACGCCCCCTATACTCGCCCCCCTTCCTCAAACGCCACTTCGGAGACCCACCGCATGCCCGCCTACACCGAGTCCCAGCTCCACTGGAAGTCCGTCGCCCACAAGCTTGCCGAGGAGGTCGTCCGGCCGGCCGCCAAGAAATACGACGAGCTCCAGGAGTATCCGTGGGAGGTGAAGGAGGCGCTGGCGAAGGCCGGGCTGATGGGGGTGTGGATCCCGAAGGAGTACGGCGGGCAGGGAGCGGGCGTCCTCGAGCTGTGCGTGATCATCGAGGAGCTGTCGCGCGCCTGCGGCGGGATCGGGGTGGCCTACGCGGTGAACGCGCTGGGGTCGTTCCCGGTGCTGCTGGGCGGGACGGAGGAGCAGAAGAAGAAGTGGCTGCCGGAGATCGCGAGCGGGCGGAAGCTGATCGCGTTCGGGCTGTCGGAGAAGATGGCGGGGAGCGACGCGGGCTCGATGCGGACGCACGGGAAGCTCGAGGGCGACCACTACGTGATCAACGGCGAGAAGAAGTGGTGCACGAACGGCGGCGCGGCGGACCTGTTCAGCGTGTTCTGCGTGACGGACCCGGAGTCGAAGGCGAAGCGGATCAGCGCGCTGCTGGTGGAGAAGGGGACGCCGGGTTTCAAGATCGGGAAGGCGGAGGACAAGATGGGGATCCGCTGCGTCCCGGTGAACGAGCTGATCTTCGAGAACTGCCGCGTGCCGGCGACGAACCTGCTCGGCGGCAAGCCGGGATTCGGGTTCAAGCACGCGATGCAGACGCTGGACCACGCGCGGCCGGGCGTGGCGGCGCAGGCGGTGGGGCTGGCGGCGGGGGCGCTGGAGCTGGCGCAGGTGTACGCGCAGCGGCGGCACCAGTTCGGCGCGCCGATCTCGAGCCACCAGGGGATCGGGTTCATGCTGGCCGACATGGCGATGCGGGTCGAGGCGTCGCGGCTGATGGTGCTGGAGGCGGGACGCCTGGTGGACACGCACGCGCCGAACGCGACGAAGATGGCGGCGATGTGCAAGGCGTTCGCGACGGACGTGGCGATGGAGGTCACGACGAACGCGGTGCAGATCTTCGGCGGGTACGGGTTCATGAAGGACTACCCGATCGAGAAGTACATGCGCGACGCGAAGATCACGCAGATCTACGAGGGGACGAACCAGGTGCAGCGGATGGTGATCGCGCGCAATCTCGTGAAGGAGACGTCGGAGCTGGACTATTTGTCGAAGTGGATCCCGACGGAGGTCCAGAAGGGCGGGGTGATGCCGCCGGAGCCGGCGAAGTAGGGCGACCGAGCGGAGCAAGGGTGCGATTGTGCACGTCCCGCGCGGGCGGGTCGGGTAGAATACCGCGGTCGCACCCGTGGCTTGTGCGGGCGCGACCGGATCACTAGCATTAAACGCTGAAAAAGCGTAAACTCCGCGCACCAGTTCCGCCTCGGAGACCGGCCATGAGCATCGAAATCGGCGGCGTCGAAGTCCTCTCTCTCGACGAAGTCTCCAAACGCCTCGGCGTCGAGCCCGACGCCCTCAAGCGCTGCATCCGCCGCGGCGAACTCGTGGCCCGCAGGATCGGCGACCAGTGGTTCGTCACCTCCCAGAACCTCCTCAACTTCCTCCAGACCCCCGCTTCCCCCTCGAAGCGCACCCAGAAGCACCACCGCGCCGAGGAGCCCGCTCCCGTCCCGGCCCCCGAGGCCGCGCCGCCTCCCGAGCCGCCGACCCTTCCCGAGGAACGCATCGTCTCCGCGGCCCCGGGCGCCGCGCTCAAGTCCGCCGAGCCCCCGCCCACGCCGCTTCCCGCCCCGGCGCGCCCGCCGGAGACGGGGATCACGAAGCCGGAGACGGTCTTCGCGCACGAGCTTCCGCCGATTCCTGTCGAGACGGCCGCGCCGCCGGCGCCGCCTGCCCCGCCGCTCCCCACCCTGCAGGCCACCGAACCGCTGATGCCGTCCCTCCCGTCGGCGCCGGTCCCCGGCGTGGCCGAATCGGAGAAGCCGACCGACCTCAACGTCCCCACCGTGCCGCTGCCTCCCCACCTGGCGGCGCCCCCGAGGGAGAGTCCGGCGAAGCCGCCCTCCGAGCCGGGCGAGGCGCTCGCCGCGCTGTTCGACATGCCCCTCCTGCCGCCCGACGCGCCGGTGATGGCCTCGCTGAACGCGCAGGCGCCGCAGGAGGACCCCGCGGCCGCCGCCGCGGAGGCGCGCAAGGCCGCGGCCATCGAGGCCACGCGCCGCCGCGCCACCCTCCCCGCCCCGGGAGCCATTCCCGGCGACGGCCGCGCCCGCAGGACGCTTCTGGACTCGGAGGAGATGCCCGCGGTTCCGCCGGAGGCGGCTGCGGCCGCGACGGCGACGGCGACGAAGACCGCGGAGCCGACGGGGGCACGGCTGTCGGACATCCCGAACATGTTCGGGCCCGACTCGCCGACGGTCCTGCTGACGCCCGAGCAGGTCGAAGCGGATGCGGCGCGGACGAAGAAGCTGCTGATGGAGGCGGTCGAGCAGGGGCGGGTGGCGCAGAAGGCGCGGGACGAGATCGTGGCGACGGTGCGCAAGCTGCCTCTGGAGGAGCAGTCGTTCGCGCTGGCGGGCCCGATCGGCGAGCAGCTGGTGAAGCTGGACCACATGATCGAGGAAGGCGTGCGGGCGCAGAAGGAGCTGGGGCTCCCCGCGGCGCCCGCGGTGCCGGAAGTGGTGACGGCGGTGAACAAACCGCCCGCGGCGGCCGAGCCGTCGAAATGGGTTCCCATGGGCGAGCAGGCCCCCGCCGACCCCGTCCCCCTGATCGTCCCGCCGTCCGACCCCGCCATCCCCGTCGCCGCCCCCGTCCGGCCCGCGGGCGAACGCAAGCCCACGTCCCGCGTCGGTCCCGTCGGCGGCGAAACGTGGCAGGAAGTCGGCCTCCCCGTGCCCCGGCACGCCCACCCCGCTCCGCCCGCCTCGCCCGGCATCGCGCGACTCACCCTCTCGCTCAACGACGAGGAAAAGCGCCTCCTCTCCGACCGCGGTATCGCCGAGGACACCGCCGTCCAGGAGATCATGCGGCGCTTCCAGCCGACGGACGAGAAGGGCTGGTCGGAAGCGAAGGGACGCTATTTCGGGCCGCTCCGGGGCAAGGGCAGCGTCAAGGCGTAGGCCTACTCTTGTTCGACGGCGAGCAGGCGGTTCAGCCCGACGCCCTCGACGCGCTGCGTCTTCCCGCCGGGCCAGGTCACGACCACCGTCGCCGTCCCGCCGCGCTTCCCGAATCCGAACTGGGCGCGCATCGAGTCCTGGCTGGTTGTGCCGCGCCCTGCCGCGATCTCCCGCACCTGCCGCGAATCCCCGAGGAACACGGCGACGCGCGCGCCGATCGCCGTCCGCCCGGCCTTCGGCCTGGGCGCGACCTGGAGCCACGACACCCCCGCCTCGAGCCCGTTCAGCAGCAGCTTCGCCTTCCCGCCCTCGCAGACCACGAGGTCCAGGTCGCCGTCGTTGTCGGCGTCGAGCCAGGCGTGCCCCCAGCCGTTGAACGTCATGACGCCCGCGCGCCACGTCGCCGCCTCGAAATGCGCCGCGCCGTCGTTGCGCAGGAGCCACGAGGGCCGCTCGCGGTAGACGCCCGTCACGTACAGGTCCAGGTCCCCGTCGTTGTCGAAGTCCGCCGCCGAGGGGTCGCTCATCGTCTCCTCGAACGGCAGCCCGCACCACGGCGCCACGTCGCAGAACGTCCAGCCGCGGGAAGCGCCCTGGTTCATCAGAACCTGCGACTTGTTGGAGAAGGCGATGAAGCGCGGGTGGGCGAGGTTGGCGCAGAAGAGGTCGAGGTCCATGTCGTTGTCGAGGTCGGCCCAGACGGAGCCGATCGTGTGGCCGTACCACGTGTTCTCCTCGGTTTTCGTCCCGACACCCTCGACGCCCAGCTCGCGTGCGGCGTTCGTGAAGTGGCCCTTGCCGTCGTTCCGCCAGAGGTAGTTCCGTTGGAGGCGGTAGTTCGACACGTAGCAGTCCATGTCGCCGTCGTTGTCGAAGTCGCCCCAGTTCACGCCGCGCCCGGCCAGCGGCTCCTTCTTCTCTTCGCCCATCCCGCGCGCCTCCAGCGCGTCCTCCCACTTCAGCCCGCCCTTCGACTCGAAGTACCGGTCGACGCGCCCGCCGCCGAGGTCGCCCCCCTCGTAGACCGCCAGATAAAGGTCCGGGATCCCGTCGCCGTTCGCGTCGGCGAGGCCGGCGCCCTCGGGGATGGACTCGAGCTCGCCCTCCATCCCGGTGTCCTTCGCCTCGGCGAACGTGCCGCCGTCGTTGAGGAACAGCCGAACGGCCGGCTTGCGGTCGAACACCCAGAGGTCGAGGTCGCCGTCGCCGTCGGCGTCGGCCCAGAGGGATCCCGTGCCGCGGGCCTCGGGCAGCTTCTCCGCGGGCAGCCGCTCGAACACGCCGCGGTTGTTCCGGAATACCGTCCCGTTGAACGACAGGTCGTCCCAGCCGTCGCCGTCGAAGTCCCCCGCCGCGACGCGGTTTCCGCGCGCCTCGCCGAGCCCGGACGCCGCGGTCGCCTCCTCGAACTCCTCCACGTCCGCGGGCTCCGCGTCCCGGAACCGGTTCCCCGCCCCGCGCTTCCCCGCCGCCGCGTACGCGAACGCGAGGTACGAGCGCCACACGGCCATCTCGGTGAGGGCGGTCTCGCGCTCGATCGCGTCCTGGGGAAGCGGCTCCGCGGACCTCCTGTCGAGCGCCGCCTCGATCATCGCCACCGCGCGATCCGGCGTGCGGTCACATTCGACGTACGCCCGCCCGACCCGGAACGTCTGCGCGGCGTCGAGCGTCATCCCCTGCAGCTCCTTCTCGATCGCGTCCGCCTCCGCCCCGTGCCCGAGCCGCACGTGCGCCGCGAAGCAGACGCACAGCCATCCCACGCGCCACGGCGACTTCGGCAGCTCCTTCGCCAGCCGCCCGAAGATCTCGATCCGCTGCGCGTCGTTCGCGTACCAGTTCGCCAGCCCCAGCGTCTCGTTGATCCGCCGCGCCTCCGGGTCCTTCGCCCCCCACGCCAGCCCGCGGTCCGACGCCCGCAGCAGCGCCTCCGTCATCTCCGGCCATTTCTTCTGGTCCGCCCGGATCCCGAACAGCGCCAGGAGCGCCTCCGTGTCCTTCGGATTGTCGGCGGCGATCTTCTCGAGAAGCGCCACCGCGTCGTCGGCCTTGCCGGACTTGTACAGGGCCTCGGCGTCCTCGACGGGACCGGCGCTGAGCGTCAGGGCGAGAAAGGGCGCGAGCAGCACGGCCAGGGCGCGGCGCGGCATGAAGGGTGACCTCGCTGGGGAAGCAGGGTGCGGCGGCCCGGAATTGTAGCGACGGCGACCCGGCCCGGACGCGCTTTGGACTCCTCGCGGCGACCCCGCTACTTCGTGTCCCCGTAGTCCGGCGGCTTCTGGCGCTTCTTCTCGTCCTCCGCCTCGAGCCGCCGCAGCGTTTTCTCGTAGATGTCGCCCAGCCCGTGCCCGCCGAGCTTCTTCCGGGTGCGGTAGACGATCTCGTCCTGCATGTCCGTGTCCGCGCCGTCGGCGGACCAGTCGGCCTCGCCGGGGCTCACGGGGTTCGTGCCGGAGTTCGTCTCCATCTCGACGACGAGCCACATCGTCGTGCCGCCGGAGTCGGAGTCCTCGAGCTCCATCGTCGCCCGGTAGCGGTGATTCTCGTGCGAGAAGTCGCTTCCGTACGAGTTCCAGCGCGACTCCAGGAACCACTCGTCGCGGTTCGACTCGCGGAACGTGAACCCCATGTCCGCCATCGAGTCGCGCGCCGCCTCCCAGACTTCCTTCTTGCTCGCCTCGAACGGACCGTACTCGGTCTTGGCCGGCTTGATGCCGAGCGTGGCCTGGATCTGGGGGATCGAGCTGCACCCCGTGAAGAGCGGGAGAAGCGCGAGGACGGCGACGGCGAGGTGGTGTTTCATAGATCCGCGAGTCTAGCAATGCGGGCGCCGGCGGGGCAACGGCGTTTCAAGAAGCGAAAGGAATTCGCGGATGGGGCGGATTCGGCGGAAAATGCCGCGGATCGTTTCGGGTACTTTCCCGGGGACCCTTTCGAAGTCGAGACCATGAGACTCCAGGCCTTCCACTGCCCGTCGTGCGCCGGATGCCTCGACATCCGGCCGGGGGCGGGGCGCGTGAAGTGCGCGTACTGCGGCAACACGCTCGTCGTCGAGGACAACGCCGTCTCCAGCTCGCCGCGCGGCGTCGCGGCGGGCAGCGAAGCCGACAAGCCCGACTACCCGGAGCCGGGCGCCACCCTCTACACGCGCGAGGCCCCGCGGTTCGAGATGTCCGTCATCGAGCAGAAGATCCCCGAGGGCACCCCGGACCGCTTCGCCCCCATCGAGCTCGGCGACGAGCGGTTCGCGCTCGTCTACCTGCGGCACGTGGACGCGAAAGTCGCGGCGGTCGCGTACGACCTGGACGCGCCGTTCGAGTCGCTCAAGGCGTCGCTCGAGTCCGACGGCGACCCGGGACTCGCGGCGAACTGCGCCCTCGAGGACCTGTGCAGGCGCGGCTACCCGCACCGCCTCGAGGTCGCCGTCTGCATGTTCGAGCCGAAACACATGACCATGACCCCCTACAACGCCGGCTGCCGCGACGCCGTGTGGTGGGTGTCCAACGAGGAGGGCCGCTGCTGCACCACCGGCAGCGCCCACGACCCCCTCGAGCGCAAGTTCCTCCGCGAGTCCCGCGACCACTTCGAGAACGGCCGCCCCGTCCACCTCGCCGCCGGCGACCTCTTCGTCATGGTCTCCGCCGGCTTCGCGGGGCGCGGCGGGAGGGGCATGTGGCCGACCGGCCTGGGAACGCTCACAGAAACGCTCAACGAGCACCTCGGCGAGGAGCCGCTGCGCGTCGTGACGCTCGTGAAGAACGCGTTCTGGGAAGCGCGCTCGCGGCACCGCGACGGCGGCGAGCACCCGTGCGGCGACGTGAAGATCGCGGCGGTGAGGGCGATCCTGCCGCCCGAGGCGGACGCGATCCCGGGCGACGGGAAGATCGAAGTGCTGAAGTCGCGGAAATTCGAGGTCGGGATGATCAAGGGGCCGCGCGACATCGCGAAGCTCTTCACGCTCCACTCCGACCGCCAGCTCGTGATCTGGATGAGCCCGCAGGGCGGCGCGCTGGACCCGGCGGCGTTCGACCGCGGCGCGCAGGCGATCCTCGAGGTGCTGGACGGGCAGACGGGCGACAACGACAACCCGCGCTGCGCCGGGCGGGCCGCGTACGAGGCGATGAAGGTCGGGCCCTCGCAGGTGAAGATGGCGGTGATCCAGCTGCTCGACTGCTATGGGCGCGTGAAGTACTACCGGGCCGGCTGGAAGCAGCCGGTGGCGCTGGGGCCGCGCGGCCTGAAGTCGGACGGGCAGCAGCAGTTCGACGAGGGCGGCGAGGCGACGGTGAACCCGGGAGCGCGGCTGTTCTTCCCCGGGCCCCTGGAGTACGAGGGCGAGCAGCACCTCGCGGAGTACTTCGGGCAGGTCTGGAGCGGCGGGAAGGCGTCGCGGCTGTACGAAGCGATGCGCGAGCACTGGAAGACGAAGAAGACGGAGGTCGCGCTGGCAAAGCTGGCGAAGGCGGCGGCGGCGGATGCCCGTCTGTCGAATGTGGTGGGAATGGGCTTGGTGACGGGAGTGGGATAGGAGACGAGTGGAGGAACGGATGAATTTTCAAATTTGAATTTTGAGTTTTCTGTTTTCAATGGGCTTACTGCCGAGGTTCGCGCCCATGTCCATCGCATGTCCTCTGCCGCGCCTTTGAAAATTGAAATTTCAAAATTCAGATTTCAAAATTCGTCCGTTCCTTACTTCGATCCTCCGGCAGGAAATACCCTTCTCCAGGCGTCCCTCGCCTTCAATCGGTCCGCCCGGATGGCGTTCTCGTCGAAAGGCGTCCGCCCGCTCAACCGCGCCAGCCCTTTGTTCGCGAACAGCCGCACCTGTTCGTCAGGATCTCCAATCAACACCATCAGCAGTTCCGCCTGTTCCCGCGTGGCCAACTCCGCCACCACCCGCGCCGCCACGTGCCGCGAGAACTTGTCCTTCTCCGGGTCCGCCGCCGCAAGCCACGCCGCCGACGGCTCCACCCCCGCCGCCCCCAGCTTGCGCAGCTTCCGATCCGGCCCTTCCACGTCGCAGCCGACCTCGGGCGTTCGCAGGATCCGCTCGACCTCCGAAGCGACCCGCCTCGCCTCCTCCGCCGCGGCCGCGGCCCGGGGATCCACGGCCGGCCGGACCGGCTCGGGGCGCGTCCGGGTCACGGTCAGGGCGAGCAGGAACCCCGCGGCGAGCGCCAGCGGCAGGCTCCACCAGGGCGCGCCGGCGCGGCGGCCGCCGTCGAGCGAAGCGAGCGCCCGCTCCGCGGCGGCCTCCGCGCGCTGCGCGACGGGGCCGAGAGCGGCGTCGAGGGCCGCCGACTCGGCGCGCAGCTCCTCGAGGGCCGCCGAGCACGAAGGGCAGTCCCGCAGGTGGGCGTCCACCTCTCCCGGCGCGGGGTCCTCCCCGTCCAGGAACGCCCCCAGCCTCTCCCGGATTTCAACGCACGTCATGGGCCGCCCCTTTCAGCCGCTCCCGCAGCATCGCCCGTCCCTTCGTCAGCCGCGCGTTCACCGCGGCCGCCGACAGGCCGAGCGTCGCCGCGATCTCGGTGTATGTTTTTTTTTCGAAATGGAAGAGCGCGATCGCGTCGCGGTAGATCTCCGGGAGCTCCATCAGCGCCCCACGGATCCGCTCCGCCCCTTCCGCCGGCTCCGGAGCCGCGGGCGCCGCCACCGCGCCCGCCTCCTCCCCGAGCCCCGGCGGCTGTTTCCGCCGCGCCCTCCCCCACTCCCGGCAGACGTTCTCCGCGATCCCGCGCACCCACGCCCCGAACTTCGCCGGCTCCCGCAGCGCGCCGAAGTCCCGGCAGGCGCGCATCATCGTCTCCTGCACGAGGTCGTCCGTGTCCACGACGCTCCCCGTCCGCGCCCAGCACACGGCGCCGACGGCACGCGCATGCCGCCGCACCAGCTCTTCCAGAAGCCGCCGGCGTCCGGGATCCATCGTCGCCCCTATTGTGTCGCTTCGGGGCCGTTCCAATACGTCAATCGCGGATTCCGGGCCATGCGAGCGGCCGGAAGGCCAGCCTCACCCCGTAGCGCTGGCTGATGTGGTTGGGCCTCGTGAACAGCCGGAAGGCCGCGCGGCAGAAGGTCGCGGTGTAGGCCCAGGCGCCGCCGCGGACGGCGCGCGTTTCCCGGTGGGGCATCTCGGCCGCGTTCCAGCACCACGTCGCCATCGACCCGGCGAGGTCGCGGATCCCGTACGGCGAGCAGTCGGCCGAGAACGTCCCGACCGGCGCCATGCGCTCGCCGTCCCCGTAGCTTTCGTCCATGTGGTGGAAGGCGGGATCGGGGGAGTCTCCCCACGGAAACACCCGGCCGTCCACGCCGCGCGCGGCCTTCTCAAATTCGTCCTCGTGGAGAAGCGTGTAAAGCCGGCCTTCCTTCCCCGAGCGCCACGCCGCGTAGAGCATCGCGCCGATCCAGGTAGGGGAGAAGACCGGGACGCGGGGCTCGAATCCGCGCAGTCCGCGCTGTTCCCAGCCGGGGAGGGGAAGCCGGAATCTCCCGTTTTCGCGCGGGAAGTAG
>JADLHC010000192.1 GCA_020849035.1 Planctomycetia bacterium
AATGGGCCGCGCGGACACGATCAAGAGCGCGAAGAAGATGCTCGAGCGGCGGGACGAGGGCGTGTGGGACATCCTGGAGGAGGTGATCACCGATCACCCCGTCCTCCTGAACCGCGCCCCGACGCTGCACCGCATGGGCATCCAGGCCTTCGACCCGGTCCTTGTCGAGGGCAACGCCATCAAGATCCACCCGCTCGTCTGCGCCGGCTTCAACGCCGACTTCGACGGCGACCAGATGGCCGTCCACCTCCCGCTGTCCTGGGAGGCGCAGGTCGAGGCGAAGACCCTCATGATGTCGACGCAGAACATCTTCAGCCCCGCGCACGGGAACCCGATCATCGCCCCGTCGCAGGACATGGTCCTCGGCGTGAACTACCTCACGGTGCGCCGTCCCGGCACCGACGCCAAGATGGCCGACAACCGGAAGCCCTTCTCCTCGATCGAGGAGGCGCTCCTGGCCTACGACGCGAAGAAGATCAGGATCCACGACCCGATCCGCGTGGCGCTCGGCGACAAGCGCGAGGTCTGGAACAAGCGCGACACGGTCGAGAAGTCCGAGGGCTTCGGCCGCTACATTACGACGATCGGGCGGATGCTCTTCAACGACGTGCTGCCCCCCGGGATGCCGTTCTACAACTTCGAGATCGACAAGAAGGGCATCCAGGCGGTGATTTCGACGTGCCACCGGCGCCTCGGCAAGGAGGCGACGCTGCGGCTGCTGGACGACCTGAAGCAGACGGGCTTCAAGGCGGCGACGCTGGCGGGCCTGTCCATCTCGACGTCGGACCTGCGGGTGCCTTCGCGCAAGACGGAGATCCTGAAGGGCGCGGAGGAGCACGTGGCGAAGATCGAGAAGAACTACCAGAAGGGCGCGATCACGGAGGGCGAGCGTTACAACCAGATCATCGACATCTGGACGACGGCCCGCGAGCAGGTCGGCGAGGCGATGATGCTGGAGCTGCGCGAGGACATCCGGGACGGGAAGCACGTGCTGAACCCGATCTTCATGATGGCGACGTCGGGCGCGCGAGGCTCGGTGGACCAGGTGCGGCAGCTCGCCGGGATGCGCGGCCTGATGGCCAAGCCCTCGGGCAAGATCATCGAGACGCCGATCAAGGCGAACTTCCGCGAGGGGCTGAACGTGCTCGAGTACTTCTCCTCGACGCACGGCGCCCGCAAGGGCCTGGCCGACACGGCGCTGAAGACGGCCGACGCCGGCTACCTGACGCGCAAGCTGGTGGACGTGGCGCAGAACGTGGTGATCAACATCCCGGACTGCGGCACGATGAACGGGATCACGAAGCAGACGCTGTACAAGGGCGAGAAGGTCGAGGTGTCGCTGGCGCAGATCCTGCACGGCCGCGTCGCCCGGGACAACATCGTGGACATCGTCACCGACGAGATCGTTGTCCGCGAGAACGAGGTGATCACGGACGAGATTGCGAAGCGGATCGAGGCGCTGGGCTACCAGAAGGTCCGCGTCCGCAGCCCGCTGACGTGCGAGGCCGCGATGGGCATCTGCGCGCGGTGCTACGGCATGGACCTCTCGACCGGGCAGCTGGTCGAGGAGGGCCTCGCCGGCGGCATCATCGCCGCGCAGTCCATCGGCGAGCCGGGCACGCAGCTGACGATGCGCACGTTCCACATCGGCGGCGTCGCTTCCAAGACCCTCGAGGAGTCGCAGATCGTCGCCAAGACCAACGGCACCGTCCGGTACACGGGCATCCGGTTCGCGAAGGCGCGCTCCGGCGAGTTCATCGCCCTCAACCGGAACGGCGAAATCGCCATCAACGACGACAAGGACCGCGAGATCGAGAAGTACACCATCCCGGCCGGCGCGGCCATCAAGGTCGAGGACGGGGCCAAGATCAAGAAGGGCTCGCTCATCGTCCGCTGGGACCCTCACAACATCCCCATCCTCGCCGAGAAGGAAGGCATCGTTCACTTCGAGGACATCGTCAAGAACGTCACGATGCGCGAAGAGATCGACGCCAAGTCCGGCGTCCGCCGCAAGGTCATCATCGAGCACAAGGGCGACCTGCACCCGCAGGTCGTCATCAAGGACAAGTCCGGGGCGATCCTGGGCTCGTACGTCGTGCCGGAGAAGGCGTTCATCGAGGTCAACCAGGGCGACGAGGTGCAGCAGGGCGACCTGCTGGCCAAGACCCCCCGCGAGATCACCGGCACGCAGGACATCACCGGCGGCCTGCCGCGCGTCACCGAGCTCTTCGAGGCGCGCAAGCCGAAGGATCCGGCCGTCATCAGCGAGATCGACGGCCTCGTCGAGCTGGGCGAGAAGCGCCGCGGCAAGCGGACGATCCTCGTGAAGAACGAGGAGTCGGGCCTCGAGCGCGAGCACCTCGTCCCGCACGGCAAGCACCTGCGCGTCCACCGCGGCGACCGGGTGAAGGCCGGCGAGCCCCTCGTCGACGGGCCGCTCGTCCCGCACGACATCCTCAGGATCAGCGGCGAGGAGGCCGTCCAGCTCTACCTCCTCCGCGAAGTCCAGAACGTCTACCGGTCGCAGTCCGTCTCCATCGACGACAAGCACATCGAGATCATCATCAGCCAGATGCTGCGCAAGGTGAAGATCCAGTCGTCCGGCGACACCGACATGCTCCCCGGCACCGTCATCGACCGCTTCCGGTTCCAGGACGAGAACCGCAAGTACGAGGAGAAGGGCAAGAAGCCGGCGACGGCCAAGCCGCTGCTCCTCGGCGTGACCAAGGCGGCGCTGCAGAGCGAGTCGTTCATCGCGGCCGCGTCGTTCCAGGAAACGACCAAGGTTCTCACGGAGGCCGCACTGGCGGCCCGCCGCGACGAGCTCGTGGGCCTCAAGGAGAACGTCATCCTCGGGCACATGATCCCGGCCGGCACCGGCTTCCGGCAGTACGGTTCGATGCGCGTGAAAAAGAACGTCGCCCTCCTGAAGGAAGGCGAGCAGGTCATCTAGTCCCGACCCCGGGCCGCCGCCCCCACGGACGGCGGCCCGGTTTCACCTTGAAATCCGGGGGGCAGGGAAGTACCCTTCCCGGCCCTTCATTCCAGAGGAGACGTCCCCGTAATGAGCCCCACCGTCAACCAGCTCGTCCGTCACGGCCGCCGGTCGCCGCACTCCAAGAGCAAGTCGCCGGTCCTTCAGAAGTGTCCGACGAAGAAGGGCGTGTGCCTGCTCGTGAAGACGATGACGCCGAAGAAGCCGAACTCGGCCCTGCGGAAGATCGCCCGCGTGCGTCTTTCGAACGGCCGCGAAGTCACCGCCTACATCCCGGGCGAGGGCCACAACCTGCAGGAGCACTCGATCGTGCTCGTGCGCGGCGGCCGCGTCCGCGACCTGCCCGGTGTGCGCTACCACATCGTCCGCGGCGTGTTCGACTGCGGCGGCGTCGAGAACCGCAAGCAGAGCCGGTCGAAGTCTGGGGCGAAGAGGCCGAAGGCGTAGGAAGGCTGGCGGAGGCTGGCGAAGATACGAGTCGTGCCCCGTGAAGCGGGGCGCCCCGGAGACGGGGAGAACAGGCGCGCGAAAAAGACCGCCGCCGAAAAAGGAGAACCATGGCCAAGAAGTTCAAGTCGTTCGAGAAGCTGCTGCGGCCCGACCCGAAGTACAAGAACCGCGTGGTCGGGAAGTTCATCAACTGCCTGATGTACGACGGCGGCAAGGTCAAGGCGCAGGGGATCTTCTACGATTCACTGAAGGCGATCGAAAAGAAGGTCCCGGGCGTCGACCCGCTCGAGGTGTTCACGAAGGCGATCGACAACGTGAAGCCGCTCATCGAGGTGCGTTCGCGGCGCGTCGGCGGCGCGACGTACCAGGTGCCGGTCGAGGTGCCGTCGAAGCGCGCGCAGGCGCTGGCGTTCCGCTGGATCATCGGCGCGGCGCGGAAGAAGAAGGGCCGGCCGACCTACCTGCGGCTGTGCGACGAGGTCGCCGCGGCGTACAAGCGCGAGGGCGAGGCGATCACGATGCGCGAGAACGTGCACAAGATGGCGGAGGCGAACAAGGCCTTCGCTCATTTCGCGTGGTGATTCGCGCGGGACGGAAGGACTCCGGGGCGGGCCACACGGCCCGCCCCTTTTGTTTTGGGTCGGGGTGAAGCGCCGATTGGCGGGGCGGGCCGGTGGCTCGCCCCTCTGTCCTTCCGTCCCACGCGAAGTCCCGCGCGAAATGACGGAAAACGGCTTCACTCGACGGGCGTTCGAATCGAACAACCTGCCCGGGTTCACGCCCGGGAGCTGAGGATCCGGGCAATTCTCTGAGAGTCCCGAACGACGTGCCCGCCTGGCATGGAAACTTCGAGATTGCGGACGAGGTCCGTTCCGTTGAGCGGCCTGCTTGGCGCGGTCAGGTAGAGATCGGCGATCGCATGGCGCCCCGACTTACTTCTGAAATGCAGGACGGCCGGCCCTGAAGCCTCCACTGGGAGCCATTCAGGGGAGTCGAACCAGGTCGTCTGGGCGATCGCGCGGTGTGAGGTTACTTTCAGATCATCCGGCCAATCAGGCTGTCGGAGCCGTTTTGCATCGGCCCTCCAGCTTCTCGCCAAAGCCCGCTCCAGCAGTTTCGTCGACATTCGGACATCCGGAGAGTCCCAGAGCATTTCGAGGTAGAACTCGATTTCCACCTCAACACAGAAGCACGACAGCGGGCCGTCTTGCCTACTGATCCAGAAAGGAGGCCTCGTGGGGTGCGGCAAGCCTCGAACTTCGATCCGGTCGGGCGCCTTCGCCTCTTCCACGAGAGTTCGCACCATCCTCTCGCTTCGATCTTCATTGGTGGTCACCATTTCCTCGATTCCCGACCGCCACTGAAGCTCGACATTGATTTCGGCCGAGGAGTAGATCGCCCTCCCCGGGTGCCAGCCCTCCGGCCTCAGGTAAGTGGCGCCTTGACGTCCGGCGCAGACGACGTGAGTGAGACGTCCCGCGCCTGTCTGCCGCTTGGGCTCAAGGTCAATCGCGAGAAAGACCTCCGCGTCCATTTCGCGCTCTCCGCTACTTCGGCTTCATCCCTGCCGGGTAGATCGGCTTGCCCTTCGCATCCACCGTCTCCAGCACCTCGAAGTCGCTGCCCTTGATCTTCGAGAGCGTGCGGAGGTCGTCGTCGTCCCAGCGCTTGTCGGGGGAGCCCGTGAAGAACCAGTCGGAGCCGTTGTCGGCGAGGATGCCGCCGTGTTTCTTGAGGGCGGCGACCACGACTTTGGCCTGCTTGCCCATGCCCTTGGGCTCGAAGGACGCCTTGAGGCGGACGCGCATCCCCATCGGGGGGAGGTCGGCGTCGTCGCCGCGGCCGGCGTGGTGCGTGGCGGGGAACCAGTAGCGCTTCGCCGACTTGCGGACCGTGTAGCGGATGGCATGGTCGATGACGCCGCGCTCGACCTCCTCGTAGCGGACGAGGCCTGGGAAGATGGCGAGGCCGGCGGCGTCGGCGGAGGTCCAGCCTTCCTTGCGCGAGTCGTTCGAGCGGAGGTTCCAGATCGCGCCGGAGCCGGCCTTCCAGCCCTTCTCCCTGCCCTTTTCGCAGGGGAGGACCTGCCAGAGCTCGTAGAGCAGCATGTTGTCCCGGTCGATGAGGAGGACGTGCCGGTCGCTGTCCTCGGGCGCGTCCGGGCCGCCCTCGATCGGCGGGTTGTCGGGGATCGGGTACGGGTCCCTGTCGGACTCGTCGCCGTACTGCCATTCGAGGATCTTCTGCTTCTTCGCCTTGCCCGAGACGACGGCGTACGGGATGCCGTACTTCGTCCCCCAGTCCGGGTGAAACTCGCGGTCGGCGCCGACGTTCGCGATGAATTTCGCCGAGTCGGGATGCACCTTGAACCCCGTCACGTCCCAGTGCCACGGGTTGTCCGGCGGGAACACCTGGAACTTCGGCCCGAGCGGCTCGTTGTCGGCGAGCGCGATCGCGCCCAGCACGGCGAAGACGGGGAGGAAGCGTTTCATGCGTGAAGTGTAACCCGTTCGCGCCGCGGCGTTTCGCGGGTTCAATGGCGTCGTGGAACGGATCGCGGTGGTCGGTGGGGGGATCGTGGGGCTGGCGACGGCGCTGGCGCTGCAGAGGGCGCTGGGGCGTCCGGTGGTGGTCGTCGAGGCGGAGCCTCGCGTGGCGGTGCACCAGACGGGGCACAACAGCGGCGTGATCCACTCGGGGCTCTACTACAAGCCCGGCTCGCTCAAGGCGCGGCTCTGCGCCGAGGGGCGCGAGGCGATGTTCGCGTTCTGCGCCGCGCACGGGATCGAGGCGCCGCGGTGCGGGAAGCTGGTGGTGGCGGCGGACGAGGAGGATCTGCCGCGGCTCGACGAGCTGGAGCGGCGCGGGCGGGAGAACGGGCTTGCCGGTGTGAAGCGCGTGACGCCCGCCGAGATGCGCGAGATCGAGCCGGCGGTCGGCGGGATCGCGGGGCTGCACGTGCCGGAGACGGGGAAAACCGACTTTATCAAGGTGGCGGAAGCGATGGCGGCGGACGTGCGGGCCGGCGGCGGGGAAGTGCGGACGGAGAGCGCGTTTCTCTCCGCGAGGCCCGTCCCCGGCGGACTCGCGATCGCGACCACGGCCGGCCCGCTCGACGCCGCGCTCCTCGTCAACTGCGCCGGGCTCCAGTGCGACCGCGTCGCGCGGAAATGTCGCGTGAAGCCGCCGATCCGCATCGTCCCGTTCCGCGGCGAGTACTGGGGCCTCTCCGACCCGAGCGCGTCGCTCGTCCGCCACCTCATCTACCCCGTCCCTGACCCGCGCTTCCCGTTCCTCGGCGTCCATTTCCTGCGGCACCTCGACGGCGAGGTCACCGCCGGCCCCAACGCGATCCCGGCGTGGGCCCGCGAAGGCTACCGCCGCTTCTCCCTCTCGCCGCGCGACGCCCTCGGCACCCTGCTCTACCCCGGCTTCTGGCGCCTCGCCCTCCGCCACCCCTTCACCGGCCTCCGCGAGTTCGCCCGCTCCCTCTCCCGCCGCGCCTCCGCCCACGCCCTCCGCCGCCTCGTCCCCGGCGTCCGCGCCGCCGACCTCCGTTACCACCACTGCGGCATCCGCGCCCAGGCCGTCTTCCCCGACGGCCGACTCGCCGACGATTTCGTCATCGAGGAGGGCGAGCGCTCGGTCCACGTCCTCAACGCCCCGTCCCCGGCCGCGACGGCGTCGCTGGCGATCGGGAGGCACATTGCGGCGATTGCTGCGAAGCGTCTCCCGTAGCGCTGTTCGCCGTTACCGCGCCTTTCCTGCCCTTCCAGCGCGTTTCAGCGTCCGCGAAGCGGGATTCGCTGAAAAACGGCGCGCTTCGCGGACGCAGAAAAGCGCTGATGGCGCTGAAAAGCACTGTACGGCAAAGCAGGTTGGGGCCGCCGGGCCTCCATGAAATCCTGACGTTCAGCATTGGATTTTCATGAAGCTGGCTGCCGGGCACCTGCTACCAGAGCCGCCACCACGGTTTCGATCCCGCCCTCGCTCGTCCAGGTTCCTGTTCCCGGGCTTCCTCCGCGAAGTCGACACAGAAGTTGTCTGGCGATGGAATTGAGCGCGCAATCTCGAGGGCCCGGTCCTCATCGCTTTTCGCGTATTCCGGCGGAGGGCAAATCGAGTTCGGGTATGTCTCCTCGAGACTCGGCGCCCAGGCGCCGATCTGCGAGTTCCACCCGATGCGAGCCACGACTCTCCACGCCCCCCCATCGGTCCATTCATCGGCCCAGAGCACTTTGCAGGAAGGGCACCAGGAGAACCTGAGCATTCCCTTTTCCGCCCGTACGGCGCCCGCAATCAGCCTGATTCTCATCCCATCTGACGGGCATTTAGGCGTGTTGTTCTCGAACAGCGAGCGCTTCGTCTGCATCAATGCACGATATCACTTCGCCGGACCGGGACGCATCGACGTCGCCCGGCTCTCGCCCCTGCCGTTTTGCCGTTCACTCCCATCTCCCATCTCCCGTCTCCCATCTTTCCTTTCGAGCCACCTGCACTCCTCGACCACCATCGACGGCACCTCAAAGTCCAGCTCCACTTTCCCCCGCAGCACGAACGGCTTCGTGTGCGTCATGATCTGGCAGAACCTCGCGTAGGCCTCGGGGAAGAACGTCGTCTCGTAGATTGCGCTCGTGTCCTCGAACGACACGAACTCCATCGGCTCGCCTTTCTTCGTCTCGACGACCTTGCCGGTGACCCACCAGCCGATGGTCGTGACGGTCTTGCCGGCGTGCGCGGCAAGGTCGCAGCCCTTCACGATGTCGAGGGGAGCCATCTCGCGTTCGTAGAGCGTGAGGGGGTGCTTCGACATCAGGAAGTCGAGCGTCTCGACCTCCTGCGCGAGCATCTGCTGCTCGGTGTAGGACGGGGGGCGGGGGAGGGCCTCGGCGGCGGCGGGGAAGAGGTCGGACTGTCGCGGGGGCGGGGAAGCGCTTCTCCAGAGCAGCGCGGCTCTCGAAAGTCCGCCGGCGAGCGAATCGAGGGCGCCGGCGCGGATCAGCAGCCGCGTGTCGGCGGGGT
Source organism: Planctomycetia bacterium (assembly GCA_020849035.1). Lineage (GTDB taxonomy): Bacteria > Planctomycetota > MHYJ01 > WSZJ01 > WSZJ01 > WSZJ01. Next base: position 8,468 of record JADLHC010000192.1, read on the forward strand.
CGAGGCGGGTGCGTGTCTGGAAGTCCGCGAAGTCGCGGAAAGGGCCGTCTTTCCTGCGCGCGTCGAGCACGGCCTCGACGGCGCCGGCTTTCAGCCCCTTCACCTGCATGAGCCCGCAGCGGACGGTGTCGTGGACGCCGGTCCACTCGCGGCGCGAGGCGTTGACGTGCGGCGGCAGCACGCGCAGGCCCATGCGGCGGGCTTCGGAGACGTACGCGAACGTCGAGTAGAAGCCGCCCTGGTTGGAGATGACGGCGGCGATGAATTCGGCGGGGAAGTGGGCCTTGAGGAAGGCGCTCTGGAACGACACGAGGGCGTACGACGCGGAGTGGGGCTTGCAGAACGAGTAGCCGGAGAAGGAGTCGATCATCTCCCAGATTTTGTCGACGGTGGCGCGGTCGACGTCGCGGGCGGCGCAGCCCTCGTAGAAGCGGCGGCGGTAGTCCTCGAGTTTTGTGCCGTGCGATTTCTTCGCGAGGACCTTGCGGAGGTTGTCGGCGTCGGCGGCGGTGAAGCCGGCGAGGGCCATGGCGACCTTCGAGACGTCCTCCTGGTAGGACATGATGCCGTACGTCTCGGCGAGCAACTCGCCCAGCACGGGGTGAAGGGGCTCCCAGGTTCCGCCGCGCAGCCGCCGCACGTACTCGCGGATGAACGAGTTCGCCGCCGGCCGGATGATGGACGAGTGGATGACGAGGTGCTCGAAGTCGCCGGCGCGGGTTTTCTGCTGGAGCTGGCGCATGGCGGGGGACTCGACGTAGAAGACGCCCATGGTGTTGCCGTCGCGGACGAGGTCCTGGGTGGCGGGGTCGAGGTGGGGTTTCCAGCCGGGCGGGTCCACGACGGTGCCGTAGTTCTCCTTCACCGCGCGTATGGCGTCGCGGATCACGGCGAGCGAGCGGTTGCCGAGCAGGTCGATCTTCACCAGCCCCATCTCTTCCGCGCCGTCCTTCTCCCAGTGCACGACCGGGACGCCCTTCGTCGCCATCTCGCACGGGACGCGGGCCGACAGTTCGTCGGGCGCGAGCACGACGCCGCCCGGATGCACGCTCAGGTGCCGCGGCGCGCCGAGGAGCCTCCGCGCGAGCCGGAAAATCTCCGGCCACGGCTCGCGGGGCTGCCAGCCCTTGAACATCGGGTGCTCCGCGATGTCGTCGAGCCCGCCGCCGTCCCAGAACCAGGGCATGCGGGACGTGACGCGCAGGATCTCGGCGTCGGGCAGGCCGAAGACTTTGGCCGTCTCGCGCAAAGCCATGCGGGGACGGTAGAGGACGTGGTTGCAGATCATGGCCGCACGGAAAGTTGCGAGTGGCGAGTGGCGAGTGGCGAGTGACGGCCCGCCGGCGAAGGCCACGGTCGTTCCTCGCAACTCGCCGCTCGCTACTCGCAACTCGTCGTTGTCGTTCCAGTCCCGCAGCAGCCCTTCGATGACGGCGTCCCTCTCGTCCCACGCGAAATCGATGTCGATGTCCGGCGGGTCGGTCCTTCCCTCGTTGAGGAAGCGCTCGAAGAACAGGTTGTGTTCGATGGGGTCGACCTGGGTGATGCCGAGGCAATACGCCACGATGCTGGCGGCGGCGGAGCCTCTTCCGCAGATGCGCGGGGCTCTTCGTGCGATGTCGCGGACGATGAGGAAGTACGCGGTGAACTTCTTCTGGCGGATGAGGGCGAGCTCGCGCTCGACGCGCTGGCGGACGGTCTCGGTGATCTCGCCGTAGCGGCGGCGGGCGCCGGCCCAGGTCTCTTCCTCGAGGAGGGCGGCGGGGTCGGGGTGCGGGTAGGTGGGGAAGACGAGGGACTGGTCGGGGAAGAAGCGGCACTGGTCGGCGAGGCGTTCGGCGTTGTCGAGGGCGCCGGGGACGTGGGCGACGAGGCGGCGGACGTCGGCGTCGGGCTTGAGCCAGGCCTCGGGGGAGACGAGCTCGCCGGGGGGGAGGGAGGAGAAGGTCGCGTTGTTCTCGATCGCGCGGAGCAGCCGGTGGACTTCCCAGTCGTCTTTTTTTTCGAACCACGCGTCGTGCGTCGCGACGGGCGGCAGGCCGAGCGCGAGGGCCGAAGCGGCGGCGTGGGGCGCGGTGGCGCGGACCTCGGCCCACACGTCGTCGCGGCCGAGCGGCTTGAGGACGTCCACGCAGTCGGAGAGCACCGCGAGCCCTTCCCGCGACTTCGCGAGAAAGCGCGAGAGGCGGAACTCCGGGTCGAGGTGGCGGGCGGTGAGGGCGCGGCAGAGGGTGGCGTAGCCGGCGGCGTTTTTCACGAGGAGGACGGCGCGCTCGCGGTGGGCGGCGATCTCGGCGCCGACGATCGGGCGCAGGCCGTGCTCCTCGCAGGCCGCGAGGAACTCGGGGAGGCCGTAGAGGCCGTCGCGGTCGGTGAGCGCGGCGGCGCGCGCGCCGTGCGACTTCGCGGCGCGGACCATGGCGTCGGGGGAGGAAGCGCCGCGGGAGAGGGAGAACCAGGAGTGGAGGTGGAGGGGGGTCATGGAATGTTAGGTGGATGTTAGCATAGTGCTCTCTGCGTGTCCCTGCGGGGCGGGCGGGCGGGCGAGCGGGCGGGTGGGCGAGTCTGCAATCGTCGTAAATTCGCGGGAGTCGGCTTAAGGTCGCGGCGTGGACGAAGCGGCACGGGGCGAGGGGGGCGGGGCGCGCATTCCGCGCTGGGTCTATCCCGTGTTCTTCGTGTCGGGGTTCGCGGCGCTGATCTACCAGGTGGCGTGGCAGCGCGCGCTCTTCACCGTCGTCGGGATCAACGTCGAGACGGTGACGCTGGTGGTGTCGGCGTTCATGCTGGGGCTGGGGGTGGGGTCGCTGGCGGGCGGGGCGCTGTCACGGGACCCGGGGCGGGCGGCGCTGGCGTGGTTCGGCGGGGTGGAGGTGGGGATCGGGGCGTTCGGGGCGGCGTCGCTGCCGCTGATCGAGGCGGTGGGGCGGGCGTGCGTCGGGCTGCCGGACGCTGCGTCGGGGGCGCTCGTGTTCGGGCTGATCCTCGTGCCGACGACGCTGATGGGGGCGACGCGGCCGCTGCTGGTGGCGCACGCGGTGCGGGCGGACCGGAACGTCGGGCGCGCGGTCGGCGCGCTGTACGGCGTGAACACGCTCGGGTCGGCGGCCGCGTCGGTCGCGACGGCGCTCGTGCTTCTCGCGAAGCTCGGCCTGGCGGGCAGCGTGCACGTCGCGGTCGCCGCGAACCTGCTCGTCGGCGGCACGGCGCTCGTGCTCTGGAGGAGGGCGCGGTCATGAGCCTCGCCCTCGCGCTCGTCGTCGCGTTCCTGAGCGGGTTCATCTCGCTCTCGGGCGAGGTCCTGTGGTACCGCGCGTACTCGTTCGTGTCGGAAGGCTGGCCGCCGGCGTTCGGGCTGATGCTGGGCTGCTACCTCGCCGGGATCGCGGCGGGGGCGGCGGGAGCGCGGCGGGTGTGCGGCCGCGAGGGATCGTCCGGCGACGCGCGCTTCCTCGCGCCGCTCGGCGCGTTCGTGCTCGCGGCGAACGCGCTGTCGTTCCTAGTCGTGCCGCTGCTCGCGCGGATCTCGACGGTCGCGCCGTGGTGGGCGTCGCTGCCCGTCCTCGCGCTCGCCGCCGGCGCGCTCGGCGCGATCCTCCCGCTCGCGTCGCACTTCGGGGTGGCGCCGGACGACCGCGCGGGCTCGGGCGTCTCGCGGATCTTCGCCGCCAACATCGCGGGCTCGACGCTCGGCACGCTGCTGACGGGGTACGTGCTGATGGACGTGTGGACGCTGCGCGGGATCTCCGTCTTCCTCGCCGTCCTCGGCTGCCTGCTCGCCGCCGCCGTCTTCTCGCGCGCCGCGCTGCCGGCGGGGAAGCGCTTCGCCGCGCTCGGCGCGTGCGCGGCGGCGGCGGTTGCGTCATTCGTGCTGCAGGGGCCGCTGTTCGACCGGATCTGGGAGCGCATGCTGTTCCACAGGACGTTCGGCGACTGGGCGCGCTTCCCGGTCGTGAAGGAGAACCGGAACGACGTGATCTGCGTGACGACCGACGGGCTGGTGTTCGGGGGCGGCGTCTACGACGGGGTCGTGAGCACGTCGCCGTCGCCGGACCCGAACGGGATCTGGCGGGCGTACGCGCTGGCCGGGTTCCACGAGGCGCCGCGCGACGTGCTCGTCGTCGGCCTGTCGGGCGGGGCGTGGACGCAGGTCCTCGCGCACATGCCGGGCGTCGAGCGCGTCGTCGTCGTCGAGATCAACCCGGGCTATCTCGAGGTCATCGCCCGCTACCCGCAGGTCGCGAGCCTGCTGCGCAACCCGAAGGTGGAGATCGCCATCGACGACGGCCGCCGCTGGCTCCGCCGCCACCCCGACCGCCGCTTCGACCTGATCGTCCAGAACACGCCGCAGCACTGGCGCGCCCACGCCACGCACCTCCTCGCCCGCGAGCACTTCGAGCTCGTCCGCTCGCGCCTCAACACCGGCGGGCGCTTCTACTTCAACACCACCGACTCCCCCGAGGCGCAGGCGACGGCGCTCGCGGTGTTCCCGCACGCCGTCCTGCTCTGGAATTTCCTGCTCGCGGGCGACACGCCGGTCGAGGCCGATGCCGCGCGGATGCGGACGGCGCTGCGCGGCTTCGCGATCGACGGCGCGCCGGTCTGGGACTTCTCGAGGGCGGGTGAGGAAGAGGCGTTCGAGGCGGCGCTCGGGAAGTGCCTGCGCGCTGTCCCGCGCGACGAGATCGCAAGAAAAACATCGGGTGCGCCCGTCATCACCGACGACAACATGGCGAGCGAGTGGGCGCGCTGGGGGCGCCATTAGCCCGTAGAATGCCGGCCCCATGACCGCCCCCACCGGCGCCGTCACGCTCGTCTTCACCGGCATCGAGGGCTCCCACGAGCTCTGGGAACGCCACGGCCGCGCGTTCGACGCCGCGCTCTCCGAGCACCATCGCGTCCTGCGCGAGCGGCTCGCGGCGCGCGGCGGCTACGAGGTCAAGACCGAGGGCGACGCCTTCATGGCCGCCTTCGCCCGGCCTTCCGACGCGGTCCTGTTCGCGCTCGGGGCGCAGGAAGCGCTCCACGCCGTCGCCTGGCCGGCGGAGACCGGCGAGCTCCTCGTGCGCATGGGGATCCACTCAGGGGAGCCGATCTGCACTCCCGACCCGGCCGGCCGGATGGACTACTTCGGACCGATGGTGAATCGCGCGGCGCGCATCGCCGCGGCCGCCAACGGCGGGCAGGTGCTCGTCTCCGACGCGGTGCGCGCGGCGGCGGCGGAAGCGCTGGCGGCGGCGGACGTGCGGGACCTGGGGGAGCACCGGCTGCGCGGGCTGGAGAGGCCCGAGCGGCTGTTCCAGGCCCTGCCGCGGTCGCTTCCGCGCGAATTCGGGCCCCTGAAGGCGCTTTCGGCGGCCGCGACGAACCTGCCTGCCCAGCCGTCGTCGTTCGTGGGCCGCGAGCGCGAGCTGCGCGAGCTCGGTGAGCTGCTGGCGGAGGACTCCGCGCGGCTCGTCACGCTGACCGGCCCCGCCGGCACCGGCAAGACGCGCCTCGCGCTGCGCCTCGGCAGCGACCTGCTCGACCGGTTCCGCGGCGGCGTCTGGCACGTCGAGGCCGCCGAGGCCCTCTCCGCCGCCGACGTGGGCCTCGCCGCCGCGCGCGTCCTCGGCGTCACCCCCCGCGCCGGAGAACCGCCGGAGAAGCTCGTCGGCGACGTCCTCGAGTTCCGCGAGCCCCTCGTCCTCGTCCTCGACAACTTCGACCAGGCCGCCGCTGCCGCCGAGGCGACGGTCGGGAAATGGCGCCTTCGCGCGCCGCAGTCGCGCTTCCTCGTCACCTGCCGCTCGCTCCTCGGCCTCGCGGGCGAGCGCGAATACGCGCTCGAGCCCCTTCCCGTCCCCCCGAAGTCCGAGGCCGCCCGCGTCCCGGCGGTGCTCGCCGCGTGCGACTCCGTCCGCCTCTTCCTCGACCGGGCCCGCGAGGCCGACGCGCGCTTCCAGCTCACGGCGGAGAACGCGGGCGACGTCGCGACCATCTGTGCCGGGCTGGAGGGGATCCCGCTCGCGGTGGAGCTGGCGGCGGCGCGGGTGCGGATCATGAAGCCGGCGCAGATCGTCGCGAAGCTGGGGCAGCGGTTCGAGCTGCTGCGGAGCGGGCGGAGCGGCGTGCCGGCGCGGCAGCAGACGCTGCAGGGGGCGATCGAGTGGAGCTACGGGATGCTCTCGGACTGGGAGCGCGCGGCGTTCGAGCAGCTGTGCGTCTTCCGCGGCGGCTTCTTCCTCGACGCGGCGGAGGCGGTGCTCGACCTGTCGGCGTTCCCGGACGCGCCGCCGGCGATGGACGCGGTGCAGCGGCTGCGCGAGAGGTCGTTCCTGCGCGCGTGGGAGACGCCGTGGGAGGCGCGGTTCGGGATGTTCGTGTCGCTGCGCGAGTTCGGCGAGCGGCGGATGGGGGCGAAGTCGGGGGAAGCGGGCATGCGGCACGCGCTGCATTTCGCGGGAGCGCTGTCCGCGCTCGCGGCGGGGGCGCGAGGCGACGCGACGCCGGAGACGTTCGACCGGCTGGAGCTGGAGGTGGAGAACGCGGGGGCGGCGGTGGAGCGGCTGCTGGCCGCGGGCCGCGGGGAGGAGGCCGCGCGGCTCGTGCTGGCGCTCGAGCCGGTCTACCGCCAGCGCGGGAGGTGGGAGGCGGCGGTGACCTGGACCGGCCGGTGTGCGGAAGCGCTCGCGGCGTCCGGCGGCGGGCTGCTCTCGAGGATCCTCTCGACGGCGGCCGACGCGTACGCCTCCCTGGGGGATCCGGCGCGCGCCGAGGTGCTGGCGGAGCGCGCGCTCGAGTCTGCCCGGTCCGCCGGCGACGAGGCCGCCCTGGCGCGCGCCTGCGCTGTGCGGGGCAACCTGTTCCGCCTGCGCGGCGACCTCGTGCGCGCCGAGCAGTTCTCGGCCGAGTCCCGGGACATCCACTTCCGCGCCGGCCGCGCGTTCGACGCCGCCCTCGCCGCCGCCGGCCTCGGCCTCATCATCTCGAACCGCGGGCGCCGGCAGGACGCGGTCACCCTCCTCCTCGAGGCGGAACGCTACCTCCGCGCCCACGATGGGCTTCGCCAGGGGCTCGGCCTCCTCAACAACCTCGCCATCGCCCTTCACCGCATCGGCGACATCCGCGGCGCGCTCGATCGCCTCGAGGAAGCCGAGCGCGTCGCCCGCGCCGCCGGGGACCTCTACCAGGTCTCCAACCACCTCATGAACCGCGGCCGCTTCCTCGTGGATCTCGGCGAGCTCGAGCAGGCGCTGGCATGCTTCGCGGAGGCGGAGGCGGTGAAGCGGCGCCATGGCGAGAAGGCCGGCCTGGCTTACGCGATCCGGAGCCGCGGGAACGCGTACCGGAGGCTGGGGGAGTACGAGCGGGCGCTCAAGTGCTACGACGAGTCGGAGGCGCTGGAGCGGGCCCTCGGGAACAAGCCGGGTATCCACGCGCAGCTCAGGAGCCGCGGACACGTGCATTTCCTGCGCGGCGAGGTTTCGGCCGCCGAGAAGTGCTACGAAGAGGCCGCGGTGCTGGCCGAGGAGATGCTGGGAGCCGATCGGCTGACCGCGGTCGCGGATCGCGTCGGGATTGCCCTGGCCCGGCATGACGCGTCCAGGGCCGTGTCCCTCGCGACGGAAGCCCTGCGCCTTACGCGCGAGATGCGGGACCATCACACCCTGTCGGACGCCCTGCAGGGACTCGGGGAGGCGCGTCTGCTGGCCGGGGAACTTGCGGCCGCCGAGGAGCTTGCCTCCGAAGCCGAGGGAGCCGCCAGGCAGACTGCCAACGAGGTCTCGCTCGCGGGCGCGCTGTCGCTTCGCGCCGCCATCCACGTGAAGGCGGGGCGTCCTGCCGCGGCGTGCGAGGCGGCGGCGGCGGCGCTGGACCACTACGCCCGTGCGGGTTCGATGAATCGCATCGGGGTCCTGCGGGTGCGCGGGCAGCTGGCCGTCTCGGAGGCGGCGCTCGGGAGGCCGGAGGACGCGCGCCGGTCGGCCGAGGAGGCGTGGAAGCTTGCGGACCGGCTCGCCCTCCGCGAGGATTCCGAGGATGCGGGGGTACGGGAATGCCTGGCGGAGCTGAAGCGGATCGCGCCGCGCGCGTGACGGCGTTCGCGTGCACGGACATCCAGGGGTCCACGGGGCTCTGGGAGCGGCTCGGGCGCGCGTTCGGGCCGGTTCTGGAGCGCCACAATGGGATCCTGCGCGCGGCGATCGCGGCGCACGGCGGGCGCGAGGCGGGGACGGAGGGGGACGCGTTCGTCGTGGCGTTCGAGCGCGCGTCCGACGCGGTGGGGTTTGCGCTGGCGGCGCAGGAAGGGCTGGCGGCGGAGCCGTGGCCCGCGGAGACGGGCGGGATCGGGGTGAGGATCGGGGTGCACGCGGGCGAGGCGGCGCCGGTGACGGACACCGCGACGGGGCGGGCCGAGTGGCGCGGGCCGGTGCTGGCGCGGACGAAGGCGGTCTCGGCGGCGGCGCACGGGGGGCAGGTGATCGTCTCCGGCGCGGCGCGCGCCCTGGCCGACGGGGCCGCGGCGTACGCGGACCTGGGCGAGCACCGGCTGCGCGACGCCGTCGCGCCGGAGCGGCTCTGGCAGGCCTCGCGCGCGGGCGCGCCGCCGCAAACCTTCCCGCCGCCGCGCACCCTCACCGCCCTTCCCACGAATCTCCCCGCCCCCGCGACGACGTTCGTCGGAAGGGCGCGCGAGAAGAAGGACGTGCTCGACCTGCTCGCGCGCGGCCCGGGCCTCGTCACCGTCTCGGGGCCGCCGGGAATCGGCAAGACGCGCCTCGTCCTCGAGGCCGCGGGCGCCGCCCTCCCGCACTTCCGCGGCGGCGCCTGGTTCGTCGAGCTCGGCGAGGCCAGGGACGCCGGAGAGATCGCCGCGGCCGTCGCGCGCGCGATGGGGATCGCCGCGGGCGGAGCGGCCGCCGCTCCCGCCGCGGTCGGCGCCGCCTTCGAGCTCCGCGAGCCGACGCTCCTCGTTCTCGACGGCTTCGAGCACGCCGTCGCCCACGCGCCCGCCACCGTCGGCGAGTGGCGCCGTCGCGCGCCGCACGTCTCCGTCCTCGTCGCTTCCTGCGAACTCCTCGGCCTCCCCGGCGAACAGGAGTACGCCCTCGCCCCCCTCGACGCCTCCGGCCCCGACCCCGACGCCCTCCGCCTCTTCGTCGAACGCGCCCGCGAGGCCGACCACCGCTTCGCCCTCTCCCCCGAGAACGACGCCGACGTTCGCGCCATCGTCTCCGAGCTCGAGGGGATCCCGCTTGCCATCGAGCTCGCCGCGGCGCGGCTGCGCATCATGAAGCCCGCGCAACTGCGCCAGAAGCTGACGCAGAAGTTCCAGCTGCTGCGCTCGACGCGCACCGACCTCCCGCCGAACCGCCGCACGCTCGAGGGCGCCGTCGAGTGGTCGTGGTCGCTCCTCGCCGAGTGGGAGCGCGCCGCCTTCTCCCAGCTCTGCGTCTTCCGCGGCGGTTTCCTGCTCGAGGCCGCCGAGGCCGTCCTCGACCTCTCGGCCTTCCCGGACGCGCCGATGGCGATGGACGCGGTGCAGCGGCTCCGCGAGAAGAGCTTCCTCCGCACCGAGGAAACGCCGTGGGAGACGCGCTTCTCCATGTACCGCGCGATCCGCGAGTTCGGCGAAGCGCGGCTGGCCGGGGGCGACGCGGCGCGGGAGCGGCTGGCGGCCTGGTGCGACGCGTACCTGGACCGTTGGATCGCGGAGTTTCCGGGGGCGTCGCAGGAGGAGGCGGTCGGACGGTGCGAGCTGGAGGCGCCGAACGCCGTCACGTCCGTCCAGGCGCGGGTGTCCGCCGGCGCGATCGCCGCCGCCGTCGCGCTCGCGCGGCGCTGCTTCGCCGTCGGCAGCCGCACGGGCCGCATCGCGCCCGTCACGGCGATGGTCGAGGCATGCCTGCCCGCCCTGGCGGCGGAGCGCGAGCCGGCCCTGCGCGCCTGGTGCTGCACGGCGCTCTGTTCCTGCCTCGCGGAGTCGTCCCGGCAGGACCGGCGGGCGGCCCTGGCGGACGAGGGCGTGGAACTCGCCCGCCGGGCCGGCGGGCCCCGCGAGGTCGCCTGGGCGCTGCTGATGCGCGCCCGGCTGCTCCACAGCCGCGGCGACGTCGCTGCCGCCGAGTCGGACGTCGCGGACGCGGAGGCTCTCCTCCCCTCCGTCCGGGAGCCCTGGATCGAGTGCGCCGTCCGCAACGAGCGCGCCATCACGCTCGAGCGACGCGGCGACGTCGCCGGCGCCGCGGCCCGGTACCGCGAAAGCGCCGCGTCCTCCCGCGCGCGCCGCGACGATTCCCAGCTCTCCGCTTCCCTCGATGGCCTCGCCACGTGCCTCCGCGCCCTAGGCGACTCCTCCGGCGCCGTCGCCGCGCTCGAGGAGGGACTCGCCGCCTCCCGGCGCGACCGCCACACCGGGCGCATCGCCCATTTCACCTCGCGTTTCGCCCACGCCCTCGCCCAGGACGGGAGGATGTCGGAAGCGCTCGGGCGGCTCGAGGAGGCCGAGCGGCTGCTGCGCGCCGAGGGGCTCCGCACGGACCTCGCCGTCACGGTCCGCCTGCGCGGAAACGCCCTCCGCCGCCTCGGGCGCTTCCCGGAGGCCCTCGCCTGCTACGACGAGGCCGAGCGGCACGAGCGCACCCTGGGCCACGCGGCGGGGATCGGCAGCGTCCTCCGCAGCCGCGGCCACCTCCTCATGCAGCTCAACGACGTGGACGCCGCCGAGCGCGCCTACTCCGAGGCCCGCGACATCGCCGTCCGCCTCGGCGACCGCTTCGCCATCCTCGGCTCCTTCTCCGACGCCGCGAACATCGCCGAGGCGCGCGGGGACCGCGCGTTCCTCCTCCGCATCCACGAGGAAGGCGAGCGCCTCGCCCGCGAGCTCAACTCCCGGCCCGAGATCGCCTCCAACCTCTGCGGCCGCGCCACCGTCCTCGCGGAGACGGGGCGGGCGGCGGAAGCGCTGCCGCTGGTCGAGGAGGCGTTGAGCCTGCTTTCGGTCGCTGGGAAGCCGCTGGAGCGCGCGCACGTGTCCATGGCGCGGACGAAGGTGCTGGGGGCGCTGGGGCGGATCGGGGAGGCGTGCGAGGCGGCGCGGGAGACGATCGAGTGGTGCCGGAAGGGAGGGTCGGAGATCCGGCTGACGACGGTGTCGGCGGGGCTCATGCTGGCGGAGGGGCTGCTGCAGCAGGGGGACGCGGCGGGGGCCCGCGTCGCTGCGGCGGAGGCGAGGCGCGTCGCGCTCCTGCTCGGGATCGGGGGAAGCGGGACGGAGCGGCGGCTGGCGGAGATCGCGGGGGTCAGCCCAGCCTCCGGTACGTGAGCGCGCCGGCGCCCCATTTCGCGCGGACGCGGTCCACGGCGGCGACGAGAGCCTGTTTTGTTTTCGACTCCGGCGCTTCCCCGAACAGCCCCGGCTGGACGTCCGCGGGGCCGAGGCGGGCGAAGGAGACGGAGAGGGTGCGGACGCGGACGCGGCGCTGGAGGGCGAGCGCGAGGAGGTCGAGGACCGGCGGGAGGAGGTCGGGATCGAGGTCGGACGGCGCCGGGAGGAGCTTCTGGCGCGTCGCGCGGACGCCGTCGGAGTGCGTGAGCGTGACGGCGGCGCGCCGGGCGCGGAACCCCTCGGAGCGGAGGCGGCGCGCGGCGGCCTGCGCGAGCCGCGACGCCTCGTCGGCCAGCCGCTCCGCGTCGTTCGTGTCGTCGGCGAGCGACGAATCCTCCTTCACGACCCGTTCGCCCGGGTCGGGGCAGACAGGGGAGGGGTCCACGCCGCGGGCGCGGTCGCGAAGGGGCGGGCCGGCGGCGCCGAAGGCGACGGCGAGGGCGTGGGACGGCGTGGCGGCGAGCGCGCCGGCGGTGGGGACGCCGAGCTCCTCGAGGCGGCGCTCCGTTTCCTCGCCGAGGCCGGGGAGCAGCCTCACCGCGAGCGGCGCGAGGTACGCCGCCTCGGTCCCGGGCGCGACCGCTTCCACCCCGTCCGGCTTGACGACGCGCGTGGCGACGTGGGAGACGAGCTTGTTGGAAGCGGCGGCGGCGGCGGGCCAGAGGCGGAGTTCGGTGCCGAGTGCGAGGCGGACACGTGCGGCGGCGTCGGCGGGTTTTCCCCAGAGGCGCTCGGTGCCGGTGAGGTCGAGCCAGGCGTGGCCGGGGCCGGCGAGTTCGCAGAGGGGTGAGAAGCGTGCGAGGACGCGGGCGAAGGCGGCGGTGGCGCGGTCGTAGAGCTCGGGGCGCGGGGGGAGGACGAGGAGGTCGGGGCAGAGTTTTTCTGCGAGGGCGAGGGGCATGCCGCGGCGGAGGCCGGCGAGGCGGGCTTCGGAGGAGACGTCGAGGAGGACGGAGCGTGCGGAGGGGAGGGCGACGGCGAGGGGGCGGCCGGAGAGGGGGCGGGGGCGGAGGGCGCGCTCGGCGGAGATGGGGAAGGAGGGGATGTTGAGGTGGAGGGTTGACTTCATTGTTAGGCATATGTTAGCCATGTGGGGAAGAACGGCAAGGCAAGGAAACGAAAAACGAAAAAGGAAAAGGGAAAAAGGAAAAGGGAGGCGGCCGTGGAGAGGACGAAGCCTTGGGACATGAGGGAAAGAACCGTCGACTTTGCCGTGAGGGTGCTTGAGATCGTCGAGCGGCTCCCCGGGGGAGTCGGAGCGCGGAAAGTGGGGGGGCAACTGGCCGAGTCGGGGACGTCGATCGGCGCGAACTATCACGAAGCGGACACCGCGCTCACGCTGCCGGATCGACGAAAGAGCCTCGTGACATCGCGCAAGGAGGCGCAGGAAACGTCCTACTGGCTCCGGGTCATCACGAAGAAATGGGGAACCCGCATCGACGTCCGCGCGGATCTCGGGGAAGCCGGGGAACTTGTCTCCATCCTCAACCGCATGATCCTCAACATCGAGAAGCAAATCCGCGCCGCCTGAGTGCCGTTCTTTTCTTTTTTTCCTTTTCCCTTTTCGTTTTTTCTTTCGTCGTGCCGTTCCCTACTCCAGGTCCTCCAGCAGCGTCGGCGCATCCGCGCTCCCGATGAACGCCAGCCTCCGGAACGACACGATCGTGATGTCGTCGCTCTGAAGCGCCGCCCCGCGGTGCTCCACGATCGCCTCGGCGATCGAATCCACCAGGTCCTGCGACCCGCCGTCCTTCTGCTCGCCCGCAATCCGCAGCAGCGCGTCCTCCCCCAGGTCCTCGCCCGTCTCGTTCTTCGCCTCGGGGACGCCGTCGGTGTAGAGCAGGAGACGGTCGCCGATCTCGATCGGAAGCTGCTGCACGCGCAGCTCGCGCTCGAAAATCGAGCCGCTGTTGAGCCCCATCGCGAGCCCCGACGCCGGGATGACGTGAGCGCCCGTCGAGGAGGACAGCACCGGCGGGTTCTGCCCGCAGTTCACGATCTCGAGCGAGCCCGTCGAAGGGTCCAGCACCGCGTAGACCGCCGAGACGAACATCTTCTTCCGGATGTCCGCCGTCACGAACCGGTTCACCTCGATCACCGTGTCGCGCGTCGAGTGGTGCGGCGCGATCAGGCGGAACGCCGTCCGCACCATGATCATGATCATCGCGCCCGGGTAGCCGTGGCCGCTGACGTCGCCGACGACGATGCCGACCCGGCCGTTCGCGAGCGGGAAGATGTCGAGGTAGTCGCCGCCGACCGAGGAGCACGGCTGGTACAGCGCCGCCGAGTCCCAGCCCGGGAAGTCGGGGAGCTGCTGCACCACCAGCATCTCCTGGATCTCCCGGCACCGCGCCCGCTCCTCAGCCGACAGGTCCTGCTCCAGCCGCGACACCGGCGGCCGACGCGGCGGCACCAGCTGCCGGATCGCCAGCGCCACCAGGTCCGGATCCCTCACCTGCATGAACGTCTTCTTCGCGTACCCCTTCACGTCCGGGTCGAACTGCTGCTGCGCCTTCCCCGTCACCACCGCGGGGATCGCCACCTTCCGCCGCGTCAGCCCCCCGAGCACCTGCGCCCCGGTCTGATCCTGCAGGTCGAGATCCAGGACGGCGGCGTCGAAGCGCCCCTGGTGGAGGAGGGACTCGAGCGCTTCCCGTCCCGACCCCGTCGCGTGCGTTCCGAACCCGAGGTCGTTGAGGGCCTTGGCGTAGGCGGAGCGCCGGGCGGCGTCGGCGTCGGCGACGAGGACCATGCCCTGGGCGCCGCCCCCCGGCGTGTCGCGGACCCAGCGCTTCGTCGTGGCCGGAGGGTTCGAGGAGTGGTCGGGCGACATGGGGGCGGGCATTGTAATCGCGGGGACCGAACCTGCGCCACGCATGGGGCGATGAAATTGCGCGCCCTTCCTCCCCGTGCTTTAATCCCCGCCCCCATGCCTCCCATCGCCCTCGAGAAGATCCGCAACCTCGGCATCATCGCGCACATCGACGCGGGGAAGACCACCACGTCCGAGCGGATCCTGTTCTACACGGGGCGCGAGCACAAGCTGGGGAACGTGGACGAGGGGACGACGACGACGGACTGGTACTTCGAGGAGCGCGAGCGGGGCATCTCGATCTTCAGCGCGGCGACGACGTGCTACTGGAAGGGGCACCGGATCAACCTGATCGACACGCCGGGGCACGTGGACTTCACGGCCGAGGTGGAGCGGTCGCTGCGGGTGCTGGACGGCGCGGTCGGCGTCTTCTGCGGCGTGGGGGGCGTGGAGCCGCAGAGCGAGACGGTGTGGCGGCAGGCGGACCGGTACAAGGTGCCGCGGCTGGCGTTCGTGAACAAGCTGGACCGCGTGGGGTCGGACTTCGCGAAGGTGGTGAAGCAGATCCGCGAGAAGCTGCGGGCGAACGCGGTGCCGGTGACGTGGCCGATCGGGTCGGAGGCGGAGTTCAAGGGTGTGATCGACCTGGTGGAGCGCAAGGCGCTGACCTTCAGCGAGGAGGACGACGGGGCGACGGTGATCGTCGGGGAGGTCCCGGCGGACCTGCGCGACGAGGCCGAAGTCGCGCGCGCCGAGATGGTCGAGGCCGTGGCCAACATCACGCCATGGATGGAGGAGGGATTCCTCTCCGGCAGAACCTTCACCAACGACGAAATCCGCAAGGCTCTTCGCGAAAACACCATCGCGCGGAAGATCGTGCCGGTGTTCGGCGGGACGAGCCTGCGCAACAAGGGGGTGCAGCCGCTGCTGGACGGTGTGATCCATTACCTCCCGAGCCCGCTGGACATGCCGCCGGTGCAGGGGACGAACCCGGAGACGGGGAAGCCGGTGACCCGCAGGCCTTCGCCGGAGGACGCGCTCTCGGCGCTCGTGTTCAAGATCTTCACGGACGAGTTCAGCGAGCTGGTCTACGTGCGGATCTACTCGGGGACGCTGAAGTCGGGCGAGGTGGTGTGGAACCCGCGGCTGGGGAAGCGGGAGCGGGTGACGCGGCTGAACCTGATGCACGGCCAGGCGCGGGAGGCGGTGGAGAGCGCCGGGCCGGGAGAGATCGTGACGGTGGTGGGGCTCAAGCTGGCGCGGACGGGGGACACGCTGAGCGACCAGAAGCACCCGGTCGCGCTGGAGGCGATGACTTTCCCCGAGCCGGTCGTCTCGATGGCGATCGAGCCGAAGAACAGCGCCGACAAGGACAAGCTCGCGGACACGCTGCACAAGATGGAGCGCGACGACCCCACGTTCCACACGAAGGTCGACGAGGAGACCGGCCAGACGATCGTGTCGGGGATGGGCGAGCTTCACCTCGACATCATCAAGAACCGCATGAAGCACATGTACAAACTCGACGCGAACGTCGGAGAGCCGCGCGTCGCGTACCGCGAGACGATCTCCGGGCCGGGCGACGGCGAGGCGGAGTTCGTGCGGAAGGTGGCGGAAGGAAAGGGGCAGTACGGGCACGTGAAACTGCACATCGAGCCGGACCCGGCGAAGGCCGGGGTGCAGGTCGTGAACGCGGCGCCGGACGGCAGCTTCCCGAAGGGGTTCTGGCCGGCGATCGAGGACGGGATCCGGTCGGAGGCGCTGACGGGATCGGTGGCCGGCTACCCGATGGTGTACGTGAAGGTGGAGGTGACGGGCGGCTCGACGCACCCGACCGACAGCTTCGAGGGCGCCTACGTGGCCGCCGCGGGAATGGCGTTCCGCAAGGCTGCCGTGAAGGCGGGGGGCGTCGTGCTCGAGCCGATCATGAAGTTCGACGTCGTCGCGCCCGTCGACAACGTCGGCGACGTCCTCGACGACCTCAACCGCCGCCGCGCCGAGATCCAGAACGTCGAGCAGGAGGACGACCGCCGCAAGATCACCGGCCTCACCCCGATCGCCGAGATGTTCGGTTACGCCAACGCGCTCCGCTCGCAGACCCAGGGCCGCGGCACGTCCAGCCTCGAGCCCCACGACTACCGCCCCGTCCCGGAACACGTCGCGAAGGAACTCTTCGGAAACACGTGAACGAAGGGAGACCCGGCATGCGCTTCCTCTCCGTCCTCGCGCTCGTTCCCCTCGTCCTCGCCGGATGCGCTTCCTCCTCCGGGGCCACCCAGGAGCTCGCGATCGGCACGTCCGACCGGTCGCAGGACATCCTCGGCCTCTCCCTGCAGATCTCGAACATGCGCGACCGCCGCGAGAGCACGTCGCTGAAGGCGTGGTCGTTCACGCTGACGAACAACGAGAAGGAGAACGTCAAGGTCCGCGCCGTCCCCGCCTTCGTCTCCCCGGACGGGCGCGACCTCGGCGGTTCCTCGGAGGCCCGGACCGTCGAACTCCTCCCCGGCACGTCGCACGACTTCTACTTCAAGGCCCCCACGGGCGAGGTCGCGCGCCTGGTCGTGCGATTCGAACGGCGATAGCGCATTCTTCCCGGCGAATCCCGCTTCTCCGTTGACAGACCGGAGGCGGTCCGTACAATGCCCGCCCCTTAAGAAACCCAGCAAAGACGGAAGGAATTCGATGAAGGGCCAGAAACTTCGGATCCGGGTGGAAGGGTACGACCACGAGGTGATCGACCAGTCGGTCACGGAGATCGTGGACACGGCGAAGAAGACGGGCGCGAAGGTGGTGGGGCCGATTCCCATCCCGACGCGGATCGAGCGGTACACCGTCCTGCGTTCGCCGCACGTGGACAAGAAGTCCCGCGAGCAGTTCGAGATCCGCACGCACAAGCGGGTGATCGACATCAGCGAGCCGACGGGCAAGACGATGGACGCGCTGAAGAACCTGAACTCTCTCCCGGCCGGCGTGAACATCCGGGTGAAGGTGCTGTCCGACAAGGCGTAGACGTCCCGACAAGACATTGACACGTCAATACGACGGTCGCTTCCCTTGCCGCGCCTGTGAGCCACCGAGCTCCGCCAGTCGCCTGCGAGGAAAAGACAGTCGCCGTGTCCCCCGCGGGGGGGAGTGTCCCCGCATCGGAGGATCGACATGCTGCAGGGCATCCTCGGGCGCAAGCTCGGCATGACGCAGATCTTCGACGAACAGGGCCGCTGGGTCGGCGTGACGGTGATCGAGGCCGGCCCGTGCCCGGTGACCCAGGTGAAGACCGCGAAGACGGACGGTTACAACGCGGTGCAGCTGGGGTTCGGGAAGAGGAAGCGCGTGACGAAGCCGGTTGCGGGGCATCTCGCGACGGCGGGGGTGAAGGACCCCGTGCACTACATCCGCGAGTTCCGGCTCGGCGTCGAGCCGACGCAGAAGGCCGGCGACTCGGTGACGGTGAAGGTGCTCGACGGCGTCAAGAAGGTGGACGTCATCGGGATCACGAAGGGGAAGGGGTTCCAGGGCGTCATCAAGCGGTGGCACAAGAATTCCGGCCCGAAGACGCACGGCTCGATGCAGCAGCGCCTGGTCGGCTCGGCGTCTGCGGCCGAGGATCCCGGGCACATCCGCCCCGGCACGATGCGTCCCGGCCACATGGGCATGGACCGCTTCACCCAGAAGAACCTCGTGATCGTGAAGACGGACGAGGCGCGGAACCTGCTGCTGGTGCGCGGGGCTGTGCCCGGGCCGAACGGGAACTACGTGATCATCCAGAAGTCGGCGAACCAGCACGTGCCGGTGCCGGTGAGCCTGGAGAAGAAGGACGCGAAGGCTTCGAAGGATCCGAAGAAGGCGCTCGCGAAGGCCGCGGGCAAGTAAGGAGCGGTTGAGATGCTCGAGGTACCGGTTTTCGACGTCGCGGGGAAGAAGGTGGGCGCGGAGAAGGTCGATCCCGCGTGGTTCGGGGGGATCGTCCGCCGCCAGCTCATCCACGACGCGACGCTCATCTACCAGAACAACCTCCGCGCGGGGACGCACAGCACGAAGACGCGCGGCGAGGTGGCGGGCTCGAAGAAGAAGCCCTGGAAGCAGAAGCACACGGGCCGTGCGCGCGTCGGGACGAAGCGGAGCCCGATCTGGCGGCACGGCGGCATCGTGTTCGGGCCGAGGCCGCGGGACTACTCGCGGGACCTGCCGAAGCAGATGAAGCGGGCGGCGCTGGACAGCGCGCTGCTCTCGAAGTTCGAGGACGGAGAGGCGGCGCTGGTCGACGCGCTGCGGCTGGAGAAGCCGAAGACGGCGGTTGTGGCGGAGGCGCTGGAGAAGATCGGGATCAAGGATTCCTGCCTGATCTCGGTGGAGCAGGCGGACGCGGCCGGAAAGGCGGTGTGGCTCTCGGCGCGCAACATCCCGCGAGTGCACGCTCTCCCGGTGGCCGACCTGAACGCCCTGGACGTCCTGCACTACAAGCGCCTCCTGATGACGAAGGACGCCTTCAACGCCCTCGTCAAGAACC
>JADLHC010000193.1 GCA_020849035.1 Planctomycetia bacterium
CAGGACTACCGGGGTATCTAATCCCGTTTGCTCCCCTGGCTTTCGCACCTCAGCGTCAGAAGCAGGCCAGTGAGGCGCTTTCGCCTCCGGCGTTCCTCTAGATATCTACGCATTTCACCGCTCCACCTAGAGGTCCCCTCACCCCTCCTGCTCTCAAGACCGGCATTTTCAGTCGCAATTCCACGGGTGGGCCGTGGGATTCCACGAATGAGTTACCGGACCGCCTACGTGCCCTTTAAGCCCAGTGAATCCGAGCAACGTTAGCACCCTCTGTATTACCGCATCTGCTGGCACAGAGTTAGCCGGTGCTTCCTTTCCCGGTAACGTCAACGCCAGGGATTATTCACCCCCAGCATGTTCTTCCCGGGTGACAGAGGTTTACAACCCGAAGGCCTTCATCCCTCACGCGGCGTCGCTGCGTCACCCTTTCGGGCATTGCGCAATATTCCCTACTGCTGCCTCCCGTAGGAGTCTGGGCAGTGTCTCAGTCCCAGTGTGGCCGGTCACCCTCTCAGGCCGGCTACCCGTCATCGCCTTGGTGGGCCATTACCCCGCCAACTAGCTGATAGGACATAGACCCCTCCTCGAGCGATAGCTTATGAATAGAGGCCATCCTTTGATCAGCAGGTGATGCCACCCACTGACCGCTCCCGGTATTAGTCCACCTTTCGGTGGGTTATCCCGGTCTCGAGGGCAGGTTGTCTATGTGTTACGCACCCTTTCGCCACTTTACTGCAGGAGTTGCCCCCTGCTTCTCGTTCGACTTGCATGTATTAGGCACGCCGCC
The DNA here is from genome assembly GCA_020849035.1 of Planctomycetia bacterium. Classification (GTDB taxonomy): domain Bacteria; phylum Planctomycetota; class MHYJ01; order WSZJ01; family WSZJ01; genus WSZJ01. The sequence continues at coordinate 788 of JADLHC010000193.1, forward strand.
AACGTTCGCTCTGAACCAGGATCAAATTCTTCAATCAAATCTTGAAGAACTTGGATCCCTCAGGATCTGCCGAAGCCGAAGCTTCAGCGTTCACTGTTTATGGTCGGTCGCTCCGTCCGAAGACGGAGTGACAGGGTTCTGCACTCTCTTTCTTTCGACTCCCCACTTTGTCAAAGATCGCGCCGACGTTTCCGCCGACGTGAGGGGAGAATTATAGTGAGACGCGGGAAGGCGTCAAGCGAAAACGGGGAAAAAGCGTGGCGAACACGATCGCCTCAACTTGTTGTCTGACAAGGACTTGCGGAGCGCTTCTCGAATCAGGCGAGATTCTGCTCGGTTTCGCGCTCGGTGCGGACCTGGAACCGCCACATCACTTCCATAAACATCTTCAATCCCTTAAGACGCACCTCCACCCTCGTCCTCCCCCACCTGCACACCGTAACGCTTCAGCTTCCGCCACAGCGTCGTCCTCCCGATCCCCAGCCCCTTCGCCGCCTGCGCCAGATTCCCTTCGCACCGCTTCACCGCCCACAGGATGCACTCCCGCTCCGCATCCTCCAGCGTCATCACCACCCCGACCTCAGAAACCGCCGCCCCGCTCCCGTGCCGCACGCTTAGCTCCGGCGGAAGATCCTCCACTCCCACCCGGTCGCTTCCCCCCAGCGCCACCGCGCGCTCCATCACGTTCTCCAGCTCGCGCACGTTGCCGGGCCATTCGTACCCGGTCACGATCCTCATCGCCGCCGGGTCGATCGAGGCCGTCGGGCGATGGAAGCGGGTGGCGTACTTCTGCACGAAGTGCTGCGCGAGGAGCGGGATGTCCTCGCGGCGCTCGCGCAGGGGCGGCAGGCGGAGGGAGACGACGTTGAGGCGGTAGAAGAGATCGTCGCGGACGCGGCCCGCGGCGACCTCGGCCTGCAGGTCGCGGTTGGAGGCGGCGATGATGCGGACGTCGATCGGGGTCGATCGTGTGTCGCCGATGCGGCGCGTCTCGCGCTCCTCGAGGACGCGGAGGAGCTTCACCTGGATCGACATCGGCGCCGCCGAGATCTCATCGAGGAAGAAGGTCCCGCCGTCGGCCTCTTCGAAGAGTCCCTTCTTGTTCGTGCTGGCGCCGGTGAAGGCGCCGCGGACGTAGCCGAACAGCTCGGACTCGAGGAGGCTTTCGGGGAGGGCACCGCAGTTGATGGCGACGAAGGAGCGGGGGGCGCGGGGGGAGTTGTCGTGGATGGCGTGCGCGACGAGTTCCTTGCCGGTGCCGGTTTCGCCGTTGAGGAGGACGGTGGTGTCGAGTGCGGCGACGCGGGTGATCTGTTCGAAGAGGCGGGACATGGCCGGGGAGGCGCCGACGATGTTGTCGAAGCGGCAGGAGTCCTTGACGCGCTGGCGGAGGTTGCGGTTTTCGGCGACGAGGCGGCGGTGTTCGACGGCTTTGGCGACAAGGAGTTCGAGTTCCTCGGAGTTGATGGGCTTGGTGATGTAGTGGAAGGCTCCGAGGCGCATGCACTCGACGGCGTTTTCGATGGTGCCGAAAGCGGTCATGAGGATGGTCTCGGTGGCGGGCGAGAACTGGCGGGCGTGACGGAGGACGTCCATGCCCGAGAGGGGGTTTTCCATCGCGAGGTCGGTGACGACGACGTCCGGGGACTCGCGGTCGATGGCGCGGAGGCCCTCTGCGGCGGAGTTGCGTTCGAAGACCTGGTAGCCGGCGCGGCGGAGGACGATGGCGAGGGCCTCGCGGAGGCCGTCCTCGTCCTCGACGAGAAGGATGGTGGGGGATGCTGTCATGCGGCGGCGGTGGGCTCCGGGGAGGAGGTCGGCGCGGGCCGGCGGATGGCGAGCCACGCGGCGGCGGGGACTGCGAGGGCGAGGGCGGCCGCCTGGGACGCGGTGAGGCCTGCGAGGAAGGGCGGCTCGACGCGGAGGAACTCGAGTGAGAACCGTGCCGTGCAGTAGGCGAGGACGGCGAACGCGGCGGTCCGGCCGGTGCGGGGAGCGGGAGCGAAGGCGACGAGGGCTGCGGCGCACGCGGCTGAGAACGCGGCCTCGAGGAGCTGCGTCGGGACGCGGCCGCCCGGGCAGAGGAAGCCCTGCGCGGGCACGCCGGCGCAGCAGCCGTTGAGGAAGCACCCGAGGCGGCCGAGGGAAGCGGCGGCGAGCAGCGCGGGGGCGGCC
>JADLHC010000194.1 GCA_020849035.1 Planctomycetia bacterium
CCGCCATCCAGAGCTCGACCGGCTTGCTCTCGTCGTTCGTGTACAGGATCTTCATCCGGTCGCGCTCCGCGTCGACCTCCACGTCCTCCGTCACCAGCAGCCCGTCCTCGATCCGCTGCCGCCGCTCCGTCCTCTTGAACTTGTAGCGGTCCTTGCGGATCTCGTTCAGCACGAACCCCGTCCTGTAGTCCACCTCCACCATCTTCCCCGAGTCCGGGTCCTTCTCGCGCTCGATCTTCCCGATCTCGCCGGTCTGCCCCTTCTCCTCGTTCGCCGGGAGCACCGTGTACTTCCTCTCTTTCCACTGCCCGCCGATGAACTTCCGCACCGTCAGCGCCGCCGCCTGCGGGCTGCCCCCCGTGTAGACCACCACCACGCCGGACGGGACCGTCGCCTCCACCACCTGGCTGAAGTCCGTCTCCTGCTTCCCGTCCTTCGTCTTGTCCTTCGTCCGCGCCTTCACCTTGTACGCGTACTTCTTCTTCGGCTCCACCTTCGTGTCCGTGTACTCGCGCGCCTTCACCTTCGTCAGGCTCGCCCAGCCCTTCCCCGCCTCCTGCCGGAAGATCTCGTACTCAAGGATCGCGGCGGCCTCCTCCCCGACCGGAACCTTGCCGTCGGTCCACTTCACCTTCACCTGCCCCAGCTCCGTCTCGACCGCGCCCATCACGGGCGTCGTCAGGTACTTGTCCTTCACCACCGGCGGCTTCGGACCGCCCGTGTCGCCCTTGACCGTCACCTTCACCGTGGGCTTGAACATCGACACCCACATCCGCTGCCCCTCCGGCTTCTGCGCCGCGTCCGCCCCCCAGCGGCTCTGAAGCGGCGTGAAGTCGACCTTCTCCCGCGCCGGCTCGGGGTTCGACTGCAGCTTCTGCTGGGCCTGCGTCACCTTCGCGTCCAGGCCCCGCATCTCGTCGTCGGAAGCGATCCCGAACGCGTAGGCCGCGTACCCCACGAGCAGGAGCACGGCCGCCCCGATCGCGAACTGGTCGCCCTTCTCCGTCATCAGTTCCTTCATGTCCACAGCCATGGACGTGGCTCCTTACTTCAGGCGGGCCTCGGGGAAGTTGAAGTTGTACGCCTCGACCAGGATGTTCACGCGCAGGGCGGGCTCGACCGGGACGGGTTCCTTCCAGTCCGGCTTCTCCCTCTCGGCCTTCTCCACCTCGATCTCGAGCTCAGCCTTGGGCGACCACTGCGGCGACAGGTCGCGCTCCACGTTCATCGCCACGATCCGGAACATCGGCCCGGGCTTCGCCGGGTCGTACCGCAGGATCGCGTTCGTGAAGGCCGGAAGGTCCTTCCACGCGAACGACGCCTCGACCACGAACGGGATGGTCATCCCCAGGTCGTTCGTAATCACGCGCTCGTTCATCCTGGCGGTGATCTGCGGCGGGCCCGCCACCTTCGAGAACTGCACCTTGTAGAACCTCTGAGCCTTCGCCTCGAGCAGCGCGTCCTTCATCCGCGCGTGGATGTTGTACACGCGCTGCCACTTCTTCTTCGCCTCCAGCTCGTCCGCGACGTCCGCAGACAGCGGGAACTCGAACCCCTGCACCTTCTGGTCGCCGTAGGTCGCCTTCCCGTCCGCCGGCACGTTCGCGTCGCCCATCGCGGCGCGCAGCTCCTTCAGCATCTGCGCGATCCCGTCCGTCGCGCGCGACATCAGCACGCCCTTCTGCGGAAGCGTGTCGTCGAACCACCGCTCGAGCACGGCGTCCGAGGCGTTGTAGAAGCCGTACAGCTTCTTCGACTCCTCGTTCACGGCGCCCAGGTGCGCGTTCCCGCCGTCGATCCATTTCGGCGTCGGCACCTTGCCGCCTGCGGCGATCATGTTCAGGTCGTTCTCGAACTGGTTCTTCACCGTCTCCTGCTGGGTGGACGCCTCCGTCCATGCCGGAAGCACCAGCGCCACGAGGATTCCGACCGCGACCACCAGGCCCGCGATGATCCCGACCAGGAAGCCGTTCTTCTTCAGGTCCACGGTTTCGCCTCTCTACTTGTTGTTTCCGCCGGGATTCGCCGCGTCCGCCACGACCTTCGAGGGCAGGATCTTCACGTTGATCTTGAAGCGATGGAACGTGCGCCCGCCGAACAGGCTCGAGGGGAGGCCCATCATGCCCTCGTCGGCCTTGGTGATGAGGCGGCTGAACGGCTTCTGGTCGAGGATTTCGATGGAGGGCTCGCCGTCGATCTCGAGCTTGTGCTTGGTCTTGAGGACCTCCACGAACCTGTCCACGATCCTGGACTTGATGAGGTTGAGCGCGTCGTTCGACGAGGCCTGCGCGGGCACGCCGCCCTCCACCTCGAGGGAGAACCGGTTGGTCTCGCCGATGACGCCCCTCGGCATGCCCTCCGTCACCGGATCGAGGGCCTCCTCGGTGTCGACGCGCAGGATCCAGACCTGCCCGTTGGCGTCGGCGATTTCCTTCGACTCGTTCTCGGGAAGGACTTCGGAGAGCGCGTTGAGGACGACCGTCGCCGTGTCGCGGCGGAGGTTGAGCACCTTGAGCTTCTGCGGCTCGACCGCCGCAGCGTCGATCTGCTTCTCGATCCCGCTGTACCGGTTGTTCAGGTCCTTGAACTGCGACGTGACCTGCCCGGCCTTCCCCGCCAGCTCCGTCCACTTCGCTTTGTCGGAGTCGGCCTTGAAGTACATGAGTCCGGTCGTCGCGATCACCACAGCGACCGCGGCCGCGAAGATCGGCTTCTTCTTCGCGAATTCGCGCTTCTTCAGCTCCTCCTCCGGCAGGAGGTTGATCTTGTTGCGCGCGAAGCCCATCCCCTGCAGGCCGAGCCCGCAGGCCACGCCCAGCGTCGGGAGATAGTCCTGGAACTGCGCCTCCGGCACGCTGTTCGACACGCTGAACTTGTTCAGCTTGGCGAGCTTCAACGCCTCGATCTGGAGGTTCTGGCTGAGGAAGCGCTGCAGGTTGATCGTCTTGCTCGCGTTCCCGACGAGCATCATCTTCTCGAACCGCACCGTCTTCGACAGCGACTTGTAGTAGCCGATCGAGCGGTGGATTTCGCCGACCAGGTCGCGCAGAACGGGCTGGACGACGCCGAAGATCTTCTGCGCCTGCTGCGAGCTGCTCGCGTTCACCTTCAGCTTCTCGGCCTCGGCGAGCGGGATCTGGAACTTCTGCTGCAACGCCTTCGTGATGGTGTTGCCCGTGATCGGGATGTTGCGGATCCAGAACTTTTCGCCGTCGATCACCACCAGGTCGCTGTTCTCCGCGCCGATGTCGAGCACGAAGCAGTTCGTGCCGACGTCCTGGTCGTGCACGAGGAAGTTGTAGAGCGCGACCGGCGAGAACTGCAGCACGTCGCACGGGAAGTTCACCGCGTTCAGGTGCGACAGGAACTGGTAGATGATGTCCTTCTTCACCGCGAACAGCACAAGCTCGAGCTCGTCGCCCGGCCCGTACTCCTTCTCGACCAGCTGGTAGCCCCAGACGACCTGGTCCATCGGGAACGGGATGTGCTGCTGCGCCTCGAACTTCACCAGCTGCGCCACCTTCTTCGGCTCGGTGGGCGGAATCTTGATGAAGCGGTTGAACGTCGTGTGCCCGGGGAGCGAGACGACCACCTTCTCGCCGCCGAGCCGCTGGCGCTTCATCAGCTGGGTGAGCGCCTCGCGGATCTGGGTGCCCTCGTCGGCGCCTTCCTGGCCGATGGGGTACTCGATGACGTCGAGGTGCGTGATTTCCGCGGCGCCGTCGCGCAGCGGGTTCAGGCGGACGGCCTTGACGCTGAACTTGCTGACGTCTACGCCCCACACGGCCTTGGCCATGGAACTCTCCCGAATGGGCGGACTTAAAGCCGGACTGCTTGGGACTTTAAGGGCGCTGTTGTAGGCCTCGCGAAAATGCGAGTCAAGGAAAACGCAACGAGCGCTCGGGAATCGGGCCGGGAAGGGATCGGTTCCGGCTGGGTTTGGCGGGGGTCAGGCGGTGGCCACTTCCATTGAGCCTTCGCCTTTCCCTGCTCGACCCGACTCTCAAGCGCTCTGCAAGGGAGACGGGCGGCGGTCTGTAAACCCTGCAGTTTTTTTACAGTCCGGAGCCGAGGGAGGAGAGCTTCTCGAGGACCCCGCGGAGATCGTCCTTGACCGATTCCGTATCGCCCGGGGTTCGAAGGAGATACGACGGGTGGTAGGTGGCGGTGACCCAGCGGCCGTCGAGAAGCCGCCAGGTGCCGCGAAGGGCCTTCATGGAGCCTTCCCAGCCGAGGAGGGAGAAGGCGGCGTGCTTGCCGAGCGCACAGAGGACTTTGGGGTTGACCAGCTCGATCTGCCTCTTTAGGACGGGGGCGCAGGCGGCGACTTCGGCGGGTTCGGGGGGGCGGTTGTCGGGCGGGCGGCACTTGAGGACGTTGGCGATGTAGACCTGGTCGCGGGAGATCCCGACGTCCTTGAGGATCCGCGTCAGGAGCTGGCCAGCGCGTCCGACGAAGACCTCGCCGCGGGCGTCCTCGTCGGCGCCGGGCGCTTCGCCGACGAACATGAGTGGCGAAGGCTTGCCGGAGCAGAAGACGGTCTGGGTGCGTGTCCGTGCGAGGGGGCACGCGGTGCACGCGGCGACCTGGGCGCGGAGGGAGTCGAGATCGGCGGGAGAGAGGGCGAGCGGGCGGGAGGGCGGGAGGGCGGGTTCGGTCCGGGGCACGGAGTCGACGCCCCAGGATTTCCAGTCGAGAAGCTGGTCTTTGAGGAGCTTGCGCGGGTCCACGCCGGGATCTTCTGCGCGGCGGCGAGGGACGGAAAGGACTTTCACTCCCACTCGACCTGGCAGGCGTCTCCGCTTCTCCCCGCGGGCAGCGGCCCGAAACGGATGACTCCCGTGCGCAGCGCACCGGCGGAGTCGCGGATCGTGACGCGGAAGACCGGCCATCCGCCCGTCAGGAGGGACTTGCGGGAGAAGGGGACCTGGTGAACGGAAAGGACCTCGTACTTCTCGCGCCGCGCCCACTCGCGGAGGCGGACACGCCCGAGGCGGGTGTCCAGCACCATCGCGACGACCAGCGCCGCGACGACCGCGGCCGCGATGAGGCCGAGCACAAGCTCGGTCACGGCCCCAGCTCCGCCTGCGCCGCCTCGACCGCGGCCTTCTCGGCCTCCTCCATCGTCATCTTCAGCGTCGCTCCCGCCGCGCGCTTGTGGCCGCCGCCGCCGAAGCGCGCGCAGAGGGCGACGGCGTCGCAGGTCGCCTCGGTGCGCACGCTGAGCTTCACCGCGCCCTCGACGGCGCGCAGCAGCATCGCGACCTCGACGCCCTTGATGCTCTTCACCATCGCGACGAAGTCCTGCCCTTCCGTGATCACGATCCCCGCCTGCTCGAACATTTCCGGCGTGAGGCGCGTCCAGGCGATCTTCCCGCCCGCCGCCGTCTTCACGGCGCGGATCGCCTCCGCGTGGATCCGGAGCTCGGGGAGCGTCTTCTGTCCCCAGATCGCGCGGTGGATCGTGCCGGGCTCGACGCCGTGCGCGAGGAGGTCGGCGGCGAGGAGGTGCGTGGAGGGGCGCGTGGAGGGGAACATGAAGCGCCCGGTGTCGGTGACGACGGCGACGTAGAGGCACACGGCGCTGTCGCGGTCGAGCGGCCAGCCGGCTTCCTTCGCCAGCGCGTAGATCATCTCGCCGGTGCTCGCGGACTCGCCCTCGACCCAGTTCACCGCGCCGAATCTCGAGTTGCTCGCGTGGTGGTCGATGTTCACGATGCGCGCGCCCTTCGGCACAGCGGCCTGCATCCCCTCCGTGCGGTCCAGCCCCGAGGCGTCCACGACGAGCACCGCGTCGTACGGCGGCCGGGCGTGGGCCGGGGTTCCCCCGATGCGCGCCGCGCCCGGGAGGAACGCGAGGTCGGGGGGCGCTCCCCCGTCCACCACCATGTCCACCGTCTTCCCCTGCGACTCCAGCAGCCGCGCCAGCCCCAGCTCGCTTCCCAGCGCGTCCCCGTCGGGCCGCGCGTGCGTCACGATGAGGAACCGGCGGCCGCGGCGGAGCTCGTCCACCGCGGCGCGCAGGCCGGCCGGGTCCGCCAGCGGCATCGCGGGCATCGCGCGAGTGTAAGCGATCGGGCGCCGGCGCGCGAGCGGACGCAATGCTGGAAGGCCGGGCGCGCGGATGCGACACTTCCCCGCCATGGCGCTCAAGACGACGGTCCCGATCGACATCCGGAAGCCCTTTGAGGAGGCGCTCGGGCGGGAGAACGAGGTCTGGTCGACGTCCTCCTCGCGGAATCGCGCCGGAGACCCGGGCGAGACGTGGGTGGTCGCGACGAAGACGCGCGTGCTGGTCGGCGACCGCGGATTCGGCGGGCCCATCTCGATCCGGGAGATTCCGCTGAAGGACATCAAGGGCTGCGAGATGGAGGGAGGCTCCTTCGGGGCGGGGCGGGTGGTGCTGGTCGGGAAGGCGGGGGCGCTGGACCATGTCTGCTACAGCTCGCTCGAGCGGGACGATTTCGCGCGGCTGGGGGACCGGATCCGTGCGGGCGCCGCGGAAGTGCCGCAGGCGCAGCCGCTGGTCGCGGGCGGGGGATCGAAGAAGACGCAGAAGTTCGCTCCGCCTCCCGCGGACGAGATCCCCATGGCGCAGCCGGTCGAACCGCCGCGCGAGCGCCCGCCCCTTCCGCCCTACAAGGGCCGCGTCCCCGCCGGCGGGGCGTTCGACCTGTTCCTGGACGCGCCGTACGCGTTCGCGGGGACACCGCTGCGCGGCGTGCTGCGGCTGCACTGGCCGAAGGACCGGCCGGTGCGCGGGGTGCGGCTGTACTGGACGGGGCGGGAGCGGACACGGGTGACGGTGGGAAGCGGGAAGCACCAGCGGACGTACCGGGAGGACCGCTCGTGGGCGTCGTACCGGATCGGGCTGTTCGGCGCGGTGGAGCCGCTCGGTTTCTTTGCATCCGTCGGGGATGCGATGAGCAGCGCGCAGCATCCGGTGCTGAAGGCGGGGACGTACGAGTATCCGTTCGAGTTCGAGATTCCGGCGAACGCGCCGGCCGCGTATTCGGGGAGGAACGCGACGGTCTCGTGGGCGCTGGACGCGGTGGTGGACATCCCGCGCGCGTTCGACCTGACGGCGCAGTACCCGATCCGCGTGATTCCGCGGGTGCCGGACAAGGTGACGTCGAGGGAAGCGCGGAGCGACGGAAGCGTCTTCGTGCGGGCCTGGCTGAACGCGGGGCCGATCGGCCCCGGGGGAACGGTGACGGGGACGTTTCGCGTCGGGAATCCTTCGCAGAAGACGATCCGGTGGGTGAACGTCCAGCTGGTGAGGGAGGAGCACGCGGTGGCGAAGGGGCACTCGCGGAGGGCTGAGGTCGTAGAGAGCGCGATCCGGTTTGCGGGGAAGGACGTCGGGGAGGGAGAGGTGCCGTTCGAGCTGAAGCTGCCGGGGTCGTTCTGTCCGTGGCGCGGGCAGTATTGCGGCGTGAGTTATACGGTGGTGGTTTCGCTGGATGTGGCCTGGGCGTTTGACGTGGCGGCGCGGCTGACGATTGCGTGACCGGGGTGGTTCAATTCTGTACAGAATGCCCTGAAACCAGACACTCCCGGGTCCGGCCGCCGGAGGAGCGTGACTACAAGCACTTGCGCGACAAAGACTTATGCGCGCTTCAAAGGTCGAGCCGCCGGGCTTGGGAATTGCAGCGATTCCACGCGGAGGTTTTTTTGTCATTTCCCTTAAGCGGAGATGCGGTTTTCGCCGTCTAAAAGACCAGACACCCTCGAACACACCATCGTGGAACCCGTCACCGAAACCACTCCTCTCGACCGCTTCCCCGGCAAGACCCTCGATGGCTTCCTCATCGAGACGCCCCTCGGCCGGGGAGGCATGGCCGCCGTGTTCCGCGCCCGCGATCTCGCCCTCGACCGCCCCGTCGCCCTCAAGGTCCTCCGCTCGCAGGCCGTCCGCGACGACGCAACCCGCGAACGCTTCCTCAGCGAAGCCCGCGCCGCGGCCAGCCTTCACCACCCGAATGTGGTGGCGACGCACCGTGCGGGGGAGACGGCGGGGGTGCTGTACATGGCGATGCAGTACGTGAACGGCCGGACCTTGGAGAAGCTGCTGAAGCACGACGGGCGGCTGCCGTGGCGTCGGGCGCTCGACGTCGGTCGGCAGGTGGCGCGGGCGATCGGCGCGGCGCACGCGGCGGGGCTGGCGCACCGGGACATCAAGCCCGCGAACATCATGGTGGGACCGGACGGGCACGTCACCGTGATGGACTTCGGCGTGGCGAAGCCGATCGCCGGCGAGGTGATGGACGCGCGGACGTTCGCGGGGACGCCGGAGTACGCGAGCCCCGAGCAGCACGGAACGGGCCCCGTGGACGGGCGCACCGACCTGTGGTCGCTGGGCGTGACGCTCTACCATGCGCTCACGGGACGCATCCCCTTCGTCGCCGAGGACCCCGCCGCGCTGAGGCGCCGCATCGCGAGCGAGGACCCGATCGCGATCCGCGACATCGAGCCGTCCGTGCCCCTTCCCGTCGCCGCGCTCGTCGCCCGCCTCATGTCGCGCAACGCCGCCGACCGGCCCGCGACCGCGGGCGAGGCGATCCGCGCGATGGACGCGGCGCTGCGGGTGGCGCGCCTGAAGTGGCCCGCGGTGGCGGCTGCGGCGCTTCTGCTGGTCGCGGGGGGCGCGGTGGCGGCGCAGAAGATCCGCGCATGGCGGCCGGCGGACGTCGGCCCGGCGGAAGGCGTCGCGGATCAGGGCGCCGCGGTCGCGGGACCTGCGGGGCCCGCGCCGGCGGACGCCGCCCCCGAGCGCCCCCCGACCCCCAGCGTCCCCTGGACCGCAAAGCCCATGGTCCTCGTCGCCGAGCTGGCGGGCCCCGACGGGGAATGGCTCCGCACCGCGATCCCCGACCTCGTCTCCCGGGACCTCGCCGCGGCCGGCCGCGTCGTCGTCCTTCCGAAGTCCCGCACCGGCTCGGAGATTGCGGAAGCGCCGGACATGGAAGCGGCGGCGGAGGCCGCGGCGCGCACGCACGACGCCGACGCCGTGCTGCTGGGCGACGTCCGCGTGAACGGCGACCGCGTGCAGGTCCGCCTCGTCGTGCTCCGCGTGCGCGACGGACGTGCGGCCCGCGAGGAGATCAGCGCGTCGGGCACGCGCCGCGAGGTGAACGCGCTGGCGGCCGGGCTGGCCGAGAGGGCGCTGCGCGCGATCGAGAACCCGCGCAACTCCCGCCAGGGCGGCTAACGATCGAGCCGCCAGTCCATCCCCACCACGGCCGCGTCGTTCACCTCCGCCTCCCCCTCCCAGGCCCACTCCCCTCCCGCCGGAATCTCCGCCTCCCGCCACGCCGCGCTGTCGCGCGACCGCCGCTCCCACCCCTCCGCGTCCACGTAGCGGAACCGCCAGCGCAGCCGAAGCGCACTTCCCGAACGGTTCGCGACCGTCGCGGCGAGGCGCAGCGACCCGGAGGCGCGATCCTGGCGGAGACGCGTGACCTCGAGGGCGCCGCCGAGAAAGGGCTGGCCGAGGCGAAGGGGCGTGAAATCCGCGACGCGGTCGGCGGGGTCGGGCGCCGTCGCCGGGCCGGGATCGGCGGCGCAGCCCGCGGCCGCGAGGAGGACGGGCGCGAGGAGCCGCGCCCTCACAGGATCTTCGCCACGGCCGCGACGATGCCGCCGAGAATCTTAGCGACCGCGAGGAAGCCCTCGTGCGCGCGCTCGACCGAGCGCTCGTAGCGCGCGAGGTCCGCCTCGCGCCGCAGCCGCGACCGGAAGGCGATCATCTCCGCGCGGAACTCCGCCGCCTCGAGCGCCAGCGTCGCCGCAACGTCGTTCAACACGCGCGCCGCGCGCTCCGCCTGCCACGCCGCCTCCTCCGCGTCCTTCGACTTCCGCGACGCCGCAAGGCGCTCCTCCGCGCGCGCCAGCTTCCCCTTCAGCGCCGCCGCCTCCCCCGCCTCGAACGTCCGCATCATCCCGCTCCGCGGGTCGATGCCCTTGACGTCCTCCTTCAGGGACTCCAGCCCCTCCCGCAGCTCGCCGATCTGCGCCACGAGCCCCGCCACCCCCGCCGCGTTCCCCATCTCACCCTCCTATTTCACCGCCAGCGCCCGCTTCAGCGCGTCCCTCGCCGACGCCAGCGACCTCGCGGCGTTTTCGCAGGTGGGAAGCGTCGTTTCGCGAAGGTCCTGCGAGGAGGCGAGCATGCGCTGCGCCAGGTCGCTCTGCCGGTCGCGCGAGGCGAACGCGACGATGTCCTTCTCGAAGGGCGACGCGAGGTCGCGGATCGCCGCGACGAGGCTGCGCACGGCGGACTGCGCGTCGTCCAGCGCCTGCACGGTCGCCTCGTCCTCGCCGGTGCCGTCGGCGACGGCGCGGCTGGAGCGCAGAAGCGCGTCGAGCTCGATGAAGCGCTCGCGCAGCGCCGTGCCGCGCTCGGCGGCGTCCGCGGGCGGCTTCAGGTCCGGGTTCGCGCCCCACTGCTCGAGGAAGGCGCCGAGCCCGCGGGTCCCTTTCTCCATCCCGCTCGAGTCCGCCGCCCGCTCGCACACCTGCTGCGCCGCGGCGCAGCTGCTCCGGTACGCGTCGAACGCCGCCTCCGCGTCCTTCGACCGCGGCGGCGGATCTCCCGCGCACCCCGCCGCCAGCACGACTCCCGCCAGGACCGCAAGTCGCTTCATGTCATCTCCCCGATTCGCACGCCGGCGCCAGGTCGGCGGTGACGACAGCGTCCCCGTCCGCCGGCGCTTCGAAGACAAATGTGCCCGCCCGGACGCGGGCCGTCCAGCGGCCCGGGCCTTCGGGCTGGAACGTTCCGGGGGCCTGCGAGAGGGTGAGGCCGTTGGAAGCGGTGAGGACGAGGTCGCACTCGGCGCCGTCGGGGAGGCCCTGGATTTCGAGGCGGAAGCGTGCGGGCTCGCCGCGGACGACGCGCGTGCGCTCGGCGGACCAGCGCCAGGCGTAGACGCGGGCGGGCCAGGTGCGTGTGGCGCCTGCGGCGCGGAGAGTGGCGGCGTTGGGGCCGGCCTGGTCGGGCGCGACGTGGCCGAGGAAGACGGCGCGCGCGAGGGGGGCCTCGCCGGAGACGACGATGTCGGCGCCCTCGAAGTCCTGGCGGATCGAGGCGGAATCGCTGGCGAGCGTGAGCGCGCAGTTCCAGGGTTCCGCCGAGGCCAGCTCGGGAACCGGAACCTCGATCGTCGCGTCGCCGGCCTCGATCAGGGCCGGGGGCTCCGGGGGCGCTTCGCCTCCCGCCGGAACCAGCTCGACGAGGGTCGCTCCGGCGCAGAGCAGCGCAGCGCCGCCGGCGAGGGGCAGGGCATCGAGCCGCCACCAGCCGCGCTCGTCCGGCTGGACTCGCAGGGTCGCCGTGGCGGACCCGCGCGGGACGACCTCGAGCGTCGCGTGCGCCGACGGCGCGCGCACGGCGAGGGCGCGGTCGCGGGCGTACACGCGCAGCGTCGCGCGCGCGGGCTCGGCGAACGCCGCGGACGCGAGGACGAACAGCAGGGCCAGTCGTCGCATGGAACTCCTCCTCAGAATCCGATCGAAATCCCGATGGTCGGCGAAACCGCGCCATGCCAGGAGTGCCGCCCGCGCGCGTCGAGCCCGCGCGTGCCGCGGCCGCGCACGTCGAGGGAGAATCGAGCGGACTCCCAGAGCCGGACGTCGACGCCCGTCCGGACCTCGGCGACCGGGTCGTACTCCGTGCCGCTTCGCTCGAAGCGGCGGTGGGCCAGGCCGGCGTCCGCCGCCGCGAAGACGGTGACGGGGCCGGCGCTGAGCGCGTCGTAACGGACGCCTGCGAGCCAGGTCCAGGTGCGGACGTGGTCGCGGGAGCGGATTTCCCGTGAAGAGGACGGCGTCCTCGATGCGGGGTTGGAGGTCGGGCGATTCGGCGACATGCCGGGCCCTGTCGTCATTCCTGGTCCCGGCGGGGGGTTACCGGTGCTGGAGTTTCCAGGCCCCGGGTTCGGGTTGGGGTTCGGGTTGGGATTGGGGTTCGGATTCGGATTGGGATTCGGGTTCGGAATCCCCCCTCCCCCTGACGGCGTGCCGGCCCCGGACGTCGGCTTCGCCCCGCTCCCCGCGACCGTCCGCCCCGGCACGAATTCGTCCCTCTCCCTCTCCACGCCTCCCGCCGACGTCTCCGCCGCCCCCTCGATCCAGAACCCGCCGCCGATCCGCACGCTCACCCTCGCCCCGGCCACCGGCGCCGGGTCGTACCCCGACCCGGACTCGGGCCAGATCCAGCCGCCGACAGCCTCGGCCCGCACCGGAGGCGCTTCAGTCCACTCCGCCGCCGGCCGCACGACCCGCCCTTCCACCCGCTCGTCCCGCTCGGGGAACTCGACCTCGAAGCGGTCCGCGGGCGCGGCCTCGGGCCAGTCGCACTCGAACGAGTTGTCGAGCCCGCCGTCGCTCCGGCCCGCGCGCCGCGCGACCGGGTCGCCGCCGGCCCATGCGACGACGACGACGTCCTCGCGGTCCTCGGAGTCCCGGATTTCGACGCGGGCGCGCGGCACGTCCGCCACGACGAGCGTCGCCCGGACGCCGGGGCGCACCCTCGGCGGTGAGGCCGACGGACCGGGCCCCTCCACCCTGACGGCGGCGGCCTGCGGACGGCCCTCCGCGCAGCAGGCCACGAGAAGACAGAACGACACTGCGAAGAAACGGCGTCTCATGAAATTCCTCCCTCGCCGGCGGATTCTGCGAATCGCGGCGCGGACGTCAAGATTCCGGTGTCAGGCCGTGACCCGCCGGCCCGCCACCATCACGCCCGTCACCGCGCCCGCCAGCGCGTCCGCGGGACTCTCCCCCGCGACGATCGTGAAGTCCGCGGCGCAACCCGGCGCGATCCTCCCCGCCCGGCGAAGCCCCAGCGCCCGGGCGCCGTGCTTCGTCGCCATCGTGAGCGCCTCATCGAGCGTGAAACCCCTTTCCGTCGCCGCGCGAATCTCCGCGCGGACGTCGAGCGACGGCGAGGAGCCGAGCGAGTCCGTGCCGAGAGCGACCGGCACCCCGGCGCGCAGCAGCCTCCTCGCGGGGTGCGCCGGATGGCCGAAAAACGCGTGCGTCCGCGGGCACCAGACGACCGCGGCGCGCGCGCGGCGAAGCGTCGCGACGTCGCGGGCCGTGAGGTAGTTCGCGTGCGCGACCGTCGCCCCGCGCAGCACGCCCGCCTCCGCAAGGTACGCCACCGGCCGCCGCCCGGGCGGCCGCCAGCCCCCCGTGTCGCGCCCGAGCCGCCGCAGCATCGCCGCGAACGCGCCCCCGCCCGTCCGCAGGTACTCGATCTCCTCCTGCAGCTCGGAGAGGTGGGTCGCGAAGGGCACCCGGGCGCGCGCCGCGGCGGCGTGGAGGAGGCGGTACAGCTCGCGGCTGCACGAGTACGGCGCGTGCGGCGCGAGCCCGGGAGTCCACGTCGCCGTGCGCCGCTCCAGGAAGCCCAGCGCGCGCCGCGCCGCCTCGCCCGCGCGCCCCGGGGCGATCCCCAGCGCCTCGCGCCAGCTCACCGCGCGCAGGCCGGATTGACGCAATGCGTCATTCCGCGACTGCCACGCAAAGTCCCCCACGGCCGCCGTCCCGTGCCCCACCGAAAGCCGGATCCCCTCCCGAAGCGACTCCTCGATCTCCCGCGGCCCGCGCTTCGCCCGCTCCTCCATCAGCCGCCCCGCCCACTCCGGGAACGGCGCGGGACGCAGCTCCCCCGCGAGAAACGTCAGCTCCAGGTGCGCGTGCGCGTTCACAAGCCCCGGCAGCAGGATCACCCCGCGCCCCGCCCCGCGCACCCGCCGCACCGACAGAATCGCGCCGCGCTCGTGGCGGACCTCCACCCCCTCCACCCAGCGCCCGCCCACGAACCCCCACCCCGCGGCCAGCACTCCCATCCCGCCCCCGCCCCTCGCCTCACCCCTCTTCACTTCCCCCGCTTCCTCTTCGCCTTCTCACGCCACGCCTTGAAATACTCCGGATGCGACTCCCGCCACTGCCTCATGTACTCCCGCTGCCGCTCCGTCTTCCAGTAGTTCGGATGCTTCTTCTTCCACCCCGACATGTACCGCTTCATGTACCCGGCACGGCGCGCCGTCTTGCACGTCTCCCGCGAACAGTAGACGTGCACCCGGTTCCGCGCGCGAAACCCCTTCCCGCACGCAGGACACCGCCGATGCCCCTTCGCCCCCGCCATCGCTCACTCCTCTCCCAGGCGCCGCGCCGGCTCCATCAGCCTCTCCAGCCGCGCGGGCTCCACTCTCAACCGGATCGCCTTCCCCTTCTGCACCAGCACCGTCCCCTTCGGAGCCCCCCTCGCCCGCGTCACCCACTTCGCAAGCGTCCACGTCACCTCCGCCACCGGCCTCCCCCGAAGCTTCGAATGCCACGCCGCCAGCGTCGCGGCGTCCAGAAGCGTCTCCTGCGGGAGTTCCTTTCCCGGCGGGATCCGCACCACGACGTGCGCCCCCGCGCGGTCCTCCGCGTGGAACCAGGCGTCGTTCCCCCGCGCCAGCCTCAGCGACAGCTCCTCGTTCTCCTCCGCGTTCCGGCCCACGAGGATATCCAATCCGTCGGCTGAGACGAAGTGCTTCGGTCCTTTTTTTTCGGGACGGACCGTTTCGCGCATTTTGACGGGGCGCGGGAAGAGCCCCTGCTGCTGGAGCCGCGACTCGATTCCCGCGAGCGCGGCGGCGTCCGCGGCGGCGATCTCCGCCTCGATCCCGGCCATCTTCCCGAGCGACCGTTCCTCCGCGGCGAGCCGGCGCGCGACCTCCTCCTGCCCGCGCAGCGCCTTCTGGTACTGCCGGAAATACGCGCGCATGTTCTCGGCCGGCGACTTCGCCTTCTCGAGCGCGATCCTCAGGTCGGGGCCGCCGAACATGTTGGGAAGGGTCACGGAGTCCGAGCCGCGCGGGACGTCCGCGAGGTGCACCTTGAGGACTTCGCCGAACAGCCGCAGCTCGTCCGCCTTCGAGGTGTCCTCGGCGGCCTGCTTGAGCTTGAAGATCTTGCCGCGCGCGCGGTCGCGCCACTTCTCGACGGCGGCGCGCAGCTTCGCGCGGAGCGCTTCGGACGGATCGGGAGCGGGGGCGGGACCGTTCGCCACGGGATCAGCGCGAGAAGGCGTTGGAGACGCGGTCGAACTGCGCGACGGCGCTCGGGACGGCGATGAAGGCGAGGAGGAGGGCGCCGAGTCCGGCGGCGAGGGAGACGG
The DNA here is from genome assembly GCA_020849035.1 of Planctomycetia bacterium. Taxonomy (GTDB): domain Bacteria; phylum Planctomycetota; class MHYJ01; order WSZJ01; family WSZJ01; genus WSZJ01. The sequence continues at coordinate 15,176 of JADLHC010000194.1, forward strand.
CGACGGCGAGGGCGACGGGTTTTCCGTAGAGCTTCGCCGCCGCGCGCCCCTCCCAGACGGCGCGCCAGACCCAGAACAGGGCGAAGGGCACGGTGAGGACCCACAGCGTGCCGGCGACCTGGGCCTGCGTGGCGGGGTCGCCTTCCTTCCAGGTGATCACGGGCGGGGCGCCCCTGGGCACGAGCGCGACGGCGGCGAACCCCCAGGCGGCGCCGGCGGCGCCGGCGAGGGCGGAGATCCAGCCGGTGGCGCGCATGGTGGAGCGCATGTTGCGGGACTTGCGGCGGAAGTCGAGCGCGAGCTCGACGAGGGTGGAGCGGATGAACCAGGCCGCCATGGCGACGCCGGCGACGCTGGCGCCGACGGACCACCAGGACGCGTTCACGGGCGGTGCGTCCGCGTGGGCGAACTCCGGGCGCTCCACGACCAGCTTCAGCGCGACGCCCTGCGCGAACGCCGCCAGCGCGCAGGCCGTCGCCGCCGGCCCGACCCGCCCGCCCTCCGCAGCCGCCTCGCCGGGGCTGCGGAGGAACCGGGCCGGGGGGAACATTACTTGTCCTCCGCCTCGTCGTAGACCCAGGGGGCGCCGAGGACCTTGTAGTCCACGAAGTCCGAGGAGTCGAAGAGGATGGGGAGCTCGCGCGCGGCGGACTCGGGGGAGTCGGAGCCGTGGACGAGGTTGTAGGAGCGGGAGGCGCCGAAGTCGCCGCGGATCGTGCCGGGGGCGGCCTCGGTGCCGAAGGTCGCGCCCATCAGGTTGCGGACGAGCGTGATCGCCGAGGGGCCCTCGACCGCGATGGCGCAGACGGGGCCGCCGGTCACGAACTTGATGAGGGAGGCGTAGAACTTGCGCTCCTTGTGCACCGAGTAGAGCTTCTCCGCGCGATCCTTGCCGAGGTGCATGAACTTCAGGGCCGCGATCTTGAGGCCCTTGCGCTCGAGCCGGCCGATCACCTCGCCGACGAGGCCGCGCTGCACGCCGTCGGGTTTCACCATCACCAGGGTCCGCATCATCGTTGTCGGTCTCCGAAAAGAAAACGGGGGTCGGGAGATTACTGGAAGGCGGCGCAAGGCGCAAGGCGGGGACGGAGGTTGGTGGTTCGTGGTTCGTGGTTGGTGGTTGGGAGTGGGCAGTAGGCAGGGGACAGCAGGCAGGGGGCTGGCCGGCCTCCCGACCTCCACCCGGATACCGGGCCTGTTTCGTTCCTGCCCCCTGCCCACTGCCCACTCCCAACCACGAACCACCAACCACCAACCTCCCTTCACCCGCGCACGAACCTCGCGGCGCGCACTTCCCTCCCCAGCAGGTTCAACCAGTACAGGTCGAACGCCGCGCGCAGGTCCGCCCCGATGCGGCCGTCCACGTTGAGCGACTCGAGCGGGATGGCGCCCTCGGCGAGCCGCGCCATCATCTTGAGGCCGCCGGCGGAGACGAAGCGCGAGCCGGGGTCGCGGGGGGCGCAGGCGGCGCAGAGGGCGCCGCCGAAACGCGGGGAGAACGCGGGGCGCGCGGGGAGCTTCCCGCCGCACGACGCGCAGTCGTCGACGCGGGGCATGAAGCCGAGGTGGCGCATGGCGGCGGCCTCGAAGGCGAAGAGCACGATGTCGCGGGGCGCGCCGCGGTCGAGGAGGCGCAGCGCCCCCATCGCCGCGTCCCAGAACTCCGGCTCGGCCTCGTGCTCGACCGTGAGCGCGCCCGCGAGCTCCAGCACGTAGAACGCGCCGTAGAGCGCCGAGAGGTCGGCGCGGAGCCGCGGGAAATCCTCCGACATCTCCGCCCTCGTCAGCAGGTCGAGCCCCTCGGACTTGCGCAGCAGCTCCACCGACCACACCGACCCCGCGTCGAACCCGCCCTGGAACGCGCCCCCCTCGCGCTTCGCCCCCTTCGCCAGCCCCCGGACCTTCCCCAGCTCGCGCGTGAACAGCACCGCGATCTGGGAGGTGTTCATGAAATCCCAGGCTTCGAGGACGAGGGCCATGACGCGGATGCGGGGCACGACGGGATTGTGGGGGCGGGCCGCGGCGCTCGCAACGGTTGCCCGCGCGGGGCGCCCCCCCTACCCTGTCCGGATGCCCCGCATCCTTGTCACGCGCCCGATCCCCGAAGCCGGCCTGGCGCTGCTGTTCCCGCGCGTCACGGTGGACATGAGCCCGGGGCCGCTCTCCCCCGCCGAGATCGCGCGGCGCGCCGACGGGTGCTCGGGGATCCTCTGCCAGCTCACCGACTCCATCGGCCCGGACATCCTCGAGGTCCCCGGCCTCCGCGTCGTCGCCACGATGTCCGCCGGCACGAACCACATCGACCTCGCGGCGGCGAAACGCCGCGACATCGTCGTGACCAACACGCCCGGCTGCCTCACCGAGGCCACCGCCGAGCTCGCCTTCGCCCTCATCCTCGCCGCCGCACGCCGCCTCGGCGAGGCCGAACGGTTCCTCCGCGCGGGACGCTTCCGCGGCTGGGACCCGATGCTGCTGCAGGGGCAGACGCTCGTGGGGAAGCGCCTGGGGATCCTGGGGGCGGGCCGGATCGGGCAGGAGGTGGCGCGGATGGCGCGCGGGTTCCGGATGGACGTGGTCTACCACTCGCGCTCGGCGGAGCCGGAGTTCGAGAAGGAGTGCGGTGCGCGGGCCGTGACGCGGGAAGAGCTGGCGTCGACGGCGGACGTGGTGAGCGTGCACGTGCCGCTGACGCCGGAGACGCGGCACGCGGTGGACGCGGCGTTCCTGGCGCGCATGAAGCCGACGGCGGTGCTGGTGAACACGTCGCGGGGCCCGGTGGTGGACGAGGCCGCTCTCGTTGACGCATTGCGTCACAAGCGGATCTTCGCAGCCGGCCTCGACGTCTTCGAGGACGAGCCCGCCGTCCACCCCGGCCTGATGGAGCGCGAGAACGCCGTCCTCCTCCCCCACATCGGGAGCGCGACGTTCGAGACGCGCAACCGCATGGCCGTCATGGCCGCCGAGAACCTCCTCGCCGTGCTCGAGGGCCGGCCGCCGGGCAATCCCGTCCTGCATTGACGGGCCGTAACCTTGCCCTAACATGGGCGCATGACCTCCCGCGCCGCGGCCGTCGCCGCCGTGGCCGCCGCGCTCGCGGCGGCCGGCGCGGCCGTCCCGGCGCTCTTCCCCCCCGCGACGCCCCCGCCGATCCGCGCCCGCCTCGACCTCAACTCCGCTTCCGCGCGCGACCTCGACCTCCTCCCCGGCGTCGGCCCGAAGACCGCCGCGCGCATCGTCGCCGACCGCGCCGCCAACGGGCCGTTCCGCCACCCCGCCGAGGTCCGCCGCGTGAAAGGCGTCACCCGGCGCGCGGCCGAGCGGATCGCCCGGTTCACGGAGGCGCGGTGAAGCGCCGGCTCGCGTGGTTCGCGCTGTTCGCGACGCTCCCGGCGGCGACGTTCGTGCTGGCGACGATCTGGCAGTTCGGCGACGAGTACCAGTCGGCGGCGAACCGCGGCGGCGTGATCCCGATGCTGGCGGCGTTCGCGGCGCTGACGTCGGTCTACGCCCTTGTCCTCGGGCTGCTGCTCGCGCTCGCCGGCCGTCGCGAAAAGGAGCTCGCGAAGGAGGCCAACGTCTACCTCGCCGCCGGGCAGGAGGCCGCGCGCTCCAAGCACGCCCTCGAGCGCCGCGTCGAGTTCCTGACCGCGGCCCGCGAGATGATGCTCGTCCTGCGCGAAGAGCTGGAGTTCGGGGCGATCGCGAAGCGGGTGCTCGGCCTCGTCGCGCAGGCCGCGGGGACGCCCGACACAGGGCTCGTCGCCATCCACCTGTTCTCCGAGGAAAAGCTGCAGCTCCGCGCCGTCTGGCGCGAGGGCGACGCCGTCACCGAGGCCGCGAAAGTCGCCCGCGCCAAGATCGACGCCGCCATCGCCGGCGAGGCCTTCACCGCCCGCCGCCTCGTCTCCCGCGACGACGGCGCCGTCCTCCGATTCGCCATCCCCATCACCGCCGATCGCGAGACGATCGGCGCGCTGCAGGTCGAGATCCCCGTGGACGCCGAGGGCGAAGAACGCGCGGCGTTCGCAAAGCGCCTCGAGGGCGAACTGTACGAGCTCATGAACTTCGTCGCCCTCGCGATCAAGACCCCCGACCTCTACGAGCGCACCATCCGCGACGGCATGACGAAGCTCTTCACCAAGCGCCATTTCTCCAACCAGCTCCACCACCACGAGGCGATCGCGCGCCGCCACGGCGAGCCGCTCGCGCTCATCATGGTCGACGTCGATCACTTCACGAAGGTGAACGACACCTACGGCCACCTCACGGGCGACATGGTCCTCAAGGAAGTCGCGAAGATCGTCCGCGAGTCGATCCGCTCTTCGAACGAGGCGTACCGCTACGGCGGCGAGGAGCTCGGCGTGCTCTGCCCCGAGACGTCCGCCGAGCAGGCCGCCGCGCTCGCGGAGCGGCTGCGCAAGAAGATCGAGGGGAAGACGATGCAGGGGGAGACGAAGAAGCTGAACGTCACGGCGAGCTTCGGCGTCGCGGAGTGGTCGGCGGACATGAAGGCCCCCGAGGAACTCGTCTCGCGCGCGGACGAGGCGCTCTACGTCGCCAAGAAAAGCGGCCGCAACCAGGTCCAGTCGTGGAAGGCCGGCGCCCTCGAAGCGGTGAAGGCGGCGGAAGCGGCGAAGGGGGTGGAGGCGGGGAAAGGGCACTGAAATGGGGACGCACTGACGTGTGGAACTCGAGTGCCGGGGATTTCGTCTCGGCGACCTGCACATCCCTCCATTCGAGGTGTCGACGCACAGCCCGGTGTTCGTCCGGTTCCCGGGCGGGCCCGACGACGTCATGCTGCCTGAGCTGGTTCGAATTCTCGCCGGCGAGAACCATCACCCGACCGTGGAAGTGACGGGTTCGGCGGGAATCGCCGGTCGCGCGTCTGCGACATGGCCCGGAGTGGACTTGCCGGGCAAGGGCACCCTGGACGAGTGGGTCCGAAGTGACCTCCGACACCTCCCCCTGATGGTCCAGAGGGTGCTCGCGGACTCGAATCGGGAAACGCCTTTCCACTCCGACCGCAGGATCGAGTCTACCGGAGCAGGCACAGTCTCCCTCGTGTCGCTCCGCATTCAACTGGCGCAACACAACGTGGTCCTTTTCACAACAGCGGGCAGCGATCCCTGGAATACGGATGCATGTCGACAAACCGTGAAAGATGGCCCGACATTCGGATTCAGCGCCTGCGGAATCGAGTTCATCCCCCAGGGGTCCCCGGAGCCGGACGAAAGGTGGGCGGACTGCAAGCAGGTATTCCTGGCGCGCACGGGACCGCCTTGACTCGAGCCTGCGCTAGACAATCTCGAAGCTGGACCTTGGCACGCCGCTCTGCCGGATGATCGCTCGCAAGGTGCCCGGCTTCACTTCCTTGTGGTCCGGAACCGGCACGGTCGTCGTCGTGCCGTCGTGTGCCCGCTGCATCACGATGTGGCTCCCGCGCTGCCGGATTCGCGCGAATCCGTGCTTCTCGAGGACCGCGCAGACTTCCTTGCCGGACAGAACGCGCAACTTACCCATGCGCGGCTTCGAAGCGCGTCACGTAGACCTCCGAGCGGAGGCGGCTCCGGAGTTCCGAGGGGCTCGCGCACTCAAGGAACAGATCCACGGCTTCCTTCAGGTTGGCCATGGCCTTCTCGACGGTCTTCCCCTGGCTGGCGACGTCGAGCTCGGGGCACAGCGCTACGAACATGTCGTCGTCGCGCTCGAGCAGGGCGGTCAGGCTGAGTGTCTTGTGGCCGTTCGTGCGTCGCTTCATGCAGACAGTATATCGCACCGCGCGTGCCCCGCACGGCAAGGGTCGCTTCTGAGAGATCGAGGTTGCCCGGAGGCCTGCGAGGGCGACCTACCGGCTGAAGAACCCGCCCGTCTTCGGCCGCCAGTTCCCGGCCACGAGGTCCTCCGAGAACTCGTCCGGAACCTGCCCGGTCGCCGCGTACCGGTAGAGCGCGACGTGGAAGATTCCCTGGAGCGCCGCGGAGACGACCGCCAGCGCGATCCAGTAGACGAGCACGACCGCCGCCACGATGGCGACGAGCGGAATCGCCGCGGTCCCCTGCGATGCGAGGATCCCGACGCCCACCAGCGGGACCAGGCCCGCGAGGAACAGCAGGCCGAAGAACAGGGCCATCCCCGACTCCCCCACGACGGCTTCGCCCCAGGTCTTCTTGAACAGCTCGCCCGAGCGCCGGATCGCGGCCATCGCGTCCGTGTTCTCGAAGATGATCACGGGAACGGCGAAGTAGGTGAGCAGGGACCACGCGATGCCGACCAGCGAGGCGACGATGTTCCCGACCAGCCCGGCGCGCCTCTCGATCATCCGCAGCACCACGCCGACCGTCGCCGAGACGAGCGACCACATCAGGATGCTCCCGGCGTGCGCGAACGCCCCCTTGAACCCGTCCGCGATGGTCGGGTCGCCTCCGTCCATCCGGATCGCGGCGCATTTCATGACGCCGACGTTGAAGAAGATCGTGACGAAGTAGCTGACGAGGTAGAAGCCGAACAGGTAGGCGTAGTAAATCGCGTCCCACTGGAATCCCGAGTGCCCGCGTCCCCCGGGCGCAGGGTGCGGCTGATTGAGCGCCATCAGGATGACCGGAACCACGAAGGAGGCCGCGACGCCGAGCGAGATCAGCCCGGAGAGCACCGGGAAGATCAGGATTTCCCGGTCCTTCCGGAGGACCGACCAGCTCTGCTGCACCAGCGCGAAACTGCGCGAGAAACTCCCGAACATAGGTCCCCCTCCTGAATGCGGTCCGCCATGGCTCGCGCCGGGCGCGACTGCACGGCCGTGTCCACGTCTGCCCGGCAGGGACGTCTCGCGACGCCTGCCGCCGCGGTTTGACAACACCGGCGAGTGGAATCGCGAATCGCGTGCCGCGTGCCTACTTCAGCCCCTTCACGTACGCCTCGAACTCCGCCTGCATCTCCGCCGGCTTCTTCCCGAAGCACTTCTCCCACGTCCCCGCCTCGCCGCTCCCCTTCGCGATGATCTTCAGGTACTCGACGAACTTGTCGCGCTTCTTGCCGCCCTCCGAGTGCATGAAGAAGTGGGCGAGCGCGGCGGACTGCTCGTAGATGCCGCCGAGGGTGTTCTGGTCGCCGCCGGCGAGCACCTCGAGGGTCTTGAACTTCCCCTTGGCGAGGTCGTCCTTGGCGACGGTGAGGCGCGCGTGGTCCCGGCGGCCGGTGAGGATCTTGCCGTCCTTCACCTCGAGGGTCTCGAAGTAGCAGGCGATCCCCTCCCAGGCCCAGTAGCCGGGCTTGAACTGGGAAGCGCCGAGGGGCCAGAGGTCGCCGAGGAGGTGGTGCGTGGCCTCGTGGCGGACGATGTCCTCGAGCGTCGAGATGGCGCGCTCGGCGGGCGGGCAGAAGTGCGAGATCTTGTCCTGCGGCGAGTAGAAACCGCCCATCTGCTTGAGGAACGCCTTGCCGGCGTGGACGGAGTCGATGTGGGCGTCGAGGTCGGCACGCGTCGCGAAATAGTGGATCTCCCACGGCGTCGCGGGGGGCGGGAGCGTGTCCGTGGCGCCCTCGAGCTCGCGGCGAAGAGCGATGAGCAGTTCCTCGGCGCGCGCCGCCATCGCCAGGCCGTCTTTCTCCGACGTGTTCGTGCGGACGAGGAAATGGGCTGAACGGACCTCCCACGCCTCCGGCCATTTCGCGCGGCGCGCAGCCGCGTCTTTCGCGGGCACCCAGTCGGCGCCGCACGGCAGCAGCCCCTTTCTCCGCTTGTCCGCCTCCTCCTTCGGCACCCACCCCACGACGTCCATTTTTTCGAACCCCATCGCCTTGCGCGCCGCCGCGCAGTCCGGGTCCTCCTCCAGCGCGAGACCGTACAGCCGCTTCGACTCGTCCGCGCTCCCCGCCTTCCCCGCCGCTTCCGCCGCCGTCGCCAGCTTCTTCGCCGCCGCCACGCGCTGGCCCGCGCGCTTCTTCGACCACGCGACGTACTTCCCGTGCAGTGCGTCCGGCCATTCGGTCACGCGGACCGGCCCGATCTTCTCGAGAAGCGCCTTCGCGGCGGCGTGGTCGGGGGCGAGGCGGAGCGCGGCGCGCGCCTCGGTCGCGGCCTCCTCGCGGAGCCCCTGCTTGTCGGCCTCGGCGGCGAGCTTCGCGTGTTCCTCGGCAAGGGCCGCTTCGGGCGTGGCGGCGGCGGCGTGGAGGGCAAGGACGGCGACGAGCGCGACGTGACGGAACACGGGACCTCCGCAGGCATCCCCCCCCCGGGACCTCACTATAACCCACGAAGAGACGGGTCGCCCGGCGAGGAAGCCTGTCCCATCGATTACGATGCCGGCGTGTCCTCGCCCGACCCGCTTCCCCCGCTGAGATGGGCCGCCCTCGCCGGGTCCGCTTCGGCGTTGCTCTGCGCCGCCGGATGGGGGGCGGTGCTGGGACTCACGGGGCTGCGGAACGCGCTTCCGGGCGCGTGCGTGGGAATCCTCGTGGGATTCGCGGTACGGCTTGCGGGCCGGCGGACGGACCTGCGGGCCGCGCTGCTGGCGGGCGGGTTCTCGGCGTGGTCGTGCCTGCTCGGGAACGTCGCGGGATTCGCGACGGCGACGGCCCGGGAGCGCGGAATGTCGGCGGTCGAGGCGATCGTGATCCTCGGGTCGCACGGCGGGGAGTGGCTGACGGAGGGCGCCACGGCGCCGCTGAGCCTCGCCGCATGCCTGCTCGCCGGGGTCGCGGGGGCGCTCGTGGCGGCGCGGCGGCGGGAATGAAGCGCCCTCCCGGCCTGGTGTATGATGCCGGCGGGGGGTCTCCCGGAAGGAGGCCGTCGTGAGGATCCTGGCGATCGCAGTCGTCGCGGCGCTGGCCGTCGCGGGGTGCAAGGAGAAGCACAGCTCGAGCGCCGTGCAGACCAACGGCGACGAGACGGTCTACCGCCCTGACATCGAGTTCGAGTCGCCCATCCCCGACGAGAAGGGCGTCGCGCTGACGGCCGTCGTCCTCGTCCGCTTCTCCGAACCGATGAACGTCGCGACGATCAATACGGGGACGTTCATCGTGAGGGATCCCCTCGGCGCGCCGATCGCCGGCGTCATCACCTACAACACGACCACCGACGAGGCCACGTTCACGCCCTCGGCGCCCCTGGCCCCCTTCGCCACCTACACCGCCTCGCTCGCCGCCTCGATCTCGAGCGTGAACGGCGTGTCGCTCGGCGTCGGGCACGCCTGGCTGTTTACGACCGGGCCGTAGCTCACTTGATCTCCCGGTCCGACACCTCCACGTCGTCCACCCACGTCGTGCTCTCCACGTTCGTCGCGCTGATCCCCACCTCCAGCGAGTTGCAGACCGTGTCGGCCATCGGCAGCGTCTGCCCCTTCCCCTCGCACACCTTCACCCCGTCCTGCCACAGCTCGCACACCCCGTCCTTCTCGTCGAGCTTCACGTGCGCCACCACCCGGAACCACTTCCCCACCGGGATCGGCGTCGGGTTCGTCGGACGGTAGTGAGGCTTCGGCGGATGCTTCAGCTCGAACCCCAGGCCCGCCTCCGACGTGGTGATCCGGATCCCCGAGTGCCCCTCGATCCAGGTCGATTCCAGGTCCATGAGTGTGAAGGGCACGCGATCCTCGATGTAGTACCAGGCGCTGAACCAGAAGTCGTCGCCCTTGCGGAAGTGAAGGAGCTCGGTGTCGAGCGAGGCCTTCGCGCAGACCATCTCCTTCGTGGAGGCGACCGAGCGGCAGCGCAGCGCTGCCTTGCCGCCGTGCGCCTTCGCGGTGGAGGGCTCGACGACGTTGTCGAGGAACGCCGCCCCCTCCTTGAGGATGCGGCGGCGCAGCGCGACGTAGTCCTTCACCTCCGGGGTCTTCGGCGACTGGAGCGTGAAGGCCGTCCAGCCGTGCTTCAGGCCGATGAGGTCCTTGAGCGAGGCGGCGTCCTCGAAGCCTGACTTGAAATGCCGGGAGACCTCGACCTTCGATCCGTCGTCGGCCTTGCGGAAGACGCGGTCGCCCTCGACGACGTAGTTCTTCTCAAACCAGCCCTTTTCGACGATCCGCTTGTAGAACTCCCACTTCTTCGCGTCGGCGTCGTACACGAACGCCGCGCCGTCGACGATGGCGACGCGCTTGCCTTCGACCTCGACGGCGACCTTCTCGAGTTCGGCGGCGGGGGGGACGGGTTCGCCGGTGCAGGAGGCGGCGAGGAGGGCGAAGAAGGCGGCGGCGAAGGGGCGCATGGGGGCTCCGGGAGGGGTGTGGGGAGTCCTACAGGGCGCGGGTCTTTCGGGTTTCACGACCCCGGCGAATACACTGCGCGCATGCCCGGGAAGCCGAAGCGCCGGAAGGCGAAGGAGGACGCGCGGTACGCGCTGGGTCGCGAGCTCGGGCGCGGCGGGCTGGGGCGTGTGGTGGAGGCGCAGGACGCGCGGACGGGGCGGGCGGTCGCGCTGAAGCTGCTGCTGGGGGGCGCACCGCTGGAGCTGGTGGAGCGGTTCGCGCGGGAGGGGCGGATCACGGCGCGGCTGGAGCACCCGAACATCGTGCCGGTGTACGACCTGGGAGCGCTGCCGGCGGGGCACGGGAAGACGGAGCTGTTCTTCGCGATGAAGAAGATCGCGGGGCGCGACATGGCGGACGTGCTGGGGGCGATGCGGAGGGGAGCGCCGCCGGCGGGCTGGACGCAGCGGCGGCTCGTGGAGGCGTTGAGGGACGCGTGCCGCGCGCTGGCGTTCGCGCACTCGCGGGGCGTCATTCACCGCGATGTCAAGCCGTCCAACATCATGCTGGGCGAGTTCGGCGAGACGCTCGTGGTGGACTGGGGGCTGGCGAAGGCGCCCGGCGAGGCCGCGGTGCCGCTGAAGGCGGGCGCGCCGGGCGGGCCGGCGCTCACGATGGTGGGCGACGTCATGGGGACCCCCGAGTACATGCCGCCCGAGCAGGCGATGGGCGACGTCGACGCCATCGACGCGCGCAGCGACGTCTACGCGCTCGGCGCCATCCTCTACGAGATCCTCTGCGGCCGGCCGCCGTTCGAGGGCGGCACCAGCCTCGAGATCCTGAGCAAGGTGGTGTCGTCGTCGCCGGAAGCGCCGAGCGCGGTGATCCGGCGGCGCGCATCGGAGGCGCCCGCGCGGCCGGGCGCCGCCCCGGCCCCCGCGTGGCCCGCCGTGCCGCCGGACCTCGAAACCGCGTGCCTCCGTGCGCTGTCCCACCGGAAGGAGGACCGCTATCCGGACGCCTCCGCCCTCGCCGCCGAACTGGACGCGCACCTCGAGGGAAGCCGGGAACGCGACCGGCGCCGCCGCCTCGCCGACGACTTCGCCGCGCAGGCCGCCGCGGACCTCGGGAAGGAGCGCGGCCTCGAGGACCAGGCCGCCGACGCGAGGAGGCACGCGCTGCGGCTCGAGCGCGAGATCCCGAACCACGCGCCGCGCGAGGAGAAGAAACGCCTGTGGGCCGCCGAGGACAGCGCCGAGCGGCTCGCGCGCGACGCCGCGCGCTTCGCGTCCCAGGCCAACGCCTCGCTCGACGCCGCGCTCGCCAACGCCCCGGACCACGCGGAGGCGCGGCGGCTCATGGCGGAGTTCCACTGGGACGGGTTCGTGAAGGCGGAGGCGGCGGGCGACCGGCGCGCGATGATCCTCCACCGCGCCCAGGCCGAGCGGTGGAACGACGGCGCCCTCAACGAACGCCTGCGCGGCGAGGGACGCCTCACCCTTCGCACGCGCGCCTACCGCTGCGCCTGCCTGCGCGAGCCGCGCCCCGTCGCCCCGGACGAGCTGGACGTGTGCGGCTTCCACCCGTGGTCGGGCCGGCGGCTGGAAGGGCCGCAGGTCGAGTGCGTGCCGGAACTCGAGGTCGCGGAGCCCGTCGCGCTGCGCGTCCACGCCGCGGGCTGCGAGCCTTCCCCCGCCCCCGGCGCCGACGCCTGGGCGTGGCGCTTCGAGGAGGAAGACCGCGTCCTCGTCCCCGTCAGCGCTCTCGAGGGCGGCCCGCCCTGCCCGCCCGCCGCGCTCGACCGCGCGTTCGGCGACTCGCCGTACCGCCCGCGCGGCCCCGGGCTGCACCTCGGCCGCACACCGGTCGAGAACCGCCAGCTCCCGAAGGGCTCGTGGCTAGTCCTCGTCGTCCCTCGCGAGGGACCGCCCGTCCGCGTCCCGGTCGAGATCCTGCGGCTCGAGCGCGCCGACGTCGACGTGACCGTCTTCGCGGACGGCGAAATCCCCGAAGGGTTCCTCCCGGTCGCCGGGGGCCCCTTCCACTCCCAGGGCGACGCCGGCAACCCCGCCTCCGGCCCCGCCGCGATCGTGGACGTCCCGGACTTCCTCGCCGCCCGCACGCCGGTCACCTGCGCCGAGTACGCCGCGTTCCTCACGGAGCTCGACCGCGGGAATCCCGCGGAGGCGGCGAAGCGCGTCCCGCGGATGGGCAAGGAAGGCGTGCTCTACTGGCCGCGGCTCCCCGGCGGCGGCTACGCGGTGCCCGATGCGGCGATGCCGCCCGAAATCCGCGCGCAGTCCCGCCGCCTCGACGGCGCTTCCGCCGACTGGCGCGCCGACTGGCCCGTCCTCGGCGTCTCGTGGGCCGACGCGGCGGCCTACGCGCGCTGGAAGTCGCGGCGCGAGGGACGCCTCTACACGCTTCTCCATGAAGACCAGGGCGAGAAGGCCGCCCGCGGCGTGGACGCCCGCGCCTACCCGTGGGGCGAGACGTTCGACACGTGCCTCTGCAACTCGTACGGCTCGCACGGGGACGGTTTCTACCCGGTCGGGGTCGGCGAGTTCCCGTACGACGAGTCGCCGTACGGCATCCGTCACCTCGCCGGGAACTCGTGGAACTGGTGCCTTTCCGATCCCGGTCTCGGGTACGGGACCATGCGCCTCGGCAAGGGCGGCGCCTTCACGCAGGCCCCGCCGCGCAACCGCGCCAGCCACTCCGGCGTCAATCACATCCACGCGGCCTTCTTCTCGAACGGCATCCGCGTCGCCATGGCCGTCCGCATGACGCCGCAGGGCGAGACGTGGTACCGCGAGTCCCGCGGCCAACGGCGCGGGTGATCGTCGCCGCCCCGGGAAGCGCTGATATACTGCGTCCCCCCATGACCCCGCCCGCCGCAGCCGGCCGTCCCTGCCCCGCCGATGCATGAGCCACGGAGCGGAAGTCACTAGGCTGCTCGTCGTCGCCCTGATGGCGGGCATTCTCGGGCAGGCCCTGAGCGCCATCTCCGGACTTCCAAGCATCATCTTCCTGCTCGGGCTCGGCGTCCTGCTCGGGCCCGACGGGCTCGGACTCGTCCAGCCCTCGACGCTCGGTTCCGGGCTCGAAGTCCTCGTCCGCCTCGGGGTCGCGTTCATCCTGTTCGAGGGAGGAATGACCCTCCGCCTGCGCTACCTCGTCCAGGTGCAGCGGAGCATCCGGCTCCTGATTTCCCTCGGCGTCGCGATCACCTTTGTCCTCGCGACGATCGCCGCAAAATTCGTCGCCGGCCTGCCCACCGCCCACGCGGCCCTCTTCGGCGCCCTCGTCACCGTCACGGGCCCGACCGTCATCAAGCCCATCCTCCGCCGCGTCCGCCTCCGCCCCGAAGTCGCTTCCATCATGGAAGGCGAAGGCATCCTGGCCGACCCCGTCGGCGCGATCCTCGCCGCCGTCTGCCTGGAGTACGTCCTGTCCCCCCAGGGTAGCCTCGGTCACCACCTCGGCAACTTCGCCCTCCGGCTCGGCATCGGCGCCGCCATTGGAGGGGCGCTCGGATACCTGGCGGGGCTGGCGGTGAAGGGCCGGACGCCGGCGCTGGAGCGCCTCATCCCGCTCATCACGCTTGGCTGCGCGCTCGGCGCCTACCAGATCGCGGAGAACTGGCGCCAGGACGCGGGGATCATGGCCGCCGTGTGCGCCGGTCTCGTCGTGCAGCACGGCGTGCGCCGCGATCACCGCGAACTGCGCGAGTTCAAGGAACTCATCACCATCCTCGTTCTCTCCGTCCTCTTCGTCCTCCTTGCCGCCAATCTGAGCCGCCAGCGCATGCTCTCGGAAGGATGGCCGGGCTTCCTCACGATTCTCGTCGTCATCTTCGCCATTCGCCCGGTCAACGTCTTCCTCTGCACCTGGGGCGAACGGCTCAACCTGCGCGAGAAGATCTTTCTCTCCTGGGTCGCCCCCCGCGGGATCGTCGCCGCGTCGGTCGCCTCCCTCGCCTCCCTCCTCCTCGAGCGGGAGGGCGACCCCCAGGCCCACCGCGCGGAGTCCCTCGTCTTCCTCACGATCTTCATCACCGTCCTCGCCCAGGGCCTTTCCGCCGGGCCGATCGCGGCGCTCCTGCGCATCGAGCGACCCCACGCGCGTTCCGTCATCCTCATCGGCGCCAACCGGATCTCCCGCCGCATCGGCGAGTCCTATCGCGATGCCGGGCGCCGAGTGACCTTCATCGACCGGAACCCCATTCTCATCGAGTCCGTCCTCCAGGCGGGAATGCGCGGCGTCGTGGGCGACGCGAGCGACCGGGAAGCGCTGGCGCAGGCGCGGCTGATGGACGCGGACGTGTTCGTCGCGGCGACGGCCCGCTCGGCCGTGAACCAGGCGGCCGCGATGATCGCAGTCCACGACCACGAACTCGACGAAGTCCACGTCGCGCTCGACGACTCCGACCGCCGGGGCATGGACGAGACGCTGGACCGCGAGGGCGCGCAGCTCCTGTTCGGCCGGCCCGTCCCCCTCACGGCCTGGCTCCAGAAGCTCGACGCCCGGGAAGCCGGTTTCGAGGAGTTCGAAGTCGGCGAACGCGGCGCCGCGAAACGCCCCCTCGGCGACGCACCCTTCCCCTCCGACGTCCTGCCGCTCCTCGTCCGCCGCGCCGACGGACTCACGCCGGCGAACGCCTCGACGCTGCTCCGCGCGGGCGACCGCGTGCTCGTGCTGTGCCGGCCGTCCGACCGTGAAGGGATCGCGGCGTGGCTCGGGAGCCCCCGGCCGCGGCGGGATGCGGACACGTCTTCGAAGGGCGACCTCCCGCAGCGCTGAACATCGGGTGGACGCCGATTCGGTCGCGGGAGTGTAATGCCGGGCATGCCCCGCGGCCCCAACCCGTCGCTCTCCCCCGTCCCGTCCGACGCCGACCGCCGCGGGTCGTCGCGCGCGGCGTTCGAGCTGCACGCGCCGTACGAGCCGGCGGGGGACCAGCCGGAAGCGATCGAGAAGATCCTCGCGGGGCTCGAGGCCGGCCGCACGGCGCAGACGCTCCTCGGCGTCACGGGCAGCGGCAAGACCTTCACGATGGCGAACGTCATCGCGCGCTGGGGGCGGCCGACGCTCGTGATCTCGCACAACAAGACCCTCGCGGCGCAGCTCTACTCGGAGTTCCGCGAGTTCTTTCCGAAGAACGCCGTGCATTACTTCGTGTCGTACTACGACTACTACCAGCCCGAGGCGTACATCCCGCAGAAGGACATCTACATCGAGAAGGACGCTGACATCAACGAGGACATCGACCGGCTGCGGCTCGCGGCGACGTCCGCGCTGCTCAGCCGGGACGACGTCGTCGTAGTCGCGTCCGTGTCCTGCATCTACGGCCTCGGCACGCCGGCCGACTACCGCGCGATGGTCATCCCCGTGCGCTCGGGACACGACATCCCGCGTGACACGCTGCTGCGCCGCCTCATCGAGCTCCAGTACGAGCGCAACGACGTGGCCCTGACGCGCGGGAAGTTCCGGGTGAAGGGCGACGTGGTTGAAATCTACCCGGCCTACGCGGAGACGGCGCTGCGCATCCGGCTGTTCGGCGACACCGTCGAGAAGATCACCGAGATCAACCCGGTGACCGGCTCGGACCTGTACCAGTACGACGACTACACCGTGTACCCGGCGAAGCACTTCGTGACCCCGCAGGAAAAGATGCTCACGGCGATCGAGGCGGTCCACGAGGAGCTGGGCGCGCGGCTGGCGGAGCTGCGCGGCGAGGGGAAGCTGCTGGAGGCGCAGCGGCTGGAAGCGCGGACGAAGTACGACCTGGAGCTGCTCCAGGAGGTCGGGTACTGCAAGGGGATCGAGAACTACTCGCGGCACCTTTCGGGGCGCAAACCGGGCGAGCGGCCGGCGTGCCTGATCGACTACTTCCCGAAGGACTTCCTGACGATCGTGGACGAGTCGCACGTCTCGGTGCCGCAGATCGGCGGGATGTACAACGGCGACCGCGCCCGCAAGGAGACGCTCGTCGCGCACGGCTTCCGGCTGCCGTCCGCGCTGGACAACCGGCCGCTGAAGTTCGCGGAGTGGGAGACGGTCGTCGGCCAGACCGTGTTCGTGAGCGCGACGCCGGCGCCGTACGAGCTCAAGCGCTCCGGCGGCGTCGCGGTCGAGCAGATCATCCGCCCGACCGGGCTCGTGGACCCCGCGATCGTCGTGCGCCCCGCGCAGGGACAGGTGCCCGACCTGATCCGCGAGATCAAGGAGCGCGCGAAGAAGTCGGAGCGCGCCCTCGTCACGACCCTGACCAAGCGCCTCGCCGAGGACCTCGCCGAGTACCTCGAGGAGGAAGGCGTGAAGGCGAAGTACCTCCACTCGGAGATCCAGACCTTCGAGCGCGTCCAGATCCTCAAGGCCCTCCGCGAAGGCAAGCACGACTGCATCGTCGGCGTGAACCTGCTGCGCGAAGGCCTCGACCTGCCCGAGGTCACGCTCGTCGCGATCCTCGACGCCGACAAGGAGGGATTCCTCCGCAGCGAGACCTCCATCATCCAGACCACAGGCCGCGCGGCGCGCAACGTGGACGGCCGCGTCATCCTCTATGCGGACCAGATGACCTCGTCCCTCCAGCGCGCCATCGACGAGTCCAACCGCCGCCGCGAGATCCAGCTCGCCTATAACGTCACGCACGGCATCACCCCGCGCACGATCAAGAAGGCGATCGCCGACGGCATCGAGGGCGAAATCCGCGCCAAGTCCATGGCGCGCGCCCTCGTCGGCCTCACGGAAAAGGAGTACGAGACCGGCGAGGCGATCCTCGAGATCGAGCGCGAGATGCTCGCCGCCGCCGACCGCCTCGACTTCGAGAAGGCCGCGGAACTGCGCGACGCGATCCGGCACCTGCAGGAGAAGGCCGGGAGGATGAAGGCCGGCGGCGCCACCGACGTGGAGGCGGTCGGCGCGCCGAAGAAGGGAAAGAAGTCGCCCCCGACGCCGAAGCGCCGGGGGCGTTGAGAGTCGCCCTTCCTACCTGTCGCGCGGCGGAGGAGGCGGCCCGTCCTGCTCGCCTCCCGGCTTCCTGCCCTCGGGCTCCCAGTCCCACGTCTCCCCGAGCAGTTCGTCCATCCGGCTCTGGACGATCCTGTCCTTCGCCTCGCGCCGTTTCTTCATCGTTTCCCGCAGCCGCGTCAGTTCCTCCTCCAGCCGCTTCAGTTCCTGCTCGCGGTCTTCCTCCCGGAGGTCGAACAGCTTCCCGAGCACGTCCGCAAGTTCCTTGCGCTCGGCGGCGCTGTCCTGTCCTTCCCCCGCCCCGCGGATCTTCTCGGCCAGCTGAGTCGCGCGGTAGTCGAGCTTCCGCTGCGACATCCGCCGCTCGTACCGCTTCGGGTCCGCAAGCTTCATCGCCAGCAGGTCGCGCACTTCCATGGCCACCTGGTTCATGGCGCGCTCGTGCTCCTCGGGGTGGCTCTGCTTGAGCTCGCCGAGGCGTTCGAGGCGGGTCGGCTCGTTTTCCTTGAGCCAGGCGATCGCTTTCTCGCGGTCCTCCGCCGAGACCGGCGCACGCATCGGCCTCGGACCTCCGGGACCGCCCGGGCCCCCGGGTCCCCCCGGCTCGCCTGGGCCGCCCGGCGGCCTCCCGCCAGGCCCCCGCCCGTCCATTCCCGGCGGCGGCCCCTGCTCCTTCAGGCGCTTCTCGACTTCCCCACGCTCCGCCTGGAGGCGCTTTGCATCCTCCCGAAGCCGCGTCTCCTCCTCCTTCGACATGGAGCCTTCCGCGAATCGCCGTTCGATCTCGGCGAGGCGCGCGTCGAGGTCGCGGAGCTTGTCGTGGAGGCGCATGCGCTCCTCGTCGCCGCCGGGCGGAGGACCGCCTCCGCGGGGCGGGCGTCCCGGCTCGCCCGGGGGGCCGCCCTGGGCGAGGGCGAGGCTGGAGAGGCAGGCGAACAGCAGGAATGCGGGCAGACGTGTCATGGGATCCTCGCTGTCAGAAGCGGTCCGTGGTTGTGGAGATCTCGTCGAGGCCGTCGTACAGGGCGTCGGTAGCCGATGCGGCCTGCCCGAACCAGACGGCCTTCGGGTCGGGGCGGGACAGGACCGGGGCGGATCCGCCGAGATGGCTGAGGGCGGAAGAGACGTCGTCGAGGGCGTCGAGCGAGGTGGTCGACCAGGCGGTGGGCTTGTCGGCGGCGGCGGGAGGAACCCAGGCCAGGGCCTTGACGGCGGCCGCCGGCTTGACGGGCACGGGCGAAGGCGGCTTCGGTTCGACCACCGGGATCGGAGTCTTCACGATCACGGGCGCGGGGCGGTCCTGCCAGGCGCCGAGCTTCCACGCCAGCAGCCCCGCCGAAATCGCGACCAGCGCGACGGCGGCGGCGGCCCAGAAACGCAACGCGGGGGCGACGCGGACGGGCGCCTCGCGCAGGAGCATCGCGCCCAGCGCCTCCTGCGTCCGGCGCGACGGCACCTCGCGCGGAGCGTGCCGGAGCAACTCCAGCCCCTCCTTCAGCGCGCGGATCTCCGCGGCGCACGCCGGGCAGGCGGACGCATGCTCGCTCACGCCGGCGGCGTCGGAGGCGCTCGCCTCCCCGCATGCGGCCAGCAACGCCAGGTTCCGGATCTCTTCGCAACTCACGGTCGTTCCTCCAGAACTTCCCCTTCCAGCACCTTTTTCAGGTTCAGCAGCGCGTATCTCATCCGACCGAGCGCCGTGTTCAGCGGGCACCCGGTCACCTTCGCGATCTCCTTGAACGACAGCCCCCCGTACATCCGGAGGGACACCACCTCGCGCTGGTCCTTCGGCAGGCCCGCCAGCGCTTCCTGCAGCTTCGCCGTCATGATCCCCCGGTCGACCCTGTCCTCGGCCGGTTCCTCGTTTCCCGCCACCGACGCACCCGGTCCTTCCTCTCCGTCCAGGCTCGCCATCGGCCTCTCGCGGAGCACGTCCATCGCGCAGTTCCGTGCGATCGTGAACAGCCAGCCCTGGAACGACCCGGACGGTTTCCAGTCCGGAAGAGCCCTGAGAGCGCGGAGCATGGTCTCCTGCAGCGCGTCCTCCGCGCGGACCCTGTCGCCCATCATGCGGCAGAGGTAGCCCATCAGCGGCCCCTGGACCTGGTCGACGAGCTTGGCCAGGGCCGCGGGGTCGCCTCGCTGGCACTGCCGGACGAAGTCGAGGTCCATCGCGGCTCCTGATGAGACAACGGGCGGGGGAAGGCGTTATTGTAGGCATTTGCCAAAGCGATTCCTTCCAGGGAGGCCCAATGAAGCGTTCCTACGTGCTGTTCGCGCTGCTGGCCGGAGCGGTCCTGGGCCGGCTGCCGCTGCCCGTGACGCAGGCCGAGGACCCGCCTCCCGGGGAGGTGCACACCTGCCCGTTCTGCACCCAGGAGGTGGAGATCCCGGACACCCCTGCGGGGGCGTTCATGAAGGTGAAGATCGGCGTCGCGACGGAGAACCTGGACCTTCTCCGTGAGAACCTGCTCGGATTCGACGGCACGGCGGCCCGGGACGCCGGCGCAGCGTACCGCACGCTCACGGCGCAGCTCGTGAAGGTCGACGTCAGCGGGGACGCGGCGATCCTCGTGCTGGCAATGGGCGGCGGGATGGTCGACCTTCCCGCGGTGCGCGACGGCGGGAAATGGAAGATCGACATCCGCTCGTACCGCAACCAGCAGATGGCCGCCTCGGGCCGTACGGTGCTGGCGGACCTCCACGCCCGCGTCCGGCGCTTCGTCGAGTCCTCCGGCCATGTCCCACGGAGTGGTGAAGCGCTCTGGAGCGATCTCAAGTCCGCGGGGCTCCTCGAGTTGCGCCTGTTGAACACACCCCGCGACGCCGAGCGCGTCTCCCAGGCCGAATTCGACGCCTCCGACTGGTCTCACGCCGCCTTCCGGATCACCGCCGACCCGCTTTCGCGCGATCTCCCCCCGGGCAAGCCCGTGGCCTGGGAGAAGTCCGCCCACGACGGAAAGCGCCTCGTCCTCTACGCTTCCGGCGTCGTCGTCGAGCTCGACCAGGCCGCATTCGACGCCGCAATCGAGAAATACGAGGGCAAATAGCGTTTGACTCTTCTCGGCCCCTCGCCCTAAGATTCCGCCTCATTGAAGCGGGGGACGTGTTCCTAGTCCGGCTACAGGAGGGACGCATGCTGAAGGTTTGCCGCATCGCGCTTGTCACCGTGGCGCTGCTGTCGACGATCCTTTTCGTGGGCCCGGTTCAGGCCGGAATGGTCGAGACCCCGAAAGCCACGCCTGCCTCCAAGGCGGACGTTGAGGTTGCGATCCTGAAGTCTGCGGCGGAGCGCGCGGGGATGGACGGCGCGCGGGTCGCTGCGGCGGCCTCCCTCATGTCGGTCGAGGCGCGGGCGACGGCCGTCGCGCATGTGATGGCGACCGAGAACGCGGGCAACGCGCTCGGCATCGTTGCGATCTGCGCCGGCGTCGTCGCGGTCGGCGTGGTGGTCCTCAGCGAAATGCTGTGGGGCCACAGCTGGCTGACGTCGTACGCGCCGTAGTCCAGGAGTCCAACTCAAAGAGCCCGGCCAATGGCCGGGCTCTTTTTTTTGACGCCGCTCCCCTACGGCCGCTTCAGCATCTCCCGGACCTCCGCCGCGACCGCCGGGTCGACGCCGTCCTTTTCCGCGCGGGCCAGCAGTTCCGTCGCCTCCGCGCGCTCCCCCGCCGCGGCCGCCGCCTTCGCCGCTCCCGCCCAGTACGGCGCCCGCTTCGCCCGCTCCCCGTCCCCGATCGCCTCCGCCCCGCGCTTCCACGCCGCCATCGCCTCCTCATGCCTCCCCAGGCGCATCGCGACCGTGCCCTGCGTGTCGAGCGCCTGGAGCCACGGCTCCGACCTCTTCACGCTCTGCCCCTCAGCCGCCACCGCGAACTCCCACGCCTCGGCGGGACGGTTCAGCCGCTCCGAGAGCAGCCAGGCGAGGTTGTTCGCGCACGAGCCCCCGGCGTGCGAGCCGAAGCGGTACGCCCGCTCCGCCTCCGCGAGGTTGCCGTCCTGGAAGTACAGGTTGCCGAGCGCCAGCGCGGCGTCCACGCGCCGTGAGTCCAGATGCATCGCCCTCGCGTACTCGATCTTCGCCAGCTTCGTCAGCTTCCGCTGCTCGTAGTCGAGCCCGACCAGATAGTGCGTCCGCGCGTCGACGAAGTCCGCGGGGAAGGGCGGCTCGTCGAGCTTCCTCAGGTACTCGTCCTCGCTGTACGGGATGCCCGAGACGTCGGGCGCGACGAACAGCGTGTAGCGGTGCGTGCGGTTCCAGCGCGCGTCGAAGTCGTCCTTGTCGAACACGCGGACCGCGCCCTCGTAGTCGGCGCAGACCACCTGCCCGGGCGGGGCGCCGACGATGAGGTAGTAGTGAAGGGTGAGCGGCGCGATCTCCACCATCGCGATCGCCGGGATCCCGGCGTCGAGCGCCGCGCGCAGGGTTGCGTCGGGACACCCCGGCGCCGCGCGCGTCCTCAGCCCGCACTTCAGCATCCACCCCGCGATCGCCAGCGGGCTCGTGCCGCCCCGCGTCTTCTCGCAGATCGCCCCGGAGATCTCGCGGACGTCCGCGGGTTTGCCGTTCAGCGCGAGCACGGCCGCAACGACCTCCGGGCCGCAGTCGAGGAAACCGCCGCGCGGCAGGGACGCCCGCACCTGCACCGTCCCCTCGGGCGGCTCGCGCACCAGCTGTCCGGGCGCGCCGCATCCCGACAAAAAAAGGGGCACGGCCAGTGCGGCCATGCCCCTTGCGATCGCGGTCCTCGGCACTAGTGTTCCGGGTAGAACGTCTCGAACAGGAGCAGCGTCACGACCACCGCCACCGCCGCCCCGATGCCCACCACGAGCCACACGCCGCCCGCGCTCCGGGCCGCCTCGAGATGGCCCGCCAGCAGCACCAGCTCGTCCGTCGAAAGCCGGTCCAGCTTCGCCTCGACCTCGGCCGGGACCGGGCCCGCCTGGGCCAGGCGGCACTTCAGAAGCTCCTTCGCAGCCTCATGCTGCGCGGCCGACGCGTCCTGCTTCGGCGTGGACACCATGCCCGCCGAGGCGGGGGTGGCGAAGAGGACCGAGGACACGATGGCCAGCGCGACGAGCGCGAACCGAAGGGCTTTGGTCATACCTTTCCTCCGAGTCGACTGAAGGGATCCCCCGGCAACAGTGGGGCGAATTATAGGAAGGGGGCGGATGGGGGCAAAGAGAAAACGGCACCTGTGAGCGCGGAAGTCAAGACAACACCGCCCCCGCCCCCCTCCTTCCCCTGCAGTCCTACCCCTTGAGGTCGCCCCAATTCTCCCCCACCGCCACGTCCACCTTCAGCGGCACCGCCAGCTCCATCGCGCGCTCCATGCCGTCCGTCACAAGTCGCGTCAGCGGCGCGACTTCCTCCGGGGGCGCTTCGAAGACCAGCTCGTCGTGCACCTGCAGGAGCATGCGCGAGCGCAGGCCGCTCTCCCGCACGGCGCGGTCGACGCGGATCATCGCCACCTTGATGAGGTCGGCGGCAGTGCCCTGGACGGGCGCGTTGACGGCCATGCGCTCGGCGGCATTCCGGAGGTTGCCGTCGCTGGCGTTGATGTCGGGCAGGGGCCGGCGCCGGCCGAGGAGGGTGCGCGTGTAGCCGTCGCGGCGGGTTTCCTCGAGAGTGCGGTCGAGGAAGGCGCGGACGCCGGCGTACTTGCGGAAGTACGCCTCGATGTACTTCGCCGCGGCGGCGCGCTCGATGCCGAGCGACTGGGCGAGGCCGTTGGCGCCCATTCCGTAGATGACGCCGAAATTCACGACCTTGGCGTGCGCGCGCTGCTCCTTCGTGACGGCGTCCTCGGGAACCCCGAACACCTCGGCCGCGGTGCGGGCGTGGACGTCCTTTCCAGTGCGGTAGGCGTCCACCAGCGCCGGGTCGCCGGACACGTGCGCCAGGATGCGCAGCTCGATCTGCGAGTAGTCCGCGCTCATCAGCTTCCACTCCGCCTCCGGCACGAACGCGCGCCGGATCCGCCGCCCCTCCTCCGTCCGGATCGGGATGTTCTGCAGGTTCGGGTCGTTCGACGACAGCCGCCCCGTCGCCGCCACCGCCTGGCTGAACGTCGTGTGGATCCGGCCCGTCGACGGGTTCACCGCCGCCGGCAGCGCGTCCACGTACGTGGATTTCAGCTTCGCCAGCATCCGGAACTCCACGATCCGCGCAGGCACCGGGTGAAGCGGCGCCAGCCCCTCCAGCACCGAGGCGTCCGTCGAGTACCCCGTCTTCGTCTTCCGTCCCGGCGGCAGCTTCAGCTTCTCGAACAGCAGCACCTGCAGCTGCTTCGTCGAGTCGATGTTGAACGTCTCCCCCGCTGCCGCAAAGATCGCTTCCCGCACCTGCGCCAGCCGCCGGTCGAACTCCGCGCCGAGCGTCGCGAGGAACGCCGCGTCGAGACGGATGCCGGTGCGTTCCATGCGGAAGAGGACGTCGAGGAGGGGCATTTCGACGTCGCGGAATAGGGGCGAGAGGCTTTCGGCGTCCAGTTTCGGCGGAAGGGCGCGGGCGAGGCGTCCGGCGACGTCGGCGGCCTCGCACGCGGCGGCGCAGGCGGACGCGACGTCCACGCCGTCGAAGGAGACGGCGCCGCGGGCGCGGCCCGCGAGGTCGGCGGCGGGGGTCATGCGCGCGCCGAGGTGCGCGATCGCGAGCGACTCGAGGTCGTTCGGTTTCGCGGGGTCGAGCACGTACTGCGCGAGCATCGGGTCGCACGCCAGGCCGTTCACGGCGACGCCGAGGCGCGACAGCACGAGCAGGTCCGTCTTCGCGTCGTACGCCGACTTCGCGATCGCCGCGTCCGCGAACACCGGCCGCAGCGCCTCCAGCACCGCCTCGTGCGGCGCCTGCTTCGGCGCCAGCATCGGGCTGTGCCCGACGGGAACGTAGGCGCCGTCGCCGGCGGCCGTCGAGAACGCGAGCCCGACGAGCGAAGCGCGCATCCCTTCGCGCGACGTCCCGAGCACCGTGAACGCGAACGCCCCGGCCCTCCGCAGGTCCGCCGCGAGCGCGCGCACCCCGTCCGCCGTGTCCACCACCCGGTACCCCGACTTCGACAGCGCCTGCTCCTCCGCCGGCATCTCCTTCAGCCACCGCGTGAACCCGAACCGCTGGTACAGCCCCTTCAGCGCCCCCGCGTCCGCCGGCTTCAGCGCCAGCTCCTCCCACGTCTCCTTCACCGGCGCGTCCGTCCGCAGCGTCACCAGCATCTTCGACAGCCGCGCGTCCGCCGCGTGCTCCTTCAGCGCCTGCACGATCTTCGGCCGCCCCGCCAGCTCCGGGTTCGCCAGCAGCGCCTCGAGCGACCCGCCCTTCTGCATCAGCGCCGCCGCGGTCTTCTCGCCGACGCCGGGCACGCCGGGCACGTTGTCCACGGAGTCGCCCATGAGCGAAAGCAGGTCCACGATCCCCTCCGGACCCACGCCCCACTTCTCCTTCACCTCCGCCGGCCCGCTCAGCCGGTCCTTCATCGTGTCCAGCAGCTTCGTCCGCTCCGTCACCACCTGGCACAGGTCCTTGTCGCCGCTCGCGATCACGACCTCCATCCCCGCCGCTTCCCCGCGCCTCGCGAGCGTCGCGATCGCGTCGTCCGCCTCGAACCCCGGCACCTCCACCAGCGGCGCCCGGAACGCCCGCACCACCTCCCGGATCGGCCCGAACTGCGTCACCAGCTCCGGCGGCGTCTCCGCCCGCGTCGCCTTGTACTCCGCGTACGCCTCGTCCCGGAACGTCTTCCCCGGCGGGTCGAACACCACCGCCAGGTGCGTCGGCTTCACCTCCCGCACCAGCTTCTGCAGCATCGCCACGAACCCGTAGATCGCCCCCGTCGGCGACCCGTCCGGCGCCGAGAGGCGCGGAAGAGCGTGGAAGGCGCGGAAGACGAAGTTCGGCGCGTCGACGAGCACGAGCTTGGGCATGCGCGGAAGGGTAGGCCCCGCCCCGCGCCCGGGCGAGCAAAAGCTCCGGCCGGCGCGGCTCGCGCGACGCGCGGCGCGCCCGTTGTCAACCCCCTTCCGGCCACCCTCCCTACTTTTGTTTTCGCACGCCGCAAAAAACCGAAACCCCCCTTGCGGCGGAAAAACCGCATTGCTACTGTCCGCCGCCGTTACAGGTCACGCGAGTTTCGGAGACGACGCAGCGCCCATGAAGCTCGACTTGCACACCCACTCGACCCTCTCCGACGGCCGCTTCACGCCGCAGGAGATCGTCGACATGGCGTGCGCCGCCGGCTTCCGCGTCCTGGCCATCACCGACCACGACTCGATCGCGTCGTTCGACCTCGCCACCGCCGCCCTCCGCGGCCGCGACCTCGCCCTCATCCCCGGCGTCGAAATCTCGGCGTCCTTCGGCGAAGAAGAGCTCCACATCCTCGCTTACTTCCGCTTCACCGTCCCCCCCGCCATCCGCACTTTCCTCGCCGCGGCCCTTCGGCGCCGCGAGCAGCGCGCGGCGGAGATCCTGGCGGCGTTGAGGAAGCGCGGGGTGCCGCTGGACCTGGACGACGTGCGGGCGGTGGCGAAGGGGGAGTCGCTTTCGAGGGCGCACGTGGCGGAGGTGATGGTGGCGCGCGGTCACGCGGAGTCGACGGAGGACGCGTTCGACCGGCACCTGCACTACCGGCACGGGATCGTGCCGCTCGCGCTGACCCCGGTGGAGGAGGCGATCCGGCTGGTCGGGGAGGCGGACGGGATTGCGGTCTGGGCGCACCCGCCCGCGCAGGACCTGGAGGAGAGGCTGGCGACGTTCGTGAAGGCGGGGCTGCGCGGGATCGAGACGTTCCGGCGCCGCACGAAGGGCGTGCGGACCGCGCGGCTGATCGAGCTGGGAGACACGCACGGGCTGTTCACGACGGCGGGGAGCGACTGGCACGGCCACGGCGGGGAGCCGCTGGTCGAGCTGCTTTCGTTCCCGCCCGCACGACTGAGGCCATTCCTGGGGGAATTCGGCCTCGGGCATCTGGCGGCGTGAAGCGGACGTGAGAGGGGCTGCTCCCGCCCGGGCGGGGGCCATGACAACGGGGGGTCACACCTATGGATCCGAACGTCATCCTGAAGGCGGCGATCGAGCGCCAGGAAGTCTCGGCGATCGAAGCGCTGATGCTGATGCAGCAGGAGGACCAGGTCTTCAACGACATTTTCCAGGTCGCCAACGAGGTCAACCGCCGGACGAACCAGGGGATCGTGTCGTTCACGCACCGGACGCACGTCAACTACACGAACGTGTGCCGCGCGTCGAGCAAGCACTGCACGTACTTCCGCAAGAAGGGCGACAAGGAGGCGTTCACGCTCCAGCCGGAGGAGGTCGTCGCGAAGATCGCGGCGAGCCCCGCGAAGAACGACGTCGCGATCCAGGGCGCGCTGAACCCGGACCTGAGCATCGACTACTTCGTCCGGCTGGTGACCGCCGTCCGGGACGAATTCCCGCACGCGCACATCCACGGCTTCAGCCCGACCGAGATTTTCTTCGCCTCGAGGAGGGCCCGGGTCCCGGCTCGGGAGATCCTCGCGCAGCTCAAGGAGGCGGGGCTGGACTCGATGCCGGGGACCGGGGCGGACATCCTGAACGACAAGGTGCGCAAGAAGATCAGCCCGGACCGGATCCGGACGGCGGACTGGGTGGACGTGGTGAAGACGGCGCACCACATGGGGATCAAGACGACGGGGACGATCGTGGTGGGCCACGTGGAGAACGAGATCCACATCTGCGAGCACATCGAGATCCTGCGCAACATCCAGAAGGAGACGGGCGGGCTCGTGGAGTTCCAGATCATCCCGCACATCCCCGAGCCGGCGCCGGGCGCCGAGCCGCGGCCGCGGATGACGCAGCAGCAGCTCATGAAGCTGGTCGCAGTCTGCCGCGTGTTCTTCGGCAGCGTGATCCCGAACATCCAGTCGCCGTGGTCGCTGTACGGCCTGCAGGAGGCCGTGCAGACGCTGTCCGTCGGCGCGAACGACCTCGGCGGAACGCACTTCCCGCAGACCCCCTACTACCAGGGGAACACCCCGAAGTACACGGCGCCGGAGATCCTGGAGAAGGCGATCCTGAAGGCGCAGCGGCGGCCGCGGATGCGCGATTCGGTCTACGGCGACGCGGTGACGAGGAAGGCGGCGAAGACGCGGCGTGTGGCGGTGGCTGCGAGGTAGATTCGCAGGACGGGTGGCATTCCGAGCCGGGGTCGCGAGACCCCGGCTTTTTTATTGGCGTGAGCAGCGGTCAGCGGTCAGCGGTCAGGAACGGCACCTTGCCGACAGCTTCAGGCAAATCGGAGGTCGGAGCGTGGGACGGGTTCGTCTCTCCGCACCGCCACTTCTCCTGACTGCCGTTTCTGGCCGCTGGCCGCTGACCGCTTCCCTACCCCACCGCCTCGCCCACTCCCGCCGTCAGCGCCACCTCCGGCTTCCAGCCCAGCGCGTGCCGGATCCGCATCGTCTCCGCGAAAATGTGCCGCGGCTCCCCGCGCCGGTGCTCGCTCGTCGGCCGCACCTCGATCGAGGCGCCCTTCGCCATCGCCATCGCCGCCGCGACGACGGACAGGCGCGAGCCCTTGCCGGAGCCGACGTTGAAGATGTGCCCGGGGGCGCGGCTGTGGGTCAGGGCGAGCACGACGGCGCGCGCGGCGTCGCGGACGTGGACGAAGTCGCGGGTCTGGAGGCCGTCCTCGGGAAGCTGCGGCGAACAGCTGGCCTTGAGCGCGGCGGCGATCGTGGCGATCGCCCCGGCGGCGATGCCGGGGCCGTAGACGTCGAACATCCGGAGCGAGACGGCGCCGACGGAGCGCGAGCGGCCCCACGCGAGCACCATCTCCTCGCGCGCCAGCCGGAGCGCGGCGACGGGCGTCGCGGGCTGCACCGTCTCGTCCTCCCGCACCGCCGACGGCGACAGCGGCCCCTCGCACCGCGGGCACCGCGGCTCCCACGGCGAAATCACGTCGTGCGGGCGGTTCTCCGGCCGCACGTGCCCGCAGGCCGTGCACTCCGCCGGGCCCTCGCCGTATACGTCGCACCCCGTCGCCACCACCACCCGCTGCACCGACGCCGGCAGCCCGTCCAGCAGCGCCGCCGTCCGCCCGATCAGCGCCTCCGCCGCAGGCACCAGCGGCCCGTCCGCCGCGTCGTCCAGGATCGCCACCGCGTCCGCGCGCTCCGGCGCCGTCGCGACGTCGTTCCCCCCGGCGCGCACCGCCTCCGCGACCGCCCGCCCCAGCGGAAGCTCCGCCCCCGTGATCAGCACGCGCAGCATGCGAACCCCGCCGGCCTACTCGGCCGCCAGCAGCTTCTCCACCCGCTTCGGCACGTCCGGCACCGCCGCGATCAGGTCCTTCACGATCGCGTCCGCAGAGACCCCCTCCGCCTCCCCCTCGAAATTCCGGATCAGCCGGTGCCTCATCGCCGGGTACGCCGCCTCCTTGATGTCCTCCACGCTCACGTTGAACCGCCCCTTCATCAGCGCCAGGATCTTCCCCGCCAGCACCAGCGACTGCGCCCCGCGCGGGCTCGATCCGAACCGCAGGAACTTCTTCGCCACCGGCGCCGTCTCCGCCGTGTCCGGGTGCGACGCCAGCACGAGTCGCGCCGCGAATTCCTTCACGTGCGAAGCGATCGGAACCTCCCGCGCCAGCGCCCGCATCCCCAGGATGTCCGCCCCGCTCATCACCGGCTGCGGCTCCGGCGTCGCCGCCCCCGTCGTCCGCTCGATCACCGTCACCAGGTCCCCCAGCTCGCTCGGCAGCACGTGGATCTTGAACATGAACCGGTCCAGCTGCGCCTCAGGCAGCGGATACGTCCCCTCCATCTCGATCGGGTTCTGCGTCGCCAGCACGAAAAACGGCTGCCCCAGCTCGTACCTCTTCCCCGCCACCGTCACGCACGCCTCGCTCATCGCCTCTAGCAGCGCGCTCTGCGTCTTCGGCGTCGCCCGGTTCACCTCGTCCGCCAGCACCAGGTTCCCGAAAATCGGCCCCTGCTGGAACTGGAACGACCGCCGCCCGCCCTCCTCGACGACGATGTTCGTCCCCAGGATGTCCGCCGGCATCAGGTCCGGCGTGAACTGGATCCGCGAGAACTTCAGCGAGAGGCATTTCGCCAGCGTGCGGACGAGCAGCGTCTTCCCGAGCCCCGGCACGCCTTCCAGCAGCGCATGCCCGCCGGCGAGCAGGCAGATGATCACCTGGTCCACGACCGCCCTGTGGCCGACGACGACCTTGCCGACTTCGGCGCGAAGGGCGTCGACCTTCTGGCGGAACTCCTGGGCGCGTTTTTCGAGGTCGGACACACAGCCTCCCTGGTGACTGAAGGTGGCGCTAGACTACCACAGCAATTGGGTTACATCCGTCGAATGACGCTTCGAACGAGGTGCTCTGATCGCGGGAGGACAACATGGGAATGGCTGAATGGCCGGACGGTGAGGAGTTCTATGCACGTGAGCAGTGGAGCGAGTTCATCAGTGCAGCAGAAACGAAGATCGCCGCGGGGTGGAGTGAACCCGCGCACTGGTGGACGATGCTTGCAAACGCATATCAGCGTCTGGGCCGGCGGGATGACGTCAAGCGGGCCCTCGAAACAGGTGTCCGCCGTCATCCAACGAAGGCTGTCTGTCACGCATTTCTCGGGACATACCTCGCCGAGGAAAGCGCGGGCAAGCCAGACCTACGAGAGCTAGCAATTCTGCATTGGCGCAAGGCCATTGAGCTTGAGCGAAGGGATGGGTTCAGCACATTCGACCATTATCAGAAGGAAATCGATCTCCTCTTGCGCATGGCCTCTGCTGATACCTACCCACCAGTCCGAAGGTCAGTTCGGGACTACGTCGCGAAACTCAAGGATGCGGGGTTCTTCCGGGAATACACGGAGTCCGAGGTCCTGGCGCGGGCGCAGCGCGAATTCGGCGCAGATCTACTGCGCGCCAAGGGAGCCGACTTGGAGAGCTATGCCGAACTTGACCCAAGCCGGCACTTGAGCTGTGACTGGAGATTCTCTGCACTAGATCTGCTCCAGGAGGCTTCAAATCTCGTGGGGTCGCGCGTCCTCGGCTTCGAGAAGCGCTCCGAGGGCGAGCCTGCACCGGACGGAGTCAGGTCGGTCACATTCATGGCTGCAGGAGCGGAGCACACGATTCAGGGCGAAGCGGCTGACGACTTCCTCGCCGCACTGAACGAAATCCTCCGCAAAGTGGGGGTGGACAGTCGGATCTACAAGATGAGTCGATGCGAAGGGAGCGACGGCTACGAGTTCCTAGTACTCAACTCAGAGGAAGCCGCGGCGCTACAGCGCCAACGACTGATTCGTATCTCCGCGCTTGTTCAGCGCCGGTAGGTGCCGAACGCTTGGATGGGAAGGCTAGAACTGCTTCCTCTGCCTCGAGCTCGCGATCTTCAGCGCCTTGCGATACTTCGTCACCGTCCTTCGCGCGATGTCGAGCCCTTCGGCCTTCAGCTTGTCCACGATGTCGCCGTCGCTGAGCGGATTCGCCGTGTCCTCCCCTTCCACAAGCTCCTTGATGCGGCTCTGGACGCTGACGCGGCTCTGGCTCTCGCCCTCGGTGGATTCCGTCGCGCCGCTGAAGAAGAACTTCATGGGGAAGATGCCGCGCGGGGTCTGGATGTACTTGTCGCTGATGGCGCGGCTGACCGTGGAGACGTGGAGGTGCAGCGCGTCGGCGATTTCCTGCATGCGCAGGGGCCTGAGGTGGTTGACGCCCTGGTCGAGGAAGTCCTTCTGGACCTTCACGAGCTCGCACGCGATGCGGTAGAGCGTCGCCTGCCGCTGCTCGATCGAGCTGATCAGCCGCTTCGCGCTCTCGATCTTGTTCCGCACCCACTCCTTCTCCTGCGGGTTCGTCCCGGCCTTCGCGAGCAGGTCGCGGTAGTAGGTCGAGACGCGGAGGCGCGGGATGTAGCCGTCCTCCATCTTGACCTCGTAGTCGCCCTCCAGCTCGTCCACGATCACGTCAGGCCGCACGTACGGGACCGACTCGCTCGTGTAGCTCGAGCCGGGGCGCGGGTTCATCGCCTTGATCTGGCCGACGATCTCCTTGATGTCCTCCAGGTCGCGCTCCGTCTCCTTCGCGATCTTCGGCAGCTTGTTCTGCGAAATGTCCTCGAGGTGCTTCTCGATCAGCGCCCGCTTCACCTCGTACTCGTCGTCCTCCCGGTCCAGCTGCAGCAGCAGGCACTCCTTCGTCGTCCGCGCCCCCACGCCGCGCGGCTCCAGCTGCTGGATCCGCCCCAGCGCCACGTACATGTCCTTCGACGTCGCCAGGTGCGGCGCCAGGATCTCCTCCAGCGGCGCCTTCAGGTTCAGCTTGTCGTCCATCCCGTTCAGAAGCGTCGCCTTCAGCTCCCGGTCCGCGTCGTCTTCCGCCAGGCCGCGCAGGATCTGCTTCCGCACCGTCTTCCCCTCGAACATCGCCGGGTCCACCTGCCG
The DNA here is from genome assembly GCA_020849035.1 of Planctomycetia bacterium. Lineage (GTDB taxonomy): Bacteria > Planctomycetota > MHYJ01 > WSZJ01 > WSZJ01 > WSZJ01. Next base: position 46,750 of record JADLHC010000194.1, read on the forward strand.
CACGCTCTCGACGAATTCCTGCGCCTTCTGCCGCAGCTCCCGGTTCACCCCGTCCAGCAGCCCCTCCTCCACCACCTTCCCCGTCGCGTCCGTCAGCGACTCGAACGGCTGGATCACGTAGCCGTTGTCCTCGATGTTGTAGATCAGGTACGCCCCGATCCGCCGCGTCTTCGCCGGCAGGTCCAGCGTCGCCCACTGCTCGAAAAGCCTCTCCTGCAGGCTCGACCCCCGCGCCGGCGTGTTCATCAGCGCTTCCATCTTCTTGTCCGCGCTCGCGTCGAAAGCGCTCCCGCGCGGCCGCGAGTCCCAGTCGTCCTCCCGCTGCCGCTCCAGCGCCTCCAGCACCTCCTGCGTCTTGTCCTTCGGCGCCTCCGGATCCTCCCCGGCGCCCAGCCCCGACGTCTGCTCGATCCCCTTCGCCTCCTGGTGCTCCTCCGGCTCGTCGTCGATCTCGAGCGTCGGGTTCTCTTCGATCTCGGCCTTGATGGTCTCCTGGAGTTCGAGAAGCGGAAGCTGCAGGATTTCGATCGACTGGATGATCTGCGGCGCAAGCTTCATCCGCTGCTCGAGCCGGTGCGACAGGTGCGCTTCCATCCTCATGGCTGTGCTCCTCCCTGGGCCAGGGCGCGCCGGCCGCCGATGGCGTCGGCCACGACGGTGCGGGAAGCGTGCTGGAGGGTGCCGCCGCTGGGAAGGCCGCGGGCGATGCGGGTGACGGTGACGCCGCGGGACTCGAGCTGGTGCCGGACGTGGAGGGCGGTCCCGTCGCCCTCGAGGGTCGGGTTGGTGGCGAGGATGACCTCGCGGACGCCGTCGCGGGCGGCGCGTTCGACGAGGCGGGAGACGGTGAGGTGCTCGGGGCCGACGCCGTCGGCGGGGGCGATGCGGCCGGTGAGGACGTGGTAGAGGCCGCGGTAGGCGCCGGACTTTTCGATGGCCCAGAGGTCGGACGGCTGTTCGACGACGCAGATGGTGGAGCGGTCGCGCGTGGCGTCGGAGCAGAGGGCGCAGGGATCCTGCTCGCTGACGTTGAAGCACTGGCTGCAGGCCTTGACGTTGGCGCGGACATCCTCGATGGCGCGGGCGAGGGAGAGGGCCTCCTCCTTCGGGACTCGCAGCAAATGGAGGGCGAGGCGCTCGGCCGACTTGTCTCCGATCCCCGGCAGCCTTGACAGCTCCGCCATGAGGCGCGAAAGGCTTGCGGATTGGAGGGTTGCGTTCACGAGTGGGATTCTATCCGAAGAGGCCGGGAATTTGCATGGGTCCCGTGATCTTCTGCATCTCCGTCTCGTACATTTTTTGCGCCTTCTCCATCGCCTGGTTCACCGCCGCGATGATCAGGTCCTCCATCATCGCGATGTCCGACGGGTCCACCGCCTTCGGGTCGATCTTGATCCCCACGATCTGCCGCGCGCCGTTCGCGTGCGCGACGACCAGCCCGCCCCCGGAGTTCCCCTCGACGATGCGCTCCTTCATCTCCTCCTGCGCCTTCGCCATCGAACGCTGCATGTCCTGCGCCTTCTTCATCAGGCCCTGCACGTCGAAGCCGCCGCCGCCTTTCATGGGAGATCTCCGTGAATCGTAGGTGAGAAGAGCCGGTATGAAACCACACGCCGGGCGCGGGACAGAAGAACTGTTGAGGAGCGCCGGCTACTTCTGCGGGTCTTCGACGTTCGTGACCCGCGCGTCGAACTTCTCCATCACGCGCCGGACGGCGGGGTCGAGCTCAATGTTTTTTTTTACAGGAGCCGGCGACGGCGCCGTCACCGCCCCGCCCCCGGCCCCCGGCGCCTCGATCTTCACAGGCACCCTCTTCCCCACCACCCGCTCCGCCGCCGCTTCAATCCGCGCACGGTTCGCCTCGAGGAAATTGCGCAGCACCTCGGGGACCCGGACGGTCACTCCGCCCGGGCCGGCCTCGCCCTGCGC
>JADLHC010000195.1 GCA_020849035.1 Planctomycetia bacterium
GAGGTAGAAGAGGTGGAAGTGCTCGAGTAGGCGAGTCGGGCAGGAATGAACAGGCCCCTCCGCGAGGAGGGGCTTTTTTGTTGGCCCGGCAGGAGAGTTGTCAGGACCAGGTTCGGGTCGCCTCCAAACCGCATGAGGCAAAACAGGTTATGCAGGGTCTTTCATATTTACATAGCCACTTTGTCAACCCTCCCAAAACTCCTCCTTGACGCCCTTCACACCTCGCCATTACCATTCCACCCCACTTGGAGTGGCCCACAAGGCCACGTTGCCCTTCATCGTCAAGGCAGTTGGTTGCCAGGGATCCAGCCATACCGATGTCCGGCCTCAGACTCCTCCTCCGATTCGTGACCGCCCTCGCAGGCGTCCCCGTCGACTGCTTCCATGCCGACGACCAGGACCCCGCCCAGGCGCCGGCCTGCGGACAGGAATTCCTCCCGCTTCCCACGAAGCCGGGCCCCGCGCCCCGCTTCGCCAGCCGCACCGGTCCCCCCGGAGTCCCGCCCGCACATGCCGGGCGGGAGTGCCGAGAGCGAACCCGTGCGCGGGCAGCGGCCTGAAGCCGGCGTCCCCTCGCAACCCCCTGCCCATTGGTCGGCCCGGGCCCTCCCGGGCGTAAAGGGGGTCACATGGACGTCCTGATGCTGGTCATCGGCCTCGTCGTCGGGGCCGCGGGCGGCGTCGGTGCCTGTTTCCTGATGGCCAGGAACCTCGTCGCCGGCGCGAAAGACAAGGCCGCCCTGATCGAGTCGGAAGCGCGCGAACGCGGCGAAGCCGCCCTGAAGGAGGCGCAGCTCAAGGGGAAGGACGAGGTGCTCAAGCTCCGCACGGAGGCCGAGAAGGAGCGCTTCCAGAAGCTGGACGAGATCAAGAACCAGGAGCGGGCGCTTCAGAAGAAGGAGGACCAGCTGGACCGCGTGAAGGAGGAGCAGGCGCGGCGGCAGAAGCAGCTGGAGGCATCGGAGCAGTCGCTGGCGGACAAGACGAAGAACGTGGAGGCGAAGCAGGCGGAGCTGGCGAAGACGGTGGCGGAGCAGCAGAAGACGCTGGAGCGGCTGAGCGGGATGGGGAAGGAGGAGGCGACGCGGACGTTCTACGAGCGGCTGCAGCAGGAGCTGGCGAACGACGTGGCGGGGCGGATCCGGAAGGCGCAGGAGCTGGCGAAGGACCGTGCGGACGAGGAGTCGCGGAAGGTGGTGATCCAGGCGATCCAGCGGACGGCATCGGACCACAGCAGCGAGAACACGACGTCGACGGTGGACCTGCCGAGCGAGGAGATGAAGGGGCGGATCATCGGGCGCGAGGGGCGGAACATCCGGGCGTTCGAGAAGGCGACGGGGGTGGACGTGATCGTGGACGACACGCCGGGGGTGATCATCCTGAGCGGGTTCGAGCCGGTGCGGCGCGAGACGGCGCGGCGGACGATGGAGAAGCTGGTGCAGGACGGGCGGATCCACCCGACGCGGATCGAGGAGCTGGTGGAGACGACGAAGACGGAGATGGAGGAGCTGATCCTGCAGACGGGGAAGCAGACCTGCTACGAGCTGGACATCCAGCGGCTGTCGCCGAAGGTGATCCCGGTGCTCGGGCGGCTGCGGTTCCGGACGAGTTACGGGCAGAACGTGCTGAAGCACTCGATCGAGGTCGCGCGGCTGGCGTCGATCATGGCGGGCGAGATCGGGCTGGACCCGGCGCTGGCGAAGCGTGCGGGGCTGCTGCACGACATCGGGAAGGCGCTGGACCAGGAGATGGAGGGGACGCATCCGCAGCTCGGGTACGACCTGCTGAAGCGTGCGGAGGAGCCGTTCGCGGTGTGCGACACGGCGCTGAGGCATCACGAAACGGAGAAGGCGGAGACGCCGTACTGCATCCTGACGGCGGCGGCGGACGCGATCAGCGCGAGCCGGCCCGGGGCGCGCGGGGAGAGCCTGGAGCGGTACATCAAGCGCCTGCAGGATCTCGAGCGGATCGCGACGAGCCGCGGCGGGGTCGAGGGGGCGTTCGCGATCCAGGCGGGGCGCGAGCTGCGGGTGCTGGTGAACGCGAGCAAGATCGACGACGCGAACGCTCTGATCGTTGCGAAGGACATCGCGAAGCAGATCGAGGCGGAGATGACGTACCCCGGGGAGATCCGGGTGACGGTGATCCGGGAGACGAGGGTGACGGAGTACGCGAGGTAAACGGCAGGGACCGGGGGACGGACGGGGCGGGCTGGGGCTCGGGCCACGCAACGGGCCCCTGCCCTTCCGTCGCGCGCCCGATCCCGTCCGTGCCGATCCCCGGCCCGCCCCATCCCCATCCCGTCCGCCCCCATGCCCCTGCCGTTCACAAAAAAAAAGCCCCCCGCTCGCGCGGAGGGCTCTGCATGCCATCCCGGTCCCTTACTTCAGATGCTTGCTCACCAGCTTCGTCATCTCGAACATCGACACCGTCTTCTTGCCGCCGAACACCGCCTTCAGCTTGTCGTCGGCATTGATGTTCCGCTTGTTCTTCGAATCCTGCAGCCCGTTCTTCTTGATGTAGTCCCAGATCTTCTTCGTGACCTGCGTCCGCGGCATCGCGGAGCTCCCGATCACGGCGGCCAGGTCGGCGCTCGGGGTCATGGGCTTCATGAACGCGGCGCTCGGCTTGCGGCCAGACTTTTTCGCGGCCATCGGTCCTCCTGGAAAAGGGGGGCGAACGGAAGTTTTCTCTCTCGGAACTGAGGGGGATTTGAGCGCAATCCCCTAGGGACGCAAGGAAAATCGGCTGTTTTTCCCTCGGAGAACAGCTGTTTTTCCGAGGGAAACCGCAACCCGGCCTCCGGAGTCTGTCCGGCCGCGCCCCACGGCGTTAGACTCGCCGGCTCGATGAAGATCAAGATCATGGCAATCGGCGACGTCGTCGGCATTCCCGGCAGGGACGCGCTGAAGGGCTGGCTGAGAACGGCGAAGCGCGACCAGGGGATCGAGTTTGCGGTCGTCAACGGCGAGAACATCGCGGGCGGAAGCGGTTTGACGCCATCGCTTTACGAGGACCTGCGGGTCGCCGGGGCGGATGTCGTGACGAGCGGGGACCACGTCTATCGGAAGAAGGAGATCATCCCCCTGATGGCGACGCGGGACTGCCGGATCGTGCGTCCCTGCAACTATCCCGACCAGGCGGCGGGCGTCGGGTGGCAGGTCGTCGAGTCGCGCAACGGCTTCCGGATCGGCGTCGCGCAGGTCCAGGGCCGCGTCTTCATGAACACGCCCGCGGACAACCCGTTCCACGCCGCCGAGCGAGCGGTGGAGGCGCTGCGCCGCCAGACGGCGCTCGTCGTCCTCGACGTGCACGCGGAGGCGACGAGCGAGAAAGTCGCGCTCGGGTGGATGCTCGACGGCCGCGTCTCGCTCCTGTTCGGGACGCACACGCACATCCAGACGGCCGACGCGAGCGTGCTGCCGAAGGGAACGGCGTTCATCACGGACGTCGGCATGACCGGCCCCTACGACTCGATCCTCGGGCGCGACAAGGACAAAGTGCTCCGGCACTTCCTCACCACCATGCCGATGCCGTTCGACGTCGCGGTGGACGACGTGCGCATCTCGGGATGCGTGGCGACGGTGGACACTGAGAGCGGCCTCGCGACGTCCTGCGAGCGCGTCCAGGTGAAAGTCGAATCAGGAAACCCGCGACCGCCGCGGCGATGAAGGTGTGGACGCCCTCGACGATCGCGCGGGCGGTGCGGGAGCTTGCGGAGGGGCACATCGGGCGGGTGTGGGTGGAGGGGGAGGTTTCGAACTACCGGAAGATCATGCGAAGCGGTCACGCGTACCTGTCGCTGAAGGACGCGGGGAGCCAGCTGAAGGTGGCGCTGTTCGCGGGGGTGGGGGCGCGGCTGAAGTTCGAGATGAAGGACGGGATGAAGGTGCTGGTGATGGGGAAGGTGACGGTGTACGAGCCGCAGGGGGAGTACCAGCTGGTGGCGGAGCAGGTGGAGCCGCAGGGGCTGGGGGCGCAGCAGCTGGCGCTGATGCAGCTGAAGGAGA
>JADLHC010000196.1 GCA_020849035.1 Planctomycetia bacterium
CGCTCCACGGCCGCCCGCCGCCCTCGCCCCGGTCGCGCTCCCACGGCTTCCCGCCGCCGCCCTCGCGCCGCGGGCCGCTCCACGGCCGCCCGCCGCCCTCGCCCCGCTTGCTCTCCCACGGCCTCCCGCCGCCACCCTCGCGCCGCGGGCCGCCCCCTTCCCGCCTCGGCCAGCCGCCGCGCCGATCGTCGCGCGCGAACCCTCCCTCCCGGTCCGACCTGTCGCCGCGATTCCCCTGCCAACCCCCGCGCCCGCCACGCTCCTCCCCGAAACCCTGGGGACCGCGCCCGCGCCCCTCGCGATCGGACGACCTCGGACCGCCGCGGCCACGCCCGCCGCCGGTCCCGGCACCCTCCCGCGGCCCGCCGCCGCTCCGCGGCGCCGCCTCCCCCTCCTCCGATTCTTCCTCCTCCTCCTCGCCTTCCTCGTCGAACTCCCCCGCCCCCTCGAGCGCGTTCTCCAGCTCCGCGTCGCTCGGCTCCTCCTCCCCCTCCTCCTCCATCAGGTCCTCGTCGCCGGCCTCCTCCGCAGGCGCCGCAGGCTCCGCCTTCTTCTTCTTCCCCTTCACCTCCTCCACCGCCGGCTCCTCCGCCTCCGCCACCTCCTCGGCATCCGCACCTGCCTCGACCTCCTCCGCCTCAACCTCCTCCACCACCCGCACGGGCCGCCGCTTCTTCCCCACCTCCGCCTCGTACGCCGCCTTCCCCTCCGGCTCCAGCGTCGCAGGATCGATCCCGATCTTCTTCAGCAGCGTGTCCCGGTCGATCGGGATCCACCCTCCCTCGCGGATCTTCCCCAGCAGCAGCCCGCCCACCTGGATGCGCCGAAGCGCCACCACCGGGTGTCCCACCTTCGCGAAGATCCGCCGCACTTCGCGGTTCTTCCCCTCGTGGATCGTGATCTCCAGCGTCGTCATCTGGCGCGTCCGCTTCAGGATCCGCACCTTCGCCCGCCCCGTCTTCCCCTCCGCCAGCCACACGCCCTGCTGCACCTTCTCCAGCGCCGGACCCTCGAGCCAGCCCTTCACCGCCACCGCGTACGTCTTCTCGACCTCGTATCGCGGGTGCGCGATCCGGTTCGCGAGCTCGCCGTCGTTCGTGACGATCAGCAGCCCCGTCGACTCCTGGTCCAGCCGTCCCACCGTGTACAGCCGCTGCGTGATCCCCGGGAACAGGTCGATCACCCGCGTCTGCCCGAACGCCTTCTCGTTCGTGCACAGCACGCCCGAGGGCTTGTTCAGCAGGAAATACACCGGCTTCTCCGGCTTCACCGGCTCCCCGTCGCACCGCACGTCGTCGACGTCCGGATCCGCCTTCGACCCCAGCTCCGTCACGACCTTCCCGTTCACCGTCACGCGCCCGGCGGCGATGATCTCCTCGCACTCCCTTCGGGAAGCGATGCCGGCGTGGGCGAGGAGTTTCTGGAGGCGCGTCTGCATGAAAGGTCCTTTGAAAGGGGGGGGACAGCGGGGCGGGGATTATAGCGATGCGGGGGCGGGTGGATAGGGGGTGGGCTACAATCGGGAGGTGAAGAGCGATCCCGAGAAGCCGCTGCTGCGCCACGTGGAGCCGATCGCGCGCGAGCACAAGGGGCAGAGGTTCCTGATCCTGACGGACCCGCTGCGGCTGGCGGAGGGAGCGTACCCGGTGACGCTGTACGGCGCGGTCCTGCTGCAGATGTTCGACGGGCGGCACACGCCGGCGGAGATGCGGGAGGAGTTCCGGCGGGCGACGGGGCGCGACGTGCCGGAGGAGGAGATCCGGACGCTGATCCGGGATCTCGACGCGGCGGGGTTCCTGGAAGGCGAGAATTTCCGCGGGCGGCTGAAGAAGGCCGTCGGGGAGTTCCGGGCGGCGCCGGTGCGGCCGGCGTGGAGCGAGGGCGCGTACCTGCCGCCGGACAACCCGAAGGCCGAGGCGCTGCCGGGGTACCTCGAGTCCTTCTGGTCTCACGAGCAGGGGCCGGGAAAGGAACCCCCGAAGTCGGTGAGGAAAGGCGCGGTCAAGGCGCTGCTCGCGCCGCACATCGACCTCCACCGCGGCGGCCCGTGCTACGCCCACGCCTACGGCGCGCTGGCAAAGGGATGCGCCGCGGACACGTTCGTGATCCTCGGCGTCGCGCACAAGTCGCCTCCGACGCTCTACACGGCGACGAAGAAGGCGTACGACACGCCCCTCGGCGCCGCCCCCGTGGACACCGACTTCGTGGACGAACTCGCCTCCCGCTGGAAAGGCGGCGACCTCTTCGCCGACGAGATCTACCACCGCGACGAGCACTCCATCGAGTTCCAGGCCCTCCTCCTCCGCTGGCTCTTCCGCGACAGGCCGTTCCGCATCGTCCCGATCCTCTGCAGCTCGATGCACGAGCACGTGCTCAAGGGGACGGACCCGCTGAAGGACCCGCAGGTCGCGGGGTTCGTGGACGCGCTGCGCCGGACGGTCGAGAAGCGCGGGAACGTCGTGATGATCGGCGCCGTGGACCTCGCGCACGTCGGCGCGAAGTTCGGCGACAGGGACCCGGTCACGCCGGAGCTGCTGAAGACGATCGAGCGGGAGGACCTCGCCTCGCTCGAGCACGCGGCCGCCGTGGACGCCGGCGGCTGGTTCAAGTCCGTGAGCGACGTGAAGGACTGGCGCAAGATCTGCGGCCTCTCCGCGATCACCACGCTCCTCGCGGCGACCGACGCGACGAAGGGGAGGCTCGTGAAGTACGACCGCTTCGCCGACATGGAGAACCACGAGGTCGTCAGCTACACCGCGATGGAGTTCCGATAGCCCTTCCTTTATCAGCACCCGCGCCGTAGGCTTCCCCGCCTTCGAAACAATTTCAGGGGAGAAGCCATGAAGACGAAGTTCGCGGCGGTGCTGGCGGCGACGGCGGTGGCGTGCGTTTTCTTCGCGCGCCCGCTGTGGTCCGACGAGAACGGGGCCGGCGGTGACGACCGGGAGAAGCCGGGGCCGGAGCACCGGCGGCTGGCGAAGCTGGAGGGCAAGTGGGACGTGTCGTGCAAGTTCTGGATGGGGGACCCGAAGACGGACGGGCAGCCCTCGCAGGCCACGTCGGAGTTCAAGGTGATCCTCGACGGGCGCTACGTGCAGCAGGACTTCAACGGGACGTTCATGGGGGCCCCGTACCACGGGATGGGGACGATGGGGTACGACCGGGTGTCGAAGAAGTACACGAACTACTGGATGGACAACGTGAGCACGACGCCGATGTACCTGCTGGGGACGACGGGGGACGACGGGAAGACGGTCGAGTACCCGGGGGAGATGGCGAACCCGATGGGCGAGGGGACGGTCAAGTACCGCACGGTGATGACGCACAAGTCCGACGACGAGTTCACGTACGAGATGTACGCGACGTTCGACGGGAAGGAGTCGAAGGGGATGGAGCTGACCTACACGAGGAAGAAGTAGCGGCCACGGCGGGGGCCCGGCGCGCGCCGGGCCCCTGCTTTCCCATGCCGCTCCGCACCCGCCG
>JADLHC010000197.1 GCA_020849035.1 Planctomycetia bacterium
CATGCTACCGGCGTTCGAGCACCCAGCTCCTCGTCGGGCCGCCCGCACCGCCCTCGTCCTCGACCGTGATCGTGTAGCTCCCCGACGCGGGGGCGACCAGGACGAGTTCGAGGGTGGGCAGCGGGTTGGTCACGCTCTCGGCGCTGACGTGAGCCAGCGTGCGGACCGCGGTCGCGATCGCGTTGCCGCCGGAGTCCCGGATGGTCAGCTTCGGCGCCAGCTTCGAGCCGTGCCCGGCCCTCTGCCGGTCGCCGTCGCTTCCCGGAGGAACCGCCGCCGGCTTCGCATAGATCGCGAAGGTGACGAGCTCGGACGCGCTCGCGGAGAAGGCGACCACGTCGAGATCGCCGGCCGGGTCGATCACGCCGGCTGCACGGCCGCCCGCATCGAGGGCCATCGCCGTGCCCGCCGTGCCGTTGGGCTCGACTTCCCAGGCCGCCGCCCTGAAGCGCGTGAGCTCGAACGCATAGCTGGACGCGCTTCCGGTCCGGTGGACCTTGATGTAGTGCGTTCCCGACTCACGGAGGATCGCACGGAACGTGTTGAGGATCCCGTCCGGCGACTCGCCGGGCAGCTCGGTGATGCCGTCGGACGCGTACAGGTGGATCGAAACCCGACCCTTGGCGTTCTCCGAGTTCTCGCTGTCGTACAGCTTGATCCTCACCATGTCGCCGGCATTGCCCGCGAACTGGAACCAGTCCGTGTCGAAGATGCTGACGCATCCGTTGATGAAGTCCCCGTACGCGATCGAGTCCGCCGTGGCGGGCGATCCGTTGGGAGACTGCTCCTGGCGCGTCGGCGCGGGGACGGAATTGATCGCGAGGAAGTACGGGCCGGAGCCCTTGCTTCCGCCGTCCTCGACGACGCGGATCGTCCAGGTGCCGGGCCTGCAGACGTAGTACGTGAATTCGACGTCGTGGTAGATGGACAGCGAGATCTTCTCGACCTTCTTCCCGTCCGGGTCGTAGAGCCACAGGCGCGGGTTGGTGTAGGCGGTCTCGCCGTCGAAGATGCCGTTGCGGATCGCCGTGATCTCGAAGGAGAGGATGCTGTCAGCGACGGCCTCGAACGCGTAGTAGTCGGACTTCTTGTGCGTATGCCACCCGTAGATCACGGCGGGCGTCGAAACGGGCTCCGCCGTCGCGACGGAGTCGTTGTCACCCCACGTGCCGGCCGCTTCCTCCTCGAACGTCAGGGTCGGAGCGAGGAAGATCACGCGGACGGCGTAAGCCCCGTCCTGGATCTCGCCGGAGGACTGGAGCCGGAGGTACCAGGTCCCGGTTGCGGGGACGCGGAAGAGCGGGACATCGAGGTCATGGTCGCCGGCGTCCCAGGCGGCGCGGTCGTGGCGGAGCATGTCGTTCCCGTTGGGGTCGACGATGCGGAGGATGGGGATGGAGTCGTAGGAGTTCCAGTTGGCCTGGTCCCGGCGCGTGCCGGACATCTCCACGCGGATGACGTCCCCGGCGCTTGCGTCGAAGGACCAGAAGTCGATGTCGGCCAGGTCCTGGAGCACTCCGTAGCCCGCGAGCGACGGCCCGAGCGACGTTGCGGTCCCGGGCGTGTCGTTGGGCTCGACTTCAGGCTCGGCGATGACGACCGGGTGATCCGCGGTCGTCCCGACGGCGCTGTTCGACAGGCCGCCGACGTTGGGGACTTCGTCGCTGGCACGGATGCAGAAGTACCAGGTCGTCCCCGGCGGGAGGCCGTTCACGACGAACGTCTGGGTGGAGCCGGCGGGAAGCGGCGCGGGCTCGCCGTTCAGGTGGAATGCCGCGTTGAACTCCGCTTCCGAGGTGATCGGCATCTGGGACATGTGGATGTCGTAGAGGGCCGCGGTTCCGACGGCTCCGTCGTCGCCGGGCGCGGTCCAGGAGAGCGTGAGGGTCGTGTCGGTCCAGGCCACGACCGCGAGGTCCATGATGGAGGCGGGCGGCGTGGTGTCCGGGGGAGCGAGCGTGGTCGCGGTGGCGATGTTGGAGAGCGCGCTCGTGTTGGGGACCTCGTCAAGGGTCCGGATGGCGAACCAGTACTGGGTCAGCGGCGAGAGGCCGTTGACGACCATGGACTGGGGCGAGCCGGCCGCCAGCGGTGCGGGCGCCACGCCCGCGGACGCCGCGAGGTCGAAGTCGGCGTCGGTCACGATGGGGTTGGGCGAGAAGCGGACGTCGTAGGACACGGCGGTCCCGGACGCGCCGTCATCCCCGGGGGCGGTCCAGGTGAGCGTGAGGCTCTCGAACGTGGCGGAACCCGCCGCGAGGTCGCTGATGGCGCCGGGAGGCGTCGTGTCCGGCACGATGAGGGTCACGAAGGGGACATTGGACAGGCCGCTCCAGTTGCCGGCCTCGTCCACGGTCTTGATCGCAAAGTAATACGTGATGCTCGGCGCCAGTCCGCCGACGAACATCTGGTCGAACTCGCCGGGGGGGGAAGGCAGCGGCGGATTCGCCACCGGCACCGCGGCGTCGAAGTCGGCGTCGTTGACGATCGGCAGGAGCGAGAACCGCAGATCGTACAGGCAGGCCGTCCCGGTCGTACCGTCGTCGCCCGGGGCGGTCCACTGGAGGTTCACGTCAACGGAACTCCAGGACATGACGGCGAGGTCGGTCACGTTGGCCGGCGGCGTCGTGTCCGGAGGGGCGAGCGTCGTCCCATCCGGCACGTTCGACAGTCCGCTCCAGTTCAGCGCTTCGTCACGGGACTTGAGCGCGAACCAGTAGGTTGTGCTCGGCGTGAGCCCGCCGACGACCGCGGTCTGTGGGGAGCCCGCGATCTGCGGTGAGGGCATGCCGGGAGCGGGCGTGGCGGCGGCGAAATCGGCCTCGGTGGCGATCGGCAGCGTCGAAAAGCGCAGGTCGTACAGGGCGACCTGGCCCACATTGCCGTCGTCGCCGGGGGCGGTCCATGTGAGCGTGGCGGTAAACGAGGTTGTGGCGGTCACCGACAGGTCCTGGACAGGGGCCGGGGCCACACGGTCAGCCACGGGTGGCGGCACAGGGGGGGGATTCCCGTCGTCCCCTGATGGACTCCAGTGGTGATGGTGGCGGCGGCGGCACCCGGATGTCACAAGGACCGCGGCCAGCACGAGGAATACGGCGAATCTGAGGTATCTCATGGCAGGACCTCCTGACGGGGAACGCAGATTGGGGTAGGCGGGAGCGGGCAGGCTCCGGGGCCCACGCATGGCGAAGGAAACTCACCAGGACGAACTGCAACTCCCGTGCGCACGGGGGGCGGACTTCCCGGGGCATGGAACGACCCCTCGAGCCGGGGAGACGGGACCGGTGGCCGCATTCACCCACCCGCTGGGTGCCTGCGCGCCAAATCTGAATGAAAAGTAATGGGGCGACTCCTCGACGCGAGCCATACTCCCGTCCATGTCTGCGACTCACCCCGCGCAGGCCGGCATCCGGTCAACCCTGGTCGGAGTCCTCGCCAACGCCCTTCTTGCCGGCGGAAAGGCGCTCGCGGGGATCCTGGGAAACAGCGCAGCCCTCGTCGCCGACGCCATCGAGTCCACGTCCGACATCGCCACTTCCCTCATCGTCATGGGCGGCCGTCGCGTCGCCCAGCGGCCTCCCGACGAGGACCACCCCTACGGGCACGGCAAGGCCGAGCCCCTCGCGGCCCTCGCCGTCGCGGTCGCCCTTCTCGTCGCGGCCGGGGGCATCGTCGTCACGGCGGTCCGCGGAATCCTCATCCCCCACCCCGTGCCGGAGAAGTACACCCTCGCCGTCCTCGTCGCCGTCATCGTCATCAAGGAGACGCTGTTCCGGTTCGTCTGGCGCACGGGACACGACACGGGAAGCGGCGCCGTGAAGGCCGACGCGTGGCACCACCGCAGCGACGCGATCACCTCGGCGGCGGCGCTGGTCGGGATCGTCCTGGCGATCTGGTTCAACCACCCGGCCGCCGACGAATACGCGGCCCTGATCGGCGCCGGGATCATCGCGTTCAACGGCCTGCGGCTCGCGCGCCCCGCGGTCCTCGAGATCACCGACGCCGCTCCCCCGCCGGAGCTGGAGCAGAAGGTCCGGGCCGCGGCCCTGACGGCCGGCGGCGTCAAGGCGATCGACAAGTGCCGCATCCGCAAGATGGGGTTCGATTTCTACGTCGACATCCACGTGGTGGTCGACGGCGGCATCCCCGTGCGCGAGGGCCACGACATCGCCCACCGGGTCAAGGACACCCTCCAGGCCGCCGGCCTCCGCGTCGCCGACACGCTGGTCCACATCGAGCCCGACGACGAGGAACGCATGGCCCGTGCCCGCAGGAATGCCGACGCGCAGGCCGCCGGCGGCGCCCCCCAGGTGCGCGATCCGAAGTCCGTCGAATTCCCTTGATTCCCTCCATTCCCCGCCAGTCGTTCTTTTTCTTCATGTGTCCGAAAAAGGAACGACCGGCGGGGAATGGGAGGAATTCAACGGATTCCTGACCGTTCGCCTAGCGGCCCTTCAGCCGCTTCATCGCCCGCCGGGCCGCCGCCCGCTCCATGGCCATGGGCGCCCCGGCCGCGATCGCAGCGACCGCCTCCTGCGCTTCCGCACCCCCCGCTTTCTCCAGCACCGCCAGGGCGCGCATCCACCGGTGCACGGCCGGCGTCGCCCGCTCCGGCGCGTCCCAGGACGCCGCCACGGCCGCGAGGCGCCGGCGGCTCTCGGCGGAACCGGCCGCTGCGATCGCCTCGACGACCGCCTTCTCCGCGTCCTCGCCGAGCCGCTCCAGCTCGTCCTGGGCCGCCTGCCGCCGGACCAAGTCCTCGTCGTCCAGCCCTTTCAACAGGCCCGCAACGCGGCCGGGCGCCGCCTGCCCCTCGAACCGCTCCCGCACGAACGCCGCCGCAGCGGGCCCGCCCGCCGCCAGCGGCGCCACCGCACGCCACGCCCGCGCCGGATCCGCAGAGGCCAGGTCCTCCCAGAGCCGCTCCATCTTCACGGCGTCCGGCGGCGTCGGCGGATCGCGATCCACCGCGGCCTTCCAGAGAAGCGCCGTCCCGTCCAGGCTCCCCGTCGCCACGGTCTTCCCGCTCGGCGACACCGCGACGCACGTCACTCCCTTCGCGTGCCCCTTCAGCGGCGTCGCTTCCCCGCCCGCCTCCAGGTCCCAGAACCGGACGACACCGTCGTCGCCGCCGCTCGCCACGAACGAACCGTCGCGCGAGAAGTCGATGCTGCGCACGGGGAGCTTGCCCGAGGTGATGGCGACGAGTTCGACGCCGGAGGCGATTTCCCACACCCGCACGCGGCCGTCTTCGCATCCGGCGGCGGCGAGCTGGCGGTCGGGAGAGAAAGCGAAAGCGTGGAAGATCGCCTGCCCGTCCTCGGCCTGCAGCAGGCGCTCGCCGGTGGCGATGTCGAAGACCGCGAGGAGGCGGCGGCCGCAACCGCCGAGCAGGTATCCGTCGCGGCTGTACGCGACGGAAGCGACGCCGCCGGGCGTGTCGCCCATCAGGAACCCGGCCTTGCTGATGTTGTAGCGCTCGTCCACCTCGTACGAGGGCACCTCGAGGACCTCGACCAGCGTGTTCGTGCCGCCGCCCGCGAGGAAGTCGTTGCGGGGATCGAACGCGAGCGCGTGGAGGCCGGCCTTGAACGCGCCGCCCTTGCGCTCCTTCCCGGTCCCGACTTCCCAGCGCCGGAACGCCCCGGAGTTCACGCCGGCGAACACCGTCTTCCCCGAGCGGCTGAACGCGATCGCCGTCACCGGCGCATCCAGCCCCTTCAGGGACCTCAGCGGCTCGCCCGTCGCGCCGTCCCAGAGCCGCACGACGCCGCGCACGCCCGCCGTCGCCAGCACCGTCCCGTCCGCGGAGAACTCCACGGCGCGCACTTCCCCGTCGTTCTCCAGCCGGGCGACGGCGCCCTCGGGAAGCGGGGTTTCCGCGGCGGCGGCGGCGGCGGACAGGAGGGCGGCGGAGAGAAGGCGGAGTTGAGTCATCATCCCCCTTGGACGCGGAACGGGGCCGGGAGTTCACGGCAGATCCGGATGACGCAATATCCGTCCTCGTTTCCCGTTGATCTTCGGGGAAACTCCGCGCCCAAGGAGACCCGCGGCGGCCGTGATAAACTCCGCCGAACACCGATGCTCAACGACCAGCAGCTGGGGAAGAAGCTCGTCGAGGCGGGGAAGGTCACGGAGGCTGCGCTGGCGGCTGCGCTGGCGGAGCAGAAGCGTCTCATCATGGAAGGGCGCGCCGCGCGGCTGGGCGAACTGCTGGTCCAGCGCGGGCTCTGTTCGGCGAAGGACGTGCAGGAAGCGCTGGCCGGGCAGGGGAAGAAGATCGGCGAGTGCGAGTCCTGCGGGGCGCGCTTCAACGTGGTCGCCTGGGCGCCGAACCGGCTGTATCGCTGCGGCAAGTGCCAGGGCGTGCTGCGCCCTGTGGAAGTCTCCGCGGACGTATCCGTCTCGGGGACGAAGGTGATGCCAGCCGTCGGCTCTCCGCCGCCGGCGGCGAAGGCGAAGCAGAAGCTGGGCAACATCACGCTGATGCGCGAGCTGGGGCGCGGCGGCATGGGCGTCGTGTACCAGGGACTGCAGGAGGACCTGCGGCGGACGGTGGCGGTAAAAGTGCTGCTCAATTCGGACGACGCGAAGCTGAAGGCGCGTTTCCTGCGGGAGGCGCGGGTCGTGTCGAAGCTGCGCCACCCGAACATCGTCGGCGTCCACGAGCTGGGCGAGGCCGAGGGCAAGGCGTACTTCACGATGGACTTCATCGAGGGCGGCCCGCTCAACGCTCTGTTCGCGCCCGAGAGGCTGCCGGTGAAGGAACTCCTCGGGATCGTGGCCACGATGGCGCGGGCGCTGGACTACGCGCACCGGCAGGGGCTGGTCCACCGCGACATCAAGCCGCAGAACATCCTCGTCACGTCCGACGGAGTGCCGTTCCTGTCCGACTTCGGCCTGGCGCGCGAGGTCGAGTCCTCCACGCGTCTCACGATGAGCGGCGCCGTGATGGGGACACCGTCGTACATGTCCCCCGAGCAGGCCCGCGGCGAGGGCGCCCGCGTGGACCACCGCAGCGATCTCTACTCGCTCGGCGCGGTGCTGTACGAGGGGCTCACCGGGCGCCCGCCATTCGACGGGAAGGACCTCATTTCGCTTCTCGAGGCGATCGTGAAGGACGACCCGGTGCCCCCGACGGCGCTGGCCGCAGGGGTCCCGCGGGACGTGGAGACGATCTGCCTGAAGGCGCTGGACAGGAACCCCGAGCGCCGCTACCA
>JADLHC010000198.1 GCA_020849035.1 Planctomycetia bacterium
CGGGCTCCTTCCGGACGTCGCGCATCGGCCGCCCGCTTCCGCCGTTCCGGATCGCGACGATCTCGCACACCACCGAAAGCGCGATCTCCTCCGGCGTCTTCCCGCCCAGGTCCAGCCCCGCCGGACACCGGATCGCCGACAGCGCTTCCTCCCCGATTCCGAGCTTGCGGCACAAGCCGAACACCGCCTCCCGCCGCCGCGTGGAAGCGATCATGGAGATGCCGGACGCGCCTTTCTCGAGGGCGCGCTGGATCGCGAGGTGGTCGGACTTGTGGTGGGTGGCGACGACGACCCAGGTGCGCGGCGTGGCGGCGAGGCGGTCGTAGTCGGGATCGTCGGTGACGACGGACTCGGCGGCGGGGTAGAGGGCGCGGGTTCCCTCGGGGTCGTCCACGGTGACGCGGAGCCCGGAGAGGGCGGCGATCTGGCAGAGCGCCTCGACGACGCGGCCGTGGCCGAGGACGAGGACGCGCGGCTTCGGGAGGTGCGGCTCGACGAAGACCTCCATCCGGCCGCCGCAGGGGACGCCGGTCGCGCCGAGCTCGTCGGAGAGCTCCAGCGGCACCATCCGGGGGCGGCCGTCGCGAAGGGCTTCCGCGGCTTCGGCGATGACCTGGGCCTGCACGCAGCCGCCGCCGACGTGGCCGAACAGCACTTCACCGGATTCCGAGAGGATTGCCTTGGCCCCCGCGGGGGCGGAGGCCGATCCCTCTGAACGCACGACCGTCGCCGTGCAGAACGGCCTGTCCGCGTCGGTAAGCTCCCGGGCGATCGAGTGGAAGTCCTGCGGCATCGCCCCACTATACCCCGCGGATCGCGGACACCGACGGATGTCCCCGCAGCCAGAACCGCCACCGCTTCCAGACCGCCTTCGTGATCCCGACGCGCGGTCCCGATGCGACCGGACCTGGGGCGCGATCCGCAGGCTCGATGCGGAACGCGCCGCGCCGCAGGTCGGCCGCGTTCTGCGCCCCGGTGACGCCGAACGCCTGCGTGAGCCGCGCCGGGCCGCTTGCGAGCCGTTCCGCCGGGTCGGCGCGTCCCCGCCGCGCCCGGGCGATGTCCTCCCCCCGCTCGATCGCCGCCGCCCGCAGCAGGACCACGCCGCCGCGCCCGGGCGCGTGCGCCGTCACGTTCAGGCACCAGTGCAGCCCGTAGCACAGGTACACGTACGCCAGGCCCCCCTCCGCCCAGAAGATCTCCGTCCGCGGCGTCCGCCCGCGAGCCGCGTGGCACGCCGCGTCGCCTTCCGCCGCGTACGCCTCCGCCTCCACGATCGTCCCCGCGACCGCGCCGTGCACGAGGCGGGCGCCGAGAAGAGCGCGCGCGGCCTCGGGCGTCGGCAGGGAGAAGAGGTCGGGAAGCGGCATGCGGGACGCGGTAGAATGCGCTACCGGACGCGCCGGCGGAAAGGGAATCGGGACGCAGCCGGGACGGCGCCCGCGCCGATAGAACAGGGGGGGACTCCACGGTGCGCGTCGAAAACGACGAAATGTACGGGGACTGGGCCCACTGGCTCCAGGCGCCGTGCCCTGTCTGCGCCGCCCCGCTTCGCGCGCATCACCTGCACGATTTCGCGGGCATCGTCTGCCCGGGCTGCCGCCAGAACCCCCTGCTCCATTTCAGCGGCCGCCGCGCCACGGACGGCCACGGCGGCATCCTGACCGAGCTTCTCCGCGCGGAAGGAGTTCTTGCGGACGTCGCCGCGGAGATCGCCGCCGATCTCAAGGCGGACGCGACCCTGACCCAGGTCGTGGATTTCCTCCTTTCCATGCACTACGTGAAGCCGGAGGCGCTCGAGGGCATACTCCGCAAGCGGGCGCCGCGGGCCTGGATCGACGGCATGACGATGACCTACGCCCCGGAGAAGAAGGCCCCGTCGGATTCCGCCTGCGTGCCGCAGCACGGCGACCGCGTCGACCTCCGCGAGTGGCCGATCGGCCCCGACCTCGCGCGCGCCATCCCCAGGACGATCGCCCGCGTCTACCGCTGCGTTCCCATCTGGGCGGACCGCGGGCACATCGTCCTCGCCGTCGACAACCCGGACAAGGTCAACGCCGCCGACATCGCCGGCCTCCTCGGCTGCGAGGTCGCCCTCGTCAGGTCCCCGAAGGAACAGGTCGCCGACGCGCTCAAGAAGCACTTCGGCGCCGCCGGCTGGCAGGAGGCCTGGTGGTAGGTCCCCGGCGTCCGCCCGCGCGCTAGAATCCGGCCATGCGCACCCTCCTGCTCGCCCTCGCCCTCGCCTCCGCCGCTTCCGCCGACCCCGAAGTCCTCGGCCAGATCCTCGACAGCGAAGGCCGCGACGGCGGCGTCATCGAGTTCCCGATCCTCAAGCTCAGGAGCCCCGAGGACCTCGACGGGACCCCCGTCATGGTCAAGACCGACCGCTCCGGGCGGTTCTCCGTCCGCCTCGCCCCGGGCCCCTGGCGGCTCGGCGACATCCGCAAGCCGCTCGAGCGCGACCGGAAGCTGTTCGAGGCGAACTACGCGCGCGACCTTCTGGAGATCGGGAACGAGGAGACCTACGACATCGGGTTCGTGAAGCTGGAGAAGACGGGGACGTACGTGGCGGGGGCGGTGAAGCGCGGGGGGAAGCCGGTGGCGGGGGTGGCGGTGGAGGTGTTCGACGCGGCGGCGGGGACGGTGACCGGGGTGAAGGCGACGACGGACGCGTCGGGGCGGTACGAGATGTCCATGAACGAGGTGCGCGGGCCGCAGGCGCTGGTGCTGACGGTCGTGGAGGGGGAAGGGCAGTCGTTCGCGCGCGGCGCGGTGGACCTGTGGAAGCCGGCCACCGTGGACCTGGAGCTTCCGGCGCAGTACGCGGAGCTGATGGTGGACCTGTCGGCGCCGGAGGAGACCTGGGTGTACTTCCATCCGAAAGGCGACGCGGCGCCGTATGTACTGCACAAGCTGCGCGCCGGCACGAAGGCGGCGATCCCGGGTTTCGCGCCCGGGGGCTGGACCGTGACGGCCGTGTGCAACGGCGCGCAGGTGGACGCCGAGGTGACGGTCCCCGCGGCGGCGCCGGTCGCGCTGGCGCTCCCCGCCGGGCCGCGGCACCGCGTCGAAGGGAAAGTGACGATCCAGGGGGCACCGGCCGACTTCGACTGGTCGCGCGCCGCGGTCCTGGCAAAGCCCGCGGGGGCGGCGAGCCCGGGCTACCTCTGGGCGCCCCTGTCGCGGGCCGGCTCGTTCGTCTTCCCGGGCCTCGCGGCGGGGAAGTACGAGCTGTCCGTGGCGACGGGGCGCCGCCACGAGGCGATGCGCTGGTTCGCACCGGCGAAATCGGCCGTCGCCCAGGCCGTGTTCGAACTCACGGCCCCCCGTTCCGTTGACCTCACCCTCCGCGCCGCCGACCTGAAATAGACGGCCCACCTCGTCCTTGCCAGCTTCCCCGGGTCCGGCGAGACTCCGCAATTCACGACCATTCCGGGGATCGCCCATGAACGCCCGTCTCCTGCCGTTCCTGCTGGCCGTGGCCGTGGCCGGCTGCAACAACTCCTCGATGTACAGGAACTACGAGGTCGGCGAGCTCGAGGAAGAGCGCGTCCAGAAGGCCGTCAAGGCCGTGGCCGCAGGTCTCGAATCCGGCGATGCCGACAAGTGCGTCTCCACCCTCGTCGACGGCTATCGGCAGCCCTTCGACCGGGGCCGCCTGTCGACCCTCAGCTCGCCTGACGGCATCACCGTCACGACCTGGTCGCCCGGGGGCGCCGAGACAACCGTCGAGATGGACCGCGACGCCCTCAGGGGGTGGTTCGCGGACTACCTTCGCACCTGGACGGTCGTCCATCGCGCCCTCGCCAAGATCCGCAGCGTGACCATGGACGAAGACGACGAGAACCTCGCGACCGGCCGCTTCTTCCTCGACGTCTACGGCATCTCCGCCGGCGGCGAGGCCCGCGAGGACTTCATCTGGCTCGACCTGTCGTTCCGGAAGGAAGGCGACGCCTGGAAGATCACCCTCTTTCAGCCGGCGGTTCCCTATACGTCCTCTTCCGGCGCGAAGGCGCAGTTCCGCGACGTGAGCCGCGAGGCGAACGCCGCCTGGCCCCACGAAAAGCACCCCGAGGCGCGCGGCTACCTCCCGATCCCCGACCAGACGGCCGACTGCGGCCTCGCCTGCGCCGACTTCGACGGCGATGGCTGGTACGACGTCTACCTCCTCAACGGCCGCACCAACCGCCTCCTGCGGAACCGCCGCGACGGAACCTTCGAGGACGTCACCGCCGCCGCCGGCCTCGCCGACGAGAAGGACGAGAGCCGCGGCGCCGTCTTCGTCGACCTCGACAACGACGGCGACCCCGACCTCTACGTGTCCAACAACCGCACCTCCAACCGCCTCTACCGGAACAACGGCGACGGGACCTTCACGGACGTCACCGAGGGAAGCGGCATCGAGTTCGCCGGCTGGAGCACGTCGTGCGTCGCGGCCGACTACGACCGCGACGGGCTCATCGACATCTACCAGTGCTGCTACGGGAACTTCTACGAGAAGTTCCCGCTTCCCCCGTGCTACGACGGCCTCCCCAACCGCCTCTACCGCAACCTCGGGAACCTGAAATTCGAGGAGGTCGGCGAGGACGCGGGCGTGGACGACACGGGCTGGACCCTCGCCGCGGCCTGGGGCGACGCGAACAACGACCAGTGGCCCGATCTCCTCGTCGCCAACGACTTCGGCGACAAGCGGCTGTTCATCAACCGGCAGGACGGCACCTTCGAGGACATCGCCGAGGACGCGGGCTGCATGGACCGCAACTTCGGCATGTCGGCGTCGTTCGGCGACATCGACAACGACGGCGATTTCGACATCTACTACTCGAACATGTTCTCCAACACGAACTGGATCTTCCAGCGGCCGGAGCTCCTCCCCGTCCCCTGGTTCCTCAACTGGCTCCGCGAGGGGATCCTCGGCACGCTCGACGAGATGACCAAGGGCAACACGCTCTGCCTCAACAACGGCGACGGCACCTTCACCAACATCTCCGTCGAGGCCGGCGTGGACTACGGCCAGTGGGCATGGGGAAGCGAGTTCCTCGACTTCGACGCGGACGGCGACGTGGACATCTACTGCGTCAACGGCTTCATCAGCGGCACGGACTCCGAGGACTTGTGACCACCCTTCTGGAAAAGCGTGGTCACGCACCAGAAGGAGTTCGAGGCGGGCGAGCGGAAGTTCAACATGGGCGACAAGTCGCTCAACGGGTACGAGATCCACAAGCTGTGGCGGAACGAGGACGGACGGCATTTCAGCGACGTGTCCCTTGCGACGGGCGCCGGGGACATGCACGACGCCCGGGCGTACACGGCGTGCGACTTCGACCGTGACGGGGACCTGGACCTGTTCATCCGGAACTACAAGACGGAGTCGGTGTTCCTCCGGAACGAGGGCGTCCGGAACCACTGGCTCAAGGTGAAACCGGTCGGCACCGTGTCGAACCGCGACGCCATCGGGACGCGCATCGAGATCACGGCGGGCGGGAAGCGCCAGGTCCGCTGGATCACGGCAGGGTCCGGTTACCTGATGCAGCAGCCGAA
The DNA here is from genome assembly GCA_020849035.1 of Planctomycetia bacterium. Lineage (GTDB taxonomy): Bacteria > Planctomycetota > MHYJ01 > WSZJ01 > WSZJ01 > WSZJ01. The sequence goes on from JADLHC010000198.1 coordinate 5,545, forward strand.
AGAGGCGTACTTCGGCCTCGGCGCGCTGACGAGGGCGGAAAAGGTGACCGTGATCTGGCCGAACGGGAAGACGCAGGAGTTCGGTCCCGCGGACGCGGACACGTACGTCATGGTCGTCGAGGGGAAGGACGGGATGGAGATTCTCCCGAACAGCCCGCAGCCCGTGCTGCCCCCGATCGACAAGGGACAGGGGGATGCGCTCTACCAGGCGCTGGCGTCCGCGGAGGTGAAGGACCTGGACGGGAACAAGGTCGACCTGGCTGCGCTGAAGGAACCGACGCTCCTGGCGTTCTGGGCGACGTGGTGCAACGTCTGCCGCGGCGAATTCCCCGACATCGCCGCCCTCGCGAAGTCGCAGGCCAGGGCCGGCCTCCGGGTGGCCAGCATCTGCGTGCTCGACCCGCAGGGGCCGGACCTCGCCAGGACGATCGAGCAGCTCAAGCCCGAGTTCCCGGTCTGGACCATCTCCCGCGAGGACTACGACCGCATCTTCGGAAACGAGGCGCCCGTGCCGAAGTCCCTCCTCGTCACGCCGGGTCGCGTCACCGGCATCTTCAACGGCAAGCTGCGCCCCTACCTGGTCAAGTCGTACATCATGGAGGCCGTCCGGGCGAAGTAGCTCAGCGGCCCAGGCCCCACGCGGCGCGCAGGCCCTCCTGCGTGCCGCGTCCGCGGAGCAGGTCCGACAGCGCCGACAGCCGACCGCGGGCCGGCCCGGAGTCGCCCAGGGCCCGCGCCAGCGCGCCGAAATCCCACGCGACAGGCGCCGCTCCCCCCTCGCGCCACAGCTTCAGCACCGCCTCCACCGCCGCCCGCGCCCCCTCCCCGTCCCCCTTCCGCTCCCACGCCATCGCCCGCAGCGCTTCCAGCACCAGCGCGTTGTCCGGAAGCGAGTCGCGGATGAGCCCGTCGTTCGAGTCGAGGACGGCCAGCGCTTCGTCGGGACGGTTCGCCGCGACGAGGATCTCGGCGTCCTCCAGGAGGAGGTTGGCGGAGCGGGGAAGGGCGGCGACGGCGCTGCGGGCGGCGCCCGCGGCGTTGGCGACGCGTCCCGACTCGAACGCGGCGGCGGCGATCAGCCGGTGCGCCTCCGGCCACTGGCCGCCCGTGGCGGCGAGCGCCTCGCGGGCGTGCTCCTCGGCGTCCTCGAAGCGCTCGCCGGCGAGGGCCTCCCGCCCGCGGGCCAGGGCGGACACGGCGGCGGCCGTCTCCGTCGCGCCCAGCTCCTTCCACCAGGCCGTCGCCAGGTCGCGGTAGTCGCACGCCGGCGCCCCCGCCGCGTCCAGCAGGCCGCGCCGCGTCTCCGCGTCGAGCTCGCCGGTCTTCAGGAACACCGCCAGCGCCTCCAGCACCGTCGCGTTCGCCTGCATCCGCGCGGCGTCCCCCCACGGAAGTGCGTCCCGCCGCGCCCGGAGCTTCACCACCAGCGCCGCGTTGATCGCCAGCGCCGCGTTCATCCGCGCGAACGACTGCAGGTACTGAAGCGGCGACGTCCGCGCCTCCTCCCGCTTCTCCGCCGGCGCGCCGACCTGCGCCCACAGCATGTGCAGCGCGAGGTTGTAGTGCGCCAGCGACTCCCGCCACGCCTCCTCCGCCGTCAGCGTCCCGCCCTCCAGGCGCTTCTCGCGCAGCCGGTCCCGGACGTCCATCCAGCCCGCCACCGGGACGCTGCGGTCGCAGAACGGGTCGGTCTCCGCCGGGATCCGGCACCCGGCGACCTCGAGCGCGCGCTCCCGCGGGAGCGACCGCGCCGTCCACCCGCCCGAGAGCGCCAGCTCCGGGACGCGGACGTCGGGACCCAGCAGGTCCAGACGGATCCCCCCGACGAACTCCTCGAACCCCCGCACGAGCCGAGCGTGCTCCTGCGGCGACGTCACGATCGTGGCGTGGAACACGAACTTGCGGCCGGGGGAAGCGCCCTCGTTCCATTCCCAGAGGATGTGGGTGGAGGCCGTCAGGCCGTCCGACGAGAGGAAGTCGCCTCGCACGGCGGAGGCGCCGAGGAAGTCGAAGCGGCTGGTGGAGACCTTCGTCCAGCGCCCCTCGAGGACGCGCTCCAGCACCTGCTCGTCGGGGCGCAGGAACGTGGCGTCCACGACCAGCACGCGGAGGGCCATCTCGCCGCCGTCCGCCGAGAGCGCGACGAGGGAGTCCTCCGAGGGGTGGCGCGTCCACCCCGCCGGGACCGCGCCCGAGATGTGGTACCCGGCGGACTCCCACGCGCCTCCGCCCGCCGGTTCCGGCGGCAGGGGAGGCGGCGTGTCCTTCCCGTCCTCCGTGGTCCCGCACCCCGCCGCGAGGGCGGCCAGCACAAGGGCGGCGAGGCGGCGCATGGACGGTTTGTACGGGGCCGGATACGAAAAAAAACGGCCGCCCGCGGGCGGCCGTCGCGTGATTCCGGAGACTTACCCCTTGTTCGCCTTCAGCTTCCCCAGGATCTCCTTCAGCTGCGCCTCCGCCTTGTCCGGCGGCAGCTGCGCCGTCCCGGCTCCCTGGTGCCCGCCACCGCCGTACGACCCCAGCAGCTTCCCGATGTTCACCTTCAGCGTCCGGTTGAAAATGCTCGACCCCGCCGCGATCACCGTCTGCCCCGCGTGGCCGTTGAAGATGCGCGCCTCGACGTTGCAGTCCGGGAACAGCGTGAACACCAGGAACCGGTTCCCCACGGGCAGGTCCTTCATCCCGCGGAAGTCCGTGATCACCACGCTCCCGTCCGCCTTCGAGTGCTTCTTCAGCAGCTTCTTGAACTCCTCCTGCTCCTTCAGCACCCGGTCCGTCCGCTTCTTCACCTCCGCGTGCGACAGGATCTTCGAGAGCGGCACCTCCTTGATGTACTCGCACAGCCACCGGAAGTACTTCTGGAACTCCGGCCCGAGCCCCGTCCGCGGGTCGAGCGTCAGCCCCAGCAGGATCCACCCCTCCGGCTTTTCCACGTCCGCCTTCGTCAGCTGCGCCGAGTCCAGCCGGTCCGTCGCCTCCAGCAGCTCCGTGAACTTGTCGAACGCCTTCTGGTGCGTCTTGTAGTGGTTGTACACGACCCGCGCCGCGCTCGGTGCCACCTCGAACGCCCCGTCGAACTTCCCGATCCCCGTCAGTTTCCCCTCCTCGCTGACGTGGTGGTCGAACCACTTCCCGCACCCCTTCACGAACGGGAGGTTTACGATGATGTCGTCCTTGTCCACCTTCACCTTGCCGTCCTGCACGTCCTTCGGGTGCGCGAACCGGATCTCGCCGATGTTCTCGGCCAGCGTGAGGAGGAGGGACGAGGTGAGGCCGTCGAGGTCGCCGCGGGTCAGGATGCGCATGAGAGTCTCCGGGTGGGGTGAGGGCGCGATTCTAGCCAGAGAGGGGCGGCGATTGGAAAGAGAAGAGCGAGCGCGGGTCCGCTACTTGAGATTCTCCGCGTCGATCCTCCCCGCCGTCATGTCCCAGCCCGTGCGCCGCTTGACCCAGTCCACGTCCTCGGGGAGCACCTGCAGCCCGGCGTTGACGCGCGAGCGGATCGCCAGCACGGCGTTCGACACGGCCAGCTCCGTCTGCCCGGCGTCGCGCGCCCGCTCGTAGGCCGTGTAGTACTTCTTCCCGAACCACCCCAGCTCCGCGCGCAGCCGCTCCAGGAGCCGGTCGCGCAGCTGCGTCTGCAGGTCGTTATTCAGCGTCGCGTCGGCGGGCATGTCGTCCGGATCCTCGTCCACGCCGGCCTCCCGGTTGCCCTTCACGACCCGGTCGTCCCGGTGCAGGTCCCCGCGCACGGTGTCGCTCGACAGGGGTGTGCGCCCGGCCACGTCGTAGATCTCGTACGCCAGCTCCGCCGTGCCGTCCACCGACCGGTCCACCACGTCGTAGTAGTACGTCCGCGTTTCCTGCCCCTCGACGTACTTCGAGCCGTTCACGTCCAGGTACGTCACCCGCTTCTGGTACTCCCGGAACTGCGGCGTCCGCCGCTCCGGGTGGTGGATCAGGTCGAACCGCTCCAGCGTCGCCTTCACCACGATGTCCGGCGTCAGCCCCGGGTTCTCCTTCAGGAACACCTCCCACGCGTCCTCGTCCATCACCGTCGCGTGCCGGCCATTCCCCGCCATCTGCTGCAGCAGCCGGTAGCTCTCGCTCGCCAGCCGCACCTCCCGCCCGTTCTGCTGCGTCGCGTTCCGGAACGCCTTCACCAGCACGTTCGGCCGCGCCGCACGGTCGAGCTTCGTCCCCGCCTCCGTCACCCGGCGCCCCAGCGCGTCGTCGTCCGGCAGCACCGCCTTCGCCTGCGCCAGTCGCAGCCACTCCAGCCCCGGCAGCTTCCGCTTCGCCGCCTCCTCCGCCTTCGCCGTCAGCTCCTTCGCCGCGTCCCGCCGCACCCGCGCCGCGATCTCCTGCACCCCCGGCGCCTCCGGGTCCATCGCCTCCGCCCGCGCGAGCCAGGCGTAGGAAGCGATCGCGTCGCCGTTCTCGTGCTGCTCACGCGCCGCCGCGACCCACTTCTCCCCCAGTCCGCGCCTCGCCGCCGCCAGCCCCGCCGCCGCCTCCGGCGCGTCCGGGCGCAGCTCCACCGCGGTCAGGAAGCGCTGCAGCGCCCCCTCGAGGTCGTCCTGCGACTTCAGCTTCCATCCCTGGTCCACCAGCTCCATCACCCTCACGTTCGTGCGCGTCTCCTTGATCGCCGCCGCCAGCTGCGGCTGGTTCGCGCTGATCTCCTGCGCGTGCTCGATCACGTACCGCGACTTCAGCCACTCCCCGGCCTTCCCGAAATCCTCCGCCGCCGCCAGCAGCGCGCGCACAGACGTCTCCCGCGCCTGCGCGAGCCGGATCGGGATCTCCGGAAACGTCGCCTTGTACCGCTCGATCGAGCTCAGCACCAGGTACGCCTCCTCGCCCTTCGCCGTCTTCGCCTTCTCCAGCTGCGCCGCCACGCTCTCCCTCAGCCCGCGGTACTTCTTCTCGTCCGCCGCGCACCGCTCGCTCGCCGGGTCCAGCCTCCGCGCCGTCGCGATCTCCTCCAGCGCCCGGTCCAGGTCCCCCAGCTCCGCCGCCTCCGCCGCCCGCTCCGCCCGCGCCGTCGCCGCGTTCCTCTTCGCCACGTCCAGCTTCCGCGCCACCTCCGCGTCCCCCGGCGACGACTTCGCCGCCTTCCCGTACGCCTCCACCGCCCCGTCGAAGTCCCGCTGCTCGAAGGCGCGGTCGCCCTCCGAAACGTTCGTGGAGGTCGAGCAGGCCCCGAGGGCCAGGGCGGCGAACAGGGCGGGGACGAGGCGGCGCATGGGCGGGCTCCTGAATGGGCGTCCAGGAAGAGCGTAGCGCGGGCGGAAGGGAGGGGGCAAGGGGAACGCGCGGTCAGCGTCGATCCGGGTCCTCCAGCGCCTTCTTCCGGAGGGCTTCCCAGTCGAAGGACTCCCGGTTCTCGGAGACCCACTTCCGGATCTCCCCGATCCAGCCGTCCAGCTCCTTCGTGTCGGTGCTGTGCTTCCAGCCTTTCGGCCACCCCGTCGCCCGGGCGATGGCGTCCGCGGCGTCGTCGCACCAGCGCGGCTTGTACCCGTCGCTGTAGTACGTTCCCGACTCCTCCCTTCGATCGAGCCAGGGGAGAAGCGCGTCGAGGATCCGGGGACTTGCGAAACCCGGCGCGGCCGCGAACAGGTCGCGGTCGGACCGCTCCTCGTTGCGCTCCAGCATCTCCACGACAAGGTCCGTCCCGGCCGCAGGTTCGTGCTTCGCCAGGAGCGGCAGGGCCCGGTCCAGGTCGATCCGGTCGAAGGAGTCTGCCGGCTGCGGCTCCTGGAGCCGCTTCGGCACCTCCTTCACCCCGGCCGTGTCGCCGGAAACCCGGACCAGCGCGCCCGCGGCGTTCATGAGCGTGTGTCCGTCCTTCGCTCCGAGCATCGCCTTCAGGAGCTCCGCGTGCTCCGGCCCCAGTTCCTTGTGAAGGTGAGAAACGAGGTTCCCGGTGTGGTCCGGACGTTTCTTGACCTCCTCCACCACGCGCGCCAGGTGCTTCTCCCCGTACCCCTTGATCAGCTCCGTCGCCGCCTGCACGAGGTTCTGCTTCAGCAGGTCCAGCAGCCGTTCCTCGGGCGTCTTCCTGCGCGCCTCCTCCCACCACTCCCGCGCCGCCTTCTTGGCCGCCGCCGCACGCCCGTCGCGCGTCATCGTCCCCGAGGTCGATCGGCTCTCGTACAGGTTCACGCCCGTGACGGACTCGAAGATCTCCTCGCACGCGTCCGCCATCGTGAGGAGGTAGTAGGAGTTCGCGGCGAAACTCCGCCACCAGCCCATCGCCCGGGTCGGCGAGGTGTCGTCCAGGTGCTCGATCAGCGCCGGGATCGCGTCGAACCGCAGCGCGACCAGCTCCGCCGGCGGCCAGGGCTTCTCCTTCTTTCCCTCGTCCCGCCACGTTCCCCAGCCCAGCACCGAGACCGATCCGGGGTCCGACCACTGCTCCGAGTCGACCTCCCGGAGCAGGTGCACCCAGTAGGCCGCGCGCTCCGCGGCCGGGAGCTTCCCCAGATCCTCCTCCGACACCTCCCGGAACCCCTCGTCCTCCCGGCACTGCTTCTCGTACCCCTTCGACATCTGGTCCACGAGCTCGGAATAGCGGTTTGGGGGAAGCGTCGCGAGCCGATTCCAGCCGTCGCGGAGCTCGGTCCGCGACGCGCCGGCGTGCGCCGCGCAGATCAGCGAGACCTTCCGCTCGCCGGCCGCGGCGGACGCCAGGAGGAAGGCATCCGACTCCTCCTCCTTCCGGTTGTCCCGTTTCAGGAAGTCGAGCGCCTTCTGCAGCAGCGCGTGGCCCGACGCCCGGTCGCCGCGCTGGTAGGCCCAAAGCGCGAGGAGCGCGGGCGCGAGCGCGGGGCCCTCGCCTCCTCCCCAGAGCTGGATCACGTCGGCGTCCCGCGCGGCTTTCAGGACCTGCCCGAAGTCCAGTTCCCGGAACTCCCCGGGCTTCGGCTCCGGATTCGAACATCCCTCCTTCAGCGTCTCCCAGTCCTTCGGGAGGTCGCGCTTCCGCGGAAACGCCCTCACCTCCAGGTCCGTCGTCGCGAGCCTGACGTGGTCGTCCGTCGTTTCCACCGCCCAGCCGCTCACGGTCTGGAACGCCATGCTCTTGCCGTCCTGCCCCACCCAGTACGTCCCCGTGTTGAACTCCACGTACTTCAGCCCTTTCACCTCGGGCAGGCCCATCCCCTCGAACATGGCGAGCAGCTTCCGGTCCGCCGCCGTCTCACGGAACGGCCGGAGGGCCTCCTCGATCCGCCCGCGGACTTCGGGGCTGCGGCCCGCGGCGGCCTTCTCGAGGATCGCCTCGGCCTCGTCGCCGGCCTCGTCCCGCCAGCGCGCCAGGTCCGCGGCCGCCGCTTCGCGCGCCTCGACCGCGTCGCTGTCCGCCCGCCGGAGGATGTCCTCGAGCCGCTGGAGCCGGGTGGCCGGATCGTCGGCGAGGCATGCGAGCGCGGGGACGACCGAGAAGAGCAGAATGAAGCGTTTCACAGGGACCTCCTGTCCATCGCAATCCCGCCCCTGCCCGAGGATAGCGTGTCTGCGGCCCGGAACCCCGCGCGAAATGCGAGCGCGTCCGGTCGGACCGAGCCGCCCGATGCGGGCAATACCCCGTATGGTACCGGAATACGAACCAGAGGCCAGCAGCTGGGAAGCGGTCCGAAATCCGATGGGAGGCGTCGGATCAATCGAAGTTCTGCACCTACGCCCTGATGTTGGGTGTCCTTCTCAGTCTTCAGCGCGGACGGGCGAAGTCACAATTGGAATTGGTAACGCCCGGACCGAAGGGAATCCGCCCGCGCAAAGATCGAGGCGCTGGTGAACGAGAAAGCCGCGAGTGGCGGCGGGAAGGCGCGCATCCTCCGCCTCGCCCCGGTCGCCCTTCAGACCCCGGTTTTTCTCAAGATTCCTGATCGGCTGGAACTGTAGGCTCGCCAAGGACATCGGTGAATTGTCGGGCTTCCGCCCAGCCGGACAAGCCGGATTTCCAGGCAGGTTTTCGGGGTTTCAACGACCTATATGTTGGGAACGTGAGGGAGTGGCCATGCCATCTGACAAGCCTGACGATCTCGTGAACGTCTTTCTGCCCATGCTCCTGAAGCGGGCGCGGCGGGTCCTGAAGGACCAGGCGCTGGCCGAGGACGTGGTGAACGACGTGTTCACCAGCGTCCTGGCGAACCCGAACCTGAAAATGGGAGACCCGAAGCGCTTCATGCGCCGGGCGGTTACCTACGCCTGCCTCGACCAGAACAAGAAGGAACGGCGCGAGACGGCCCTGCTGAAGGAGTACCGCGTATGGCAGGCACCACCTGAGCTTGAGGCGATGCGCGAGGAGCTTGAGAAGGTCTTTGACCAGCTTCCTCCGGAACAGCAAGAGGTCCTTGAGTTGGGAGTCAATCTCACGATGGCCGAGGTCGCGGAGGAGTTGGACATCCCACAAAGCACAGCCGAGTCACGGTTCCGTCATGCCCGCGAAGCTGCACGGGAACTGCTGACGAAATCGCAGGAGAAGGAAAAGTGAACACGCCCGATGCGTTCGACCACCTGCTCGCCAACCTCCGTCCTGCGCCGCTCCCCGAGGCCCTCGCCGCGAAGGCGAAACAGGTCGCAGCGATCATGCAGGCCCAGATGCAGCAGCAGGGGCCGACCCACCCCGTGATCCAGCCTCAGCCCCTTCCGCACCAGTCGATGATGCTGCCGATGCAGCAAAGTCCGATGCCGGGAGGACTGCAAGGGAACTTCATCATGATGCCGACGCTCCAGCATTCCATGCAGCCTCCAAATCTCGTTGGCCAATTCAACCTGAGCGCATCGCCACTTGACGCCGAGGGACTCGTCGAGGGGCGTTCACCTGCCATTCCAGCGTTGGGAACTCCCGTCGGCGGGCTGATCTCGTACTCGGGTCCGCGTATCCAAGTTGCGCAACCCACCATGACTCCTCAGGGCATCATAATGATGCCACCTCCAAATGGAGACGGGAACCAATACGACAACAAGGGTGACGACATTGGCAACCCAAACGATAGAGACGACATCAAGAGGAAGCCGCTCGGAGGTAAGACCGTGGGCGGAGTCCACGGAGTTGCCGAAGGTGATACGAACAACAATGAAGTCTCACCGGCAGGCAAGAAGAAGGAGGTCGGCGCAAACGTACTCATCGGGTTCTTCTGGTCGAGCGAGACTACAATGCCCTGCGCTCAGTTTCTAATCGACTCGGTGACCAATGACATCAGGTGGGAGAAGCGAGACGCCACTGGTAAGGTCGTTGCCAGTGGGAATTTGGAGCATGACGACGAGATCGACGGACCTCGTTCCGATGCCAGCGACATGAACCGCGTTCCGGACCCAACCTACAAAGTTTCTTTCGGCGCGACATTGGACAAGAACAAGCCCGCGGGCCACCAGATTCTGGATGCTCGCCCGCAGAAGCCGCAGGATGTCGGTGGAATCTACAAACAAGACTTCCCCGGCGAGACAATTGACGGCATGGAAGGCTATGCCGAAACGGCAATTGAAAGGAACAAGAACGCAAAGCCCGGTGCGAATGAGCCGCTTTGCATAGTGGTCAAGAAAGAAATCGAGGCGTGGCTAATTTGCATTTACAAGAACCCGGCGAAGACGGTCATTCTAATGCACTGCTACCTTTGTTGGCAGGGAGAGGTCTGCTTCCAAGGCGATCCACTCAGCGTTGTCTCCTCGAAATCCGACTGGTGTGGCGGACCGACCTGGACAGGCGGCGCCGACCTTGACGACGCTCACAAGCGCCACATCAAGAAGCTGCTCGAACCGTACGGGGACAAGTCGAGGAAGCATGTTGGAGCCTTGGAGCAGGACAATATCGCATTCGAGAACCCTCCTGAGGAGAAGAAACAGTGAAGCGAGCGCCACGCCCCTTTGCCGTGTTCGGACGTGCGCTCCTTGCGACGCGTAGCGTCTGCAGCTCGATCATGGGACTGCTGTTGCTTTCCGCCTGTCTTGGTTGTTCTTCGAGTGCAAGGCCCGTGATGGGAAGCGAATCCTCCGGCGAAAGCCTGGTCGTTCAGGAGCTGTCGAATCTCGCCACCGCAATCTCAAGAGGCGACGTTTCGGAGATCGAGTCGAGCCTGGATCGGTTGCAGGGACTTGGCACCGCACACTTCTCGTCCTCGCTTGAATTGTTGCTTCCGATTTGGTCGTGTCACCGAGTCGAGAGGTGGGCTGGGTGTCCGATTGCCGAGCGAGACTGGAACGACATTAGTGATCACCACTTGATGTCGATGCTGGAGTGGTGTTTGGATCACTCCGAAGAGACCTCTCCGAGATTGCGGCTGATGGCCGTCAGGGAGCTGAGTCGCCACGAGCCGCGCCTTGGTCGCATCGCGAGATGCGCAATGAACGATGACGATGAAAGAGTGCAATTTGCCGCCTTGACGGAGTGCATATCCCGACTGGACGCTGTGTCCGGGGTCCTGAGCCGCGATCGCCCACACGCCTCTTGCGTAGGGGCGTCAGGAAATTACGTGGAGAATCTCACGAGCAAGCTGCGTGCGCTTGGCCACACTTCTGACGAGGCCGTTGCAAGCGTTGTGCGACTCTCTTTGCACAGGATTGAGCACGACGGTCCGGGAGTGATGTCGGCGTCGGCAATTTCGATTCCGTCGGGCGGTGCCATTCTGACGGGCGAACTAGTCGTCGAACTGAATGGGAAATCCGTCAATTCCCTAAAGCAGTTTGTAGCGGACTTGGCGGAAGTCCCCGAAGATAGAGTTATTCCGATCAAGATTCTGCGCGGAAGGCCGGAGGAGGTCGATGTTCGAGTGGGCGACATGAAGCATGTCAGTTGGGAGTTCATTCCGGGTCGCTAACGAGAGCAATGATAGTCAGAGTTGGCGAGACGGACGTAAGCATCCGATGCCTCTTCCGTGGTCGGCAAGACTCACCGGTCTGGTTCGGGAGATGGCCGACTCTTCGAGAGACGAGGACGTGCGAATTGCTGGTTCGGGCCGAGTCCCGTTCGATGCCAGTCGCTACCGATATACGAACTCCAAGCCCCCCTTCCCTTGGGCTGGAGGGTAGTTCGTATTCGGATACATAACCTCTGGATACCCCGTACGGTACCGAAATACGAACCTTCCCCCTCTCGGGAAGCGGCCGGAGTTCCAGTGGAACCACAACGGGCCAGGGACGAGAGGCTCCTACACCTTGGTTCTGAGCATTCAACTTGCCGCGTGCCCCACGCTTGCAAGCGAGACTCCGCGGCGAACATGTACGCCATCTGGCAATGCGGCGGAGGGTGTCGGCCAAGTGGGCGCAGTCACTAACTTCTGACGAACTTGCGACGTTCCCCGCCGAAATTCTTGGATTTTCAGGCAAGATTTCGGGTCGGCGTTGTCTTTATCAGTGTGGCAATAGTGGAGGTCTGCGGGCATGGCCGAACATGACCTGGGGGAGCTCTTCACGAAGTTCGCCGGGAAGATGGTGCGCCTCGCGTGCAGCAAGTGTCGGAACCCCTCGGATGGGGAGGACCGCGTCTCGGAGATCTTCCGTCGGCTTCAAGCCAACCCGAGCGTTCCCCTCGGAAACCCGAAGAGGTTCCTGATCCGGGCCGTGATCAACGAGTGCATGAACTGGAACATGAAGACGGACTGTGAGACCAGGAGTCTCAAGAAGGTCATCGTCTTTGAGCCGCCGCCTGACATGGCGGAGTTGAGGGACGAGATCAACCGGGCGGTGCTGTCGCTGCCCGATGAACAGAAGGAGGTCTTTGTCCTGAAGACCGACGAGGACAGCCCTACGATGGCGGAGGTCGCAGACTGGCTTGGGATACCAGAGTCGACGGCCGCCTCCCGCTTTCGGCATGCCTGCGAGACCCTCAGAACCCTGATCGCGCGACCAGAGGAGGCGAGGAAATGAATACTCAGAACGACTTCAGTGATTTCCTGGCGCATCTGCGCCCCGCGCCTGCGCCCGATGCCGTGCTCGCCCACGCCAGAGCGGCGGCGAAGGCGATGCAAGCGGCCCAGGGAGCCAAGCCCATTCAGGCGATTGACTCCATCCAGGCGGCTCTGGTCGCCCATGAGTTGAAATTGCGAACTCAGAGCCGCCCCGGAATCCAGTCCGGCATCCCGCTCCCGGCGATGCCGATCAGTGCTGGCTTCCAGGCGGAGGTCGCGAGCGTGCTCCCGGGCATCGTTCCACCCATCGGCACCTTGCCGTGGGAAGTCGGTTCGAGTAGTCCTGACAGTGGCATGCTCCAAGGCGTTCCACAGAATGGCGTCCCCGGCCCGGGGATTGAGCAGCTTGAGCTCGTCGAAACAGGAGCCGGATTGGTCTATATGTCCAGAGACGAAGCTATGATGAAGAACCTGCTTCCCGGCGGCGAGCTGGTCGGCGCCGTGTACATGGATTTGCTACCGGGCAATGGCCAGGATGGCGGTGGCAAAGTCGTCGGAAAGGTCCGCAGGAAGGTCGTTAGGGGCAGGATCCCCGCGAAGCGGCCCGGGTTTCAGAGAATTGGGTTCGGGTCGGTCATAGAGTTCAGTTTCGAGCCGACTGGCACGACTATCCGGTCCGAGGGCTGCGAAATGGTCTGGGTGAACTACGTTCAACGCACCTGCACGGTGGAGTTGACCTTTGCGGACGGATCGAAGCACGCGTTGGACTGGCCGAGACTCTCGGAGAGTCGCCACCTTGACAATCGTGAAGCACCGGATGACCCGCCGAACCCGCTGCCGACCTACCCGAATCAGGATCGAAACAACGAAGAAACCCGGATGTGGAAGCTCGATGTGCCTCACGTAACCCTGGATTCGCTCGCTGGCGAGGCTACGCAGGCAGCCGCGCCCTTCGCCAGCCTCGTTTCCATTTGCTTCAAGATCGACTGGACTCTCGAGGCCTGGGCGCTGAATCTGTGCCCCAGGGACTACACGGTTCTCAACCGGCAGGTGGCGGAGCAGACCGTGAAAGTCTGCTTCAACATGAGCGATGGCTCAATCCTCGGGATATCCGATGAGGAAGTCTCGGTGAGTTTTCACGGGCCGCCACAACTGGGCAAAGACGTCGATCCGAACCTCAAGAAGAAGCTGGGGGAGGACCTCGCTCCTTTCGCGGGGTCGTCGGGCGAGCGCGCATGGGGTGAGCAGCGGTGAGAAAAGCGATGTGTGAAGTGGAAGACTCCAGGGATACCAAGAAGACCCGCATTGCGACGCTCTTGCTGGTTGCACTGGTCGCTGCCTGCCGGGATGCACCGGCGGAGACCGGCGTTGATCCACTCGAAGCGCAGAGAGCGCTCTGGCGTCAGTGTCCACTGAGCGTCCCGACAGTCCCGGTAAACGCGCTCTGCAGACTTGGGTCAATGAAGTACCTCGACCAACATCTGGTGCTCAGCATGGTCGGTTCACCAGACCGGAAGCAGCTCGCAACCCTGAATGCCGACGGGACAATTCGCCTGTGGGATGCAGAGTCAGGATCCTGTGTCTGGGCCCACCGACTGGAAGCCGCAAGGGCGACCGCAGGCGTGTTTCTTGACACCTCCAGAATTGCAGCCGGCAGCTCCCGCGGCGACGTTCAGATCCTCGACTCGAGACGCTCCGTCGTTGACAAGGTGATTCTCTCTCCGGGAGAAGCAGTCTCGTCGCTCACGGTGCGCGTCGGGGAAAAGGAACTCATCATAGGCTACTGGAGCGGACTTATTCGTGTGGTCAGCATGGACACTTGGGATGTCATCCGGAGCCGGGTCGTCGGCGACGGTGGCAGCCTGCGGTCTATCTGCGTCTCTCCCGATGAAGCCAGGCTGGCTGCGGCCGTGGGGGACGATTTGGTCCTTCTGGACCCCAAGGATCTGTCAGAAACCTGCCGCAGGCGCGTGAAGATTGCATCATGCCTGGCCTTTTCAAGTTCCAGCGAATTGGTGGCCTGCTCGGGTGGGTTGGGGGACCTGGGAATCATGAAGTGCGAATCTGGCGCTATCCAGACCGCCAGTGTTGGCGCAACAGTTCAACTCACCTCGGTCATGTTCACCGATGAAGACAGGACCCTCCGCGTTGCCGGATTCGACGGCAGGCTCTACGACTTCGACGTAAAGAGCCTGGCCATGCGACATGCTTCGGTAGTCAGCTCGGGTGGCATTTTGGCCCTGCTTCCGGCGACGAAATCTGGTTTCGCTTGGATCTGCCGCGGGCAACGGTTTGACCTGATCGATTTGTCGACCGGAACAATGGTCGGACCAGATCTGCGAAATCCCTCCCTCGTAACAAGCCTGGGGTTCTCGAAGGACGGGAAGAGACTGCTGACGGGATTCTGGGATGAAGTCCGACTATGGGACGTGTCCGCGAAGTCTGAACTTGCGCGATTCGGTGGATTCCGACAGGGAACCACCGTGCCGAATGGGTGGCCCGAAAGCGAGTCAATTCTGGCTGTCTCGGGCTCGGGCGCTTGCCGCACGTGGAGTCCACTTTCGAGACAGTCGACTGAGGGAAGCCTTGGAACTGGCACCTGGCGCTTGCTGGCATCAAATCCTCTGCAGCCGGGCCTCGCCCTGGTCGCCGGCGAGGCCGGTCTGGGACTGCACTACCCAGGCGAGAACAGCCGATTGGAACTCAATTCGACAGCCGTGCCTGGGCCGAAGTTGGTGTCGCTTGACGCCTCAGGGACGCGTGCCGCCGTCTCAGAGGGAGGGAGAACAGTTCGCCTGGTCGATCTCTCGAACGGGTCCGTGGTCAAGTCCGCGCAAGCCCCAGGTGAGGCCGTTAGGTCTATCCAGTTCCTGGGAACCGAAAACACCGTCGCCCTGCTGGCGTGGAACGGTGTGGTCCGGCTCTGGAATCTCGATTCGGAAACTGTGCAGTTCACCCTGGATGTGCGAGGGAGCGTTCGTGCGTGTATCGCTGTAACGGCAGACGGCCAGTGGATCGCCTCTGGTTGCGCGAACGGAAGCATCGAAATCTGGGACCTGAAAGAGAGAAGGCTGGCCGCCACACTTGAAGGGCATTTGGACAGCGTCTCCTCGATCGCATTTGATCCCGGCGGAACCGTCCTTGCCTCCGGATCTCGCGACTCGACAATTGTCCTCTGGGACATGTCGCGGATCGCGTCGGATTCTCGAAGAAAATAGCGGCGAGCCCGCCCTTTACTCCTGCCTGCAAGAGTGACTCGGGCTCCCACGTCGCGTCGCACCACGACGCGGCAATAGGCCCGCGACCCTGAAATCTCGCAGGGGTCGCGGGTTCACGTCTCCGTGAAAAATACCCCGTACGGTACCGAACTACGAACCTCCCGCCGAGAGTGGAGCGGCCGGAGTACCAGTGGGAGCAGCCGGAGCGATGTGAGGCCCCCAAGACCTTTCAGCTCAGCCTCAGAATCTCGATCTGACGCGCTCAACGGCCCAGGGAGACACCTAGCGGAACCGGCTTGCCGGCTCGGGTCCCTTCCGGAGAGCTACACTGTAGCGCCGCTCAGAAATGTGGTGGCGGCGGTCAACGAGGCAACACTTCGGCACCTTGAAGCGAGGTCGGAAACTGACCGGCGAACTCTGTCTGAAATCCGGTCGGAGATGGTGGAACCTGTCAGCCGCTTCATGGATCAAAGCGATTGTAACATCGCCGGAAATGAACTTTCTCCGAACTCGGACCACCGTCCGAGCGATCAACCTCCTGAAAAGAGCCATGGGAAGGGGATGTCGTGCCACCGAAGAAGAGTTTCAGCCAGTCGGACCGTCCGATCGATCCGATCTACCGGACTCCGGAACCCAACGCGCCCGTCGTTCTTTACCAGGGCCCCATGGTCTGCGGTTCGTCAGGTCGGCAGGTTCGCGGGACCGGCACGCTTACCCTCGACTGGCTTCCTGTCCCGGGACTCTCCTTCACAATGCCCATCGTCACGATTGATGTCCCGCGGGGGAATGCCCCGCTTTTCCTCGAGCACCGAAACTTCGTGGTCGAAGCGCGCGTTACTGAGGTGCACTTCGGCAAGCCCGGGACCATGCGGGGGTGCTTTGACGGTGTGATCGAGGTCGGCGCCGAATCTCCGGCAAGGTACGTGCTTTTCCACGTCACAAACTTCCTCGACTGCTTCGCCGAGCCCATCCACGTGCCGGTCTCGAGTGAGCCTGACGCGGAGAAGCGTGCGGCCTGGCCGGGCCGCACGGTTCTCGTCGCGCGCGGATGGCGGGTGACGTTGGACGCCGTCGAAGACGTGTACGAGATCCTCAAGGCTGTGCAGGCGCGGCGTGGGATCGCGATCACACATGTTGGCAAGATCGAGCGGGAAGACGGCACGGGCGTGACGCGCGCGGAAGCAGAGGACCTTCTCTCCATGTTCCGCCACTTCATCTCATTTGTCCGCGGCGCATGGTGCTCGCCTCAACTCTGCGTCGGCTGCGACTCGGCGGGGAAACCGATCTGGGAGCTGTGGGACGCCGGCCAGACGACGCCGGGCAGGACGATGCCCTCCTGGTTCAGTCACTACCACCCAGAGTATCTCCCGCGCCTCTTCGACATGTTCGTCTCGCGCTGGCACGATCCGATCTGGGCGGATGCCCTCAGCCTCGCAACCCTGTATTACGTCGAGGCCACTTCTGCGCCCTCGGGGATTGAGATCAGCGGAGCCGTAACTCAATCGGGGCTCGAGCTGCTGGCCTGGATGTGGGGAGTTGAGCACCACCCGCACTTCAGCGCCACCGCTTTTGACGGCATGACAGCTGTGGAGCGCATGCGGTGGATGGTCAAGGACCAGTGCCTCCTCAAGACTGACATTCCGCCGCACTTCACCGATCTGGTGAACCTGGCGGCCGCGAACAACTGGCCGGACGGTCCCGCGGCCGTGGTCAGCCTCCGTAGGACGATCGAGCATCCAAAGCGGCAACGGGTAGTTGACCTTCGTCGCATGCCGGTTACCGCTCGCGAACAGGCGTGGCTGCTCGGGCTGAAGTACCTGGACCTGGCGTTCCTGCGAGTGCTGGAGTACGACTCGCTGTACGTGAACAAGGTGGCGGATTCGTACGCCGATTCCACGGGGCCGGTGCCCTGGTGGTCGCCGATCGTAAAGTCCGCAACTCCATAGGAGGCGCGCGAGCGGTGTCCGTAACAAGCCAAGTCGACCTCATTTCCGCCCTCTCCGCCGGAGATTTCCAGCGCATCATCGGCACAGCGGAGAGCAAATGGGTCGACTTCAAGGCGCAGCCTTACGACTTGAAGCTGGACGACGAAAAGCTGGAACTCGCCAAGGATGTGACCGGGATGATGAATGCCGGCGGAGGCGAGATCGTCCTCGGATTCGCCACTCGCTCCGAGCCAAACAGCAAACGCGATGTCGCCTGCGGGTTCCATGCCATCTCGGAAGGCTTGGTCGATGTGCAGGCGTACCAGCAGGTCATTCGCGACTACTCCTATCCCCCCGTGCGGCAGGCTTCGATCGAGTTTTGGGAGAGCTCAATGGAACCGGGAAAGGGCGCCTTCACGATCTCGTGCAAGGCGGACCCGGTGGCGTTCCCTACGCTGGTGCACTCCAAAAGAGACAAGCGCCTTCAGCGAGGCCACCTCATCGGGGTCTTCAGCCGAGAGGACGACGACGTAGAGCACTACACGGTGGGAGAGATTCACACCGACATTAAGATCGGGAGGCTCATTAGTCGGCAGGGTATTCAGGGATTGCAGATGGCGGGGAAGTCCCCAACCCAGGCCAACGACGTAGCGAAAAACCGACTCGAGGACGACTGGCGAAAGAGCGGGCTAATCGGGAGCCGTCGCTACTATCTTCAGGCGTATCCTGCGGAGCCGGCCACGGTGCAAGGGCTTGGTCGTCACTCCTCCAGCGACGTTCGACGGGCATTCTCAGACCCGCCGCAGGTCAGATTCGCGGGATTCAGCCTGGGTATCAAAGCTGAACCCGAGGTCCTGCCGGACGGCGGTCTCCGCGTCACGCAGAGTCGGGAGTCTAGGAGCCTCGAACGAGGCGGTTTGCTCACTTGGACTTGCAGCGCGGACCGAGACTTCCTGGCTCACGCTGAGGATCAGAGGAAGCAGAAGCAAAGCATTCATCCGCTTGCGCTAGTCGAGTCCACCTACCTGTTCTTCGTCCTCTTCCTGAAACACGTGATGCCCGCCCTACAGCCTCCCGTCGGCACATATATACTTCGTGGAGGAATGGCTGATCTGCACGAAGATCAGCCGCCAACTTCCCTCTGCGCGGGCGACCTCGGAGCGGGAGCATTTCATGGTTCATTCAAGGAGTGGTATCCGGCCCCGAAGAGCGAGTTCGATTTTGAATTCGAGCTCCTGAATCGCGAACCGGGCGAAGCGGCCTTCAAGACTCTCTCGGAGGTCTACGAGCGATTCGGTCTGGACAAGAGCGTCATCCCTTACTGTGAGCGTGAGAGAGTTGTCCCCGACAAGTTCCCGCGGCAGTGAGTCAACCGGCTCGAGCAAGTTCCATCTCTTCCTGGTTCGCTTGGGGAAAACACAAGTGATCGCTCCAGACGAAGTCACTCGCAAGCGACTGATGATCGCGCGTCATCTGTATCTCCATGGGCTTGGAGCGGCGACGGCGTCCGCCGGCGGAAGCCACGGGACCGAGATGCAGGTGAGCCGCTTCTGGAGCATCTTGAGCAGCGACATGAAGTCCCACACGGCGAAGGCGTGGTGTGGACGAAGAGAGAAAGCAGTTGGCATCGCCAAGACGGAAGACTCGGAGGGGCCTAGTTCTCGGAGGACATGATGCAGTCCGCCAACGACCATAACGTGTACGTTCTCGGTGCCGGCTATTCGGCGGATCGAGGCGTACCACTCATCCACGATTTCCTTGAGTCAATGCGGACCGCCCATGATGAACTTGAGGAGGGTAGCGTCGGAAAGGAAGCCATAAAGAATGTACTTTCCTTTCGACTTGCCTCTGCGAGCGCTGCTTATAGAGTGTCAATCGATCCGGAGAATGTCGAGGAGTTGTTCAGCTTGGCGTCCGCAAGATCCGACCAGCATCTGCGCAATGCGATGCCTTTTGCAATTGGAAGCACAATTACTCAGGCGATTCTGCGCACGCCTGAACCCGTCGCCAAGGGCCAAGCGCATGCGGAAGGTCGCTTTGCACTGCCTCAATCCTGGTTCGACCAAGGAGACAAGGAAGGGTGGGCCAGTATCCCCGCCTATGACGTGCTCGCAGCAATGTTGACGGGTTGTTTTGGGGACAATCGTGCTACAGCGAGGAACACATTCATTTCGTTCAACTACGACTTACTCCTTGAGAAGGCCTTGGAGAATCTTTCGATTAGCTATCAATACCACCTGCCAACAGCCAAGGTTGAGGATCGCCGGGTGGTTGCAACGTCATTTCGAGACTCTTCTCCCGTAGACCTCTTGAAGATCCACGGATCGCTGAATTGGGGAGTGCACTCAAGTACCGCCGACCTGGTAGTGTTCAAGGGGTACGAGGACTTGGTGGACTGCGACAAAATGGTTCCTTTGCTAGTCCCACCGACGTGGAGGAAAGTGCCTGTTGGTTTCTTAGACACTGTTTGGGACAGAGCCGTAGCCGCACTTGCGACCGCGACACGATTGGTGGTGTTGGGATTCTCAATTCCACCGACGGACACTCACTTCAAGTATCTGCTTGCGGCTGGTCTGCAAAACAAGATCTCCCTCCGGAAGGTGATCTTTGTCGATCCCCGCGCGGACCTGCTGCGCGAACGAGTGCGTGGAATCTTGCGCGGCGAGTGGGTAAGCACGAAGAGACTCGACGTGGTTGGATCGAAGATCTGGCCATTTCTCACAAACCAACAGACCTCTCATGATCTAAAGCGCTTCGTAAAGCCTTGCATTAATCAGTGCATGTCGCCGTATCTCGATCAAGAAGGCGCTATCCGTGGCTGAGTAACTGTTAAGGACGTCGAAGAGCGGCCTACCGATGCACGAGGGACGACAATGTGTGTGCTTGGGCGGCTTTTCTGAGGATACTGACGGATCGGATTCGTCAGGGCGCAGGCGCGCGGCGCAGCAAGTTCGTCTCTCCTTCTTCAACGCGGGCGTTGCCGAACGCGGATACGAACTGCGGACACAACTGCACGTACCAGCTCATGCAGTTCTTTCGGCTACCCGGCAGCCTCAGCAAGACCATTCTGCCTTGGGGGCGCCGGACGATCTGACCGAAGCGGCCGTGCGGGATTCTCCTCTGGAACGACGGCGCAAACGACGAGAGTTGCATCGTTGCGCGAGGCGACCAACTGGCAGGTGAAAGTCCATGCCGAATTCTGTTCGCCATCCCGGGCGCTATCCGAAACTATTCCGGGTCGAAAACCGGAGAACGCGATTCTCGGTGGGAGGCAGAGCGCGCGCCAATCCCAAGCGGCGTGCTTTCCGCGAGGAGTGGTTCGAAAGTCCTCGGCTCACCCTAAATTGGCAGTCAACTCCTAATCGAATCTGCGCAAGTCACCTTACTCGAGACCATACTCTCGCCGCATGAAGAGTCGAAGCTGAGAGGCCGCCTCCTGGACTTCCTTATCGCCATCTCCAAGGATCTCGACGAGCTTGTCTCTGCGCCGCGCTGTCCCGGAGGCGAACAGACCGAAGCGATATGCGGACTCGTATGCCTCTCCGCATCTCTTTCCACGGCACAAGAGCTCATAAGCAGCCAAGTACAGCGAAGCTTGCTGAGTCGTCAAAGACAGGTCGTGCATGATCAGTTCTAAGTCAGGCATCACTTGCAATTCATCGGAACTGGAGTTTATAGCTTTTATGGATCTGAAGATCTTTGTCGCCATGGAACTCTCCTAGAGTGTCGGGGCCTAAGTGCTGTTAGTCGTGGCTTTTGTTAGCGTTTCACAGAAGAGGTTCGCCGCGGTCTGCATATCGCTATCGGAAAGCGCGCAATCCGGACTGAAGCGAAACAGTGTCTTCTCATTCCTTTCCGGAAACATGTAGCAGTCGATTCCACGATCCGCGAGATCATTCCACATCTGCTCAGCACTCGCCCCGCACACATCTACTCTAACTGTAACGATGGCTGTTGCTATTCCGCTGTTTGGGCTCGGGCTCACAAATGTTACCGCCCCCCGCGTCAGATCCGCGAGCTGATGTCTGAACGTGGCCGCCAATGAGGCGTATCTGGTCAGGATGCGCTGTACACCTTGCTCCTGCGCCCACTTCAAATACGAAAGAACCGCCGAAGTTGCCAAGCGGTCCTCCGTTCCGTCGTGGTCTCCGGACCAGCGCGAACCTTCATGAACCAGTCTATCTGCACCTTCGAACACTGCCTTCAGTTCTGGTCGTCTTTCCAGCAATTCCGGACTCAGAACCAAGACGCCAGCATAGGAAGAGCGAAGCCATTTGTGAATCGTGGAGACGTATATGTCTATCGGATACCCAGAGGCGTCCGCGCCGAGGCACAGTTGAGTGTGCCCCGCTTGCTGGCACCCATCGACAAGGGTAATTATCCTTCCACCTGAGACTCCCTTGGCCACCCTGCAGATCTCTCGCACCGGAAACTTGGCGCCGCGCTTGTATGTTACCGCTGAAAGAGCCAGGATGTCGGGTTGCTTCTCACGAACTTCCTTTGCGCACATTTCCAGAAGCTCATCTCGGGAGGCGTACAGGAGTTCATGAGTTAGTGATTCAATCAACTGGGGTTCCTGGTAGCGAGAGCGGAGAGCTCGCTTCAAAGCGGGGTACTCTCCGTCTGTCGTAAGGATCCTAGGACGAATCCCGGGTGGTACGAAGTGAGTAAGCACGATCGCCGCGTCCGAAAGCGCCTCAGTCCCATTGCTAGTGAAGCGCGTCAGGGCCTGCAAGTCGGAATCTGAAATCCCATCCGGCGTGTGAAGCCCTAACCACGGCGCCAATTCAGCTCGGAGGCGTTTCCCCTCGAAACTCTTAGCTCGATTGAGGAATCCTACTCGGAAAAGATCACTAGAGAATTGCCCTGATCCGAGTAGGCTCGACGGGTGGGGAGGTCCGCACCCACCAGCCACGTTGAGATTCAGTCGGGTAGGTGTCATCGCGCGAGGGACTCAACTCGACCAGGGAGAGATGCCACTAAGGCGAGTCGACAACCTGCGGCTCGAACTAGCGCAGCAGCGGCGGCGGAGAAAAGGATGTGCGGGACTTCGCCAGTCAGGGTCAGGTCCGGACATGCAGCAGCGTGAGCTAGTCTCTCAGCCTGCACAACTGGTTCACCGAATATCGTGTAAGGTCGTTTCGGCCCTCGCAAGGCGGAAACATCGTGGTATCCATGCTGAAATGCGCCGTAGGCAATTCCCAAGCAGATGGAGTCCCTTTGGAATCGATCACGGAGCTTAGTAGCGAGTGCGGAAACGGCATGAAAAGTTCTCTGGCCGCGATCGACGATGAACAGCAATGCGCTATCAATATTGCAATTCACCACAAGCGCATCGACTTCCTTGAGCTCCGACAGCCAGTACGACATTGTGCGAGCGTACTCTTGAGCGGCTGCAGGAAGGGCCGTCACTTGCACCTCGTTCGCGTATCGACGTCGCAGAGACAGCACGAAGCCTGACTCCGTAACCAGTCCTCGGCTGCCTGGAAATGCCAGATCGGGATCCGTTCCTGCTCGCCAGACGTCCGAGGTCGCTAATCCACCCGTCAAGAGTACAGACATCACCGACTTTCGTTCAGCTGGTTTCATTTCGTCAACGACGCCCAGAATCATCCTCGTGCCCTGGATGTCGTCTCGATCCATGAGTGGAGGAGACATCATGCAGAGCTTCTGAAGGAAGGATGCGACGGCGAGCAAGCTTTGCTTCAACACATTGTAGTCCTCTGTACTCATTGTTGCCGCATCGCTAGTTGATTCCGACCACTGAGAGTCGAACGCACCCAGCAATTCCGGGGAGCAACTCCCAAGCTGTAGGAGCGCAGCGCGAACTCTCTCTCGATCTGCGGGACCAGGCCGTACTTGATCATCCACTCTGATCGCTCGCTC
>JADLHC010000199.1 GCA_020849035.1 Planctomycetia bacterium
AGCCCGACGGAGCGCTTGTGCTCGGCGATTTTCTGGAAGGCCGGCGCGAGTTCGTCACTCGTGAGGACGACGTAGGGAACGCCCTGGTCGGCGGGGAGTTTCGGGTCGGGCTGGAAGCGGCCCGGGGGGGATTGGGCGGCGGCGAGGGAAGCGAGGGCGAACGCGAGGGAGAAGGCGCGGATCATGCGGGGATCTCCTTCGAGGGGACGGGGAAGGTACCAGCGGGGTGCGCGGGAATCAACGACCCCGATTCAGAAGGTTGATATGTTGATCAGGGCACTCATCTATCGGCGGGCCCTTCCCCGACATCCTGTGACTCGCCCGCCGGATTCCGTCACAATCCCCCCATGCCCATCGACCCTTCCAACCCCGAGCTCTGGGGCAAGGTCGTGTCCGCCGCGGTCGTCCCCGTCGTGATGATCTCCGCCTGCGGGTTGCTCTGCCTCGCGCTCTACAACCGCCTCACGGCCGTCTTCACCCGGCTGCGGGCGCTGTCGCACGAGGCCCTCGAGGACCAGGATGCGCTGGTGAAGGGACCGCGGACCGAAACGCAGCGATGGCCTCGCGAGCGGGCGAAGGTCCGTGCCGAGGCACGGCAGCGGCAGGCGGACGAACTGCTCGCGAAGGCGCGCCTGCTGCGCCGGGCAGTCGCGTTCCTCCTCGCGTCGATCGGTTTCCTCCTGCTCTGCTCCCTCGCCGTCGGCGCCGGCGTGCTCGTCCCCGCCGCCCTTTACGCCGCGGCCGCGCTCTTCGTCGCCGGAATCGCGTGCGCCCTCGCGGCGGTCGGGTTCGCTCTGGCCGAGCTCCGCTCCGCCCTCGACTCGGTGCTGATGGAGCACGCGCTGGTGCACCGGCTCGGAAGGGAGCTCGGAGAGGACGGCCCGCCGACCCTCCCTTAGACAAGTTGCTTAACGATTGTGGCCCCCTCCCCGCCGGGGCTACAATTCCCCCGTGGCCACGCCCTCCCCGGCGCCGGTGAAGAAGGAAGGCCTCCTCGGGAACGGGGCGATCGCGCGCGGCCTGATCGAGGCGGGATGCGAGGTCGTCACGGCGTACCCCGGCACCCCCAGCACCGAGATCCTCGAGGAGGTCCAGCGCCAGGCGCCCGCCCTCGGCGTGGACCTCACCACCGAGTGGTCCGTGAACGAGAAGGTCGCGCTCGACGTCGCGCTGGCGGCGGCGATGTGCGGGAAGCGCTCGGCGGTGGCGATGAAGCAGGTCGGGCTGAACGTCGCGAGCGACTCGCTGCTGAGCGCGGCGTACACGGGGACGCTGGCCGGGCTCCTCGTCGTCGCGGCGGACGACCCCGGGCCGCACTCGTCGCAGACCGAGCAGGACTCGCGGCTGTTCTGCCTCTTCGCCAAGGTCCCCTGCCTCGACCCGGCGTCGCCCGTCGAGGCGCACCGGATGGCGAAGGAGGGGATCGAGCTGTCCGAGCGGCACCGCATCCCGGTGCTCCTGCGGCCGACGACGCGGGTCTGCCACGCGCGCCAGCCGGTCCCGGTCGGCGCAATCGACCACGCGAAACGCGCCGCGCGGTTCGTGAAGGACCCGACGCGGTGGGCCGCGACGCCGCGCTACCGACTGCCGCTTCACGCCGAGCTGAACGCGAAACTCGAGGCGATCCGCGCGGAGTTCGAGGTTTCCCCGCTCAACACCGAGGACACGCGCCCCGGCCCGCTCGGGATCATCACGGGCGGCGTCACGGCCGCCGCGGTCGCCGACGTGCTGCGCGAGGAGGGGCTGGACATCCCCGTGCTGCGGATCGGCACGCCGTACCCGCTTCCCCTGAAGAAGGTGACGGCGTTCATCGCGCGGCACGAGCGCGTGCTGGTGATCGAGGAGCCGGACGCCGCGATCGAGATGCAGATTCCGGACCGGCGGAAGGTGCAGGGGCGCCTGACCGGGCACGTCCCGGGCCACGGGGAGCTGACCCCCGAGGTCGTCGCGAAGCTCCTCGGCGCCCCCGACCCGCCGCCCCTGCCGAAGTCCGAGCCGCTTCCGCCGCGGCTCTGCCCCGGCTGCGGGCACCGCTCGGTGTTCTACGAGTTGCGCCTGGCGCTGCCGCAGGCGATTTTCTCGGGCGACATCGGCTGCTACACGCTGGGGACGAACCAGAAGGCGATTGATACGTGCCTCGACATGGGCGCGTCCATCACGATGGCGACGGGGTTCTGGCACGCGCACAAGCGGGACGGCAAGGACGTGCCGATCGTCGCGATCATCGGGGACTCCACGTTCTACCACTCCGGCATCACGGGGCTCGTGAACGCGGTCGCGGCCGGGGCTCGGTTCATCCTCGTCATCTCCGACAACGCGATCGTCGCGATGACCGGCGCGCAGCCGACGCCGGCGGAGGCGGGGATCTCGATCGAGGCGCTGTGCCGCGCGGCGGGGGGGAAATGGCTGCGCGTGATCGACCCGTACGGGGTGGACCAGGCGATCGGGCTGTTCAAGGAAGCGCGGAAGTACACGCAGGCGCCGGACGGCGGGATCGCGGTGGTCATCGCGCAGAAGCCGTGCGCGCTGCACAGTCCGCCGGAGACGAAGATCCCGGTGGACGTGGACGCGGGGCTGTGCGACGGGTGCGACTTCTGCCTGAAGTTCTGCGAGTGCCCGGCGCTGGTGAAGGAGAAGTCCACGGGGAAGGTCGTGATCGACCACGTGCGGTGCATCGACTGCGGCCAGTGCGTCCACATGTGTCCCGCGGACGCAATCCTGCCGCTGAAGAAGGAGGCGGTGCTTCCGTGAACGCAGCCGCCCCTTCCCAGGTCGTGATCTTCGGCCTCGGCGGCCAGGGGATCCTGTTCGTGACGAAGCTGCTGGCGGAGGCCGCGGTCGTCGAGGGGCGCGACGTGATCGTGTCCGAGACGCACGGGATGTCGCAGCGCGGCGGCGCGGTGGAGTCGCACGTGAAGTTCGGCGGGTTCGAGGGGCCGCTGGTGCGGCGCGGGAAGGCGGACGTGACGGTGGCCGTCGACGCGATCCGCGCCGGGGACGCGAAGGCGTTCCTGCGCCCCGGCGGGCAGTGCTTCGTGAACGGCGCGCCGGTGGACGGCGCGCGGGCGCTCGACGCCCTCTCCATCGCCCAGGAACTCAAGGCCCCGCGCGCCGCGAACATCGCGACGCTGGGATTTGCCGTCGCCGCCGCCCCCGAGTTCTTCCCCCGCAGGGACGCCATCCTCGCCGCCCTCGAGCGCCTCTCGCCCCCCAAGGCCGTCGAGGCCAACCGCCGCGCGTTCCTGATGGGAGCGGAGAAGGCATGAGGGAGTTCCGCTACGAAGAGCCGCGCAGCGTGGACGAGGCGATCGCTCTTCTCGCGAAGCCCGGCCGCAACCGCGTCATGGCGGGCGGGACGGACCTGCTGGTGCGGCTGAAGCGCCGCGAGTGGACGGTGGACACGGTGATCAACCTCAAGAGGATCCCGGGGCTGCGCGGGATCGAGGACCGCAAGGACCACGTGTTCGTCGGCGCGCTGACGCATCTCGACGAGATCGGCCGGTCGGAGCTGCTCGCGTCGCGCTGGCCGTTCCTGCGCGAGACGGTGCACGAGATGGGCTCGCCGCAGGTCCGCGCGATGTCCACCGTCGGCGGCAACCTGTGCAACGCATCGCCCGCCGCCGACATGGCCCCTCCCCTGCTCTGCCTCGACGCCGTGATGGTGGCGCGCGGGCCGCTGGGCGAGCGGACCGTCCCGCTCACCGCGTTCTTCGCCGGCCCCGGAAAGACCGTCCTCGCCCCCGGCGAAATCCTCACCGGGATCCGCATCCCGCCGGCGCCGGCCAAAGGCTGCTTCATCAAGTTCTGCACACGGCGCGCCATGGACCTCGCATTCGTCAGCGTCGCCGCGGCGAAGGTCGGCAGCGACGTCCGCCTCGCCCTCGGCGCCGTCGCTCCGACGCCGATCCGCGTCCCCCCGTCGGTCGAGGAGGCCGTGAAGCGCTGCTCGCCGATCGACGACGTCCGCGCCTCCGCCGAGTACCGCCGCGAGATCGTCCGCGTCCTCGTCCGCCGCGCCCTGGCGAAGGTGGCCCCATGAAGATCAACCTCACCGTCAACGGCCACGCCGTCGCCCTCGACGTCGCCCCCCACCGCACCCTCGGCGACGTCCTCCGCAACGACCTCGGCCTCACCGGCGTCCGCGAGGGCTGCTCCACCGGCGACTGCGGCGCATGCACCGTCCTCTTCAACGGCACCCCCATCGTCTCCTGCCTCATGCTCATCCCGGACGCCGAGGGCGCTTCCGTCGTCACCATCGAGGGCCTCACGAAGGACGGCCGGCCCGACCCGATGCAGGCGGCGTTCGTCGAGAAGGGCGCGGTGCAGTGCGGGTTCTGCATCCCGGGGATGATCCTGGCGTCGAAGGCGGAGGACGTGCCGGAGGGGAACCTGTGCCGGTGCACGGGCTACAAGAAGATCCAGGAGGCGATCCGTGAAGAGCGTCGGCGAACGCGTCCCCAAGCTTGACGCGGCGGACAAGGCGGCCGGGAAGGCGCGGTACGTGCAGGACCTGCGCCTGCCGGGGATGCTCGAGGCGAAGGTGCTTCGGAGCACGGTGCCGCACGGGCGGATCGTGTCGGTGGACGTGAGCGAGGCGTGGAAGGTGCGGGGCGTGCGGGCGATCCTGACGGCGAAGGACATCCCGGCGAAGGCGTGGGGTTACGCGAAGGACACGACGGCGCTGAAGGGCGACCGTGTGCGGCGGATCGGGGACGAGCTGGCGGCGGTGGCGGCGACGGACATCGAGGCGGCGATCGAGGCGTGCGAGCGGATCAAGGTCGTGATCGAGCCGCTTCCCGCGGTGTACGACATCGAGGCGACGCTCGCGCCGGGCGCGCCGGTGCTGCACGAGTCGAAGGGGTCGAACCTCGTCCAGACGCACCACTACGAGCACGGCGACGTCGCGGCGGCGTTCGCGAAGGCCGCGAAAGTCGTGGAGGGGACATTCACGCTGCCGGCGCAGCAGCACGCGGCGCTCGGCCCCGTCGGCGCCGTCGCCGAGTGGGACGCGAACGGCCGCCTCACGCTGCACGACCCGACGCAGATCCCGTTCCTCGTCCAGCGCGACCTCGCCGAGGCGCTCGACATTTCCCCGGCCGACCTGCGCATCGTCCAGCCCGCCATCGGCGGCGCGTTCGGCGCGCGGCTCGACCTCTACCCGCACGAGGCGATCGCCGCGCTGCTCGCCCGCAAAGCCGGCGCGCCGGTGCGGCTGCTGTTCTCGCGCGACGAGGACTTCCAGACCGACCCCGTCCGCCCGCGGACGATCGTGAAACTGCGCACGGCGGCGGCGGCCGACGGCACGCTCCTCGCCCGCGACGCCGACATCCTCGTGGACTGCGGCGCGTACGTCTCGTGGGGCTCGATGACGCCCGTCGTCATGGTCAACACGTTCGGCAACTTCTACCAGTGCCCCGCCGCGAAGTTCCGCGCCCGCACCGTCTGGACCAACACCCAGCCCACCGGCGCCTTCCGCGGCTTCGGCAACCCCGAACTGCTCTTCGCCGTCGAAACCCAGATGGACGAACTCGCCCGCGCTCTCAAGCTGGACCCGATCGAGTTCCGCCTGAAAAACGCGAACCGCCCCGAAGAGGTCACGCCGGCCGGCGGGCGCATCACGTCGTGCGGGTTCAAGGAAGTGCTGGAAGCGGTGAAGGCGAAGCTCAAGCGCCCCGCGGCGCCGGCCGAACCTCACCTCAAGCGCGGCATCGGCGTCGCGGCGGTCTTCCACGTCGGCGGCGGCGCGCGCATCTACCGCAGCGACGGCTGCGGCGCGACCGTCAAGGTGGACGACTTCGGCAAGGCGACGGTCATCGTCGGCGCGACCGACATCGGCCAGGGCATGGAAACCGCCATGGCCCAGATCGCCGCCGAGGAGCTCGGCATCCCCGTCTCGATGGTCCGCGTCGCCACCCAGGCCGACACCGACGTCCGCCCGTGGGACGTCGGCGTCCACGCTTCCAGGACGACCTTCATCGCCGGAAACGCCGTGCGCCTCGCGGCCAAGGAAGCGAAGAAACAGATCGAGGACGCCCGCGCCGCGCTGAAACTCCCGCCCGACGCGCCGGTGGACAAGGTCGTCCGCGCCGAACACTTCCGCCAGAAAGGCCGCCTCATCTCCGCCAGCGCCTTCTACGACCCGCCGACCTCCATGGTGGACAAGGCCAACCACGGCAACGTCTCGGCCGCCTACACCTGGGGCTGCCACGGCGTCGAGGTCGAGGTGGACGTCGAAACCGGCCAGGCCGTCGTCAAGCGCGTCGTCGCCGCCCACGACGTCGGCCGCGCCATCAACCCCATGCTCGTCGAGGGCCAGATCGAGGGCGGCGTCGTCCAGGGCCTCGGCTACGCCATGTTCGAGGAATGCGTCCTCAAGGACGGCCGCATGCAGAACGGCTTCTTCCTCGACTACCGCATCCCCGGCATCAAGGACGTCCCCGACATCGAGACCGTCCTCGTCGAGACCGGCGACCCCGAGGGCCCGTTCGGCGCGAAGGGCATCGGCGAAGCGCCCATCGTTCCCATCGGCCCGGCGATCGCCAACGCCATCGCCGACGCGACCGGCGTGCGGATGCGGGAGTTCCCGATGACGCCGGAAAGGGTGTGGAGGGAGCTTCGAAATTCCCGATAATCCGCTCCACTCAGCGGAGGACCTTCTATGAGCTGCCTCGGTGTTCACTTCGTGATTTCGGCGGAACAGGCCACCCGACTCCTCAAGGCGAAAGATGACGAGGAACTTGTCTCCATCGTCCAGGAGGAGATTGAAGAGGCGATGGACGACGACAACTCCTTCCAGACCGACAAAGCCTGGGATGCGCTCCATCGCTGCCTGTCGGATGGAACTCTGAACGTCCGAGGCGGAAAGCCCCCCCTGAACAAGACGTTCTTCGGCGGGAAGGTCTTGAACACGGAGGCGGACTACTTCGTGGTCCTGCTTACGCCTCGTGAGGTGCAATCAGTCGCCTCCGCCCTTTCCAAGGTCTCGGAGGACTGGCTCCGGAAGCGCTACGAAACGCTCAATTTCAAGAACTACCAGTGCGAGAAGTCAGCCGAAGACTGGGAGTACTCCTGGAGCAACTTCCGCGGTCTCCCTGAGTTTTTCAAAAAGGCCGCGAAGGCGGAACAGCACGTCATCTTCACCGTCGATCAGTAGAAGGCTCCCTCACAGCCCGCTTCGCTTCTTCGAGAAGATGCGCAATCTCCGCCAGGTCGGCCTTGATTTCCGTGGGCGTCGGCGCGGAGACGATCCGTCCCCCGGGCGTGGGATACCGGTAGCTCGTCGCCGCGGGAGAAAGATTGTCAAAGGCCGCCAGTCGGGGACGCCAGGGGTGGTCGCCCGGCAACGCCGCAGCCATCTGGCCGATGTTGTGCGAAGTGCCGAATGCGACCTTCTCACGGGCCAGAATCGCCCGTGCGATCTTCTCCACGGCCTGCTGCGCGAGAGAAATGGCCTGGCGCGGGAAGGCTTCGACGAGGGTTTGCGCGGCTCCGAGATCCTCGGCGGCGATCCTGAGAAACGCGGCGACGCGCGGATCCGCGCTCATCGCCGGGTCCCATACAAGAGTCGCCCCCGCCTCGCCGCCTCGTGGCAGATCGTCCCCGGAATCCGCGACTCTGAGGCGAATTCAGATGCCGTGCACGCAGCCACGTCGCACCCGACGCCCGAGCCAAGGAGCGGCGCATAGCACCGGGACGGGGACACGTCCTCGCCGTCCTTGAGCACCACAAGCAGATCGAAGTCGCTGTCCGGCCCCGCCCTTCCAGTCGCGCGGCTGCCGAAGAGATGCACCGCGAGCGGCCGCAGGGTGGCGACCAGCCGATCCACCACCGCGGCCAGCGCGGCGGCCTCGTCCACGTAGGACCCGCGATTCGGCGCCCGGCCGGGACCCCTCGGGACGCCTTCGCCCGCGACAAGGCTCTCCAGCGAGAGGCGAAGCCCAGGGTCGAGCCGCAGGCGCTTCGCGATTCTCCGGATCAGACGCGCATCGCGAGCGTTGGCCCGAAGGGAGATGACGGGGGTGTTCATGTCATACAGAGTGTATGACAGATGCCGCATCGGTACAAGACCTTCGCGATTCTCGAACGCGCGAGATGAGAGTCGAAGCAACCGTCGCGCGGATGTGGGAGTTCCCGCGGGCGCCGGAGATAATGAGGCGCACCGAGGTCCAGTCTGGAGATGCCCGATGGCGACCACGTCGGCGGCCCTGTCCCTGATGGCGTACGGCTACGAGGCGAAGGTCCGCATCAACGGGACCGACCTCGGGCTTGCGGGCGGCAAGTCCGAAAGCCGCCGCCTGTTCTCCCCTTCTGACCCGATGGTCGCCGAGATCCCGCAGGCGATGCGGGCGCAGTTCGTGGTCCTGAAGGACGGCCCGAACCGGATCGAGATCGAGTTCCGGAAGACGGGTGGGCCGACCGACAACCTGGAGCTCCTCGTCTACGCGGATCCGATGGAGCCGGATTTCGCGTTCCGCTCGAAGTCGAAGTCCTCGGGGAAGGTCGATGTCACCTTCCAATTCGGCACGCCGGTGTCGCTCGCGGACGCCGACGTGCGCTAGCAGGCCAACCCCGGCTTGCCCGCCCGCAACGCCAGGAACACCACGCTTGCGATCAGCACCCCGGCCGCGAGGATGATGCCGACGATGAACGCCACCATCGCCACGCCCTGCGGCCGCGAGAACGCCACCTTATGCTCGGCGTCCCCCGGCTGCGCGGCCCCCAGCCCCTTCATTGCCAGCACGTACGTCCCCGGCCTCGGGATCTCGAACTGCAGCAGCTCCGTCCGCGCCGTGGACATCCCCGAGGACTTCGTCCGGAACCAGACGTCCTTCCCCTCGACCGCCTCCCCCCCCGCGCCGCGCAGCTCGAACGACACCTTCGCGAAGCGCGTCGTGCCCCGCGGGCCCTCGATGCTCAGCGACACCGTGCCGGCCTCCGCGAAGCGCACCTCCTGCGACTCCGCCAGAGGAACCTGGAAGAGCTGGCCGCGCTTCACGAGCGCCGCCAGCCCCGGGATGAGGAGCGCGAGCGCCGCGATCGCGGCGACGGCGAGCGGCGGGCCGATCCAGAACCAATGCCGGTAGACGCCCGCCCAGAAGGACTGGCTCATGCAGCAATCGTAGCCGAAAGCGGCCGGAAGCTCCGCAGTCGGTCCGATGCCCGGACGATCCTCAGGCGTCCAGACCCGGAATCAGGGTGAACTTGCCGAATCTCCGGAAGTCATCGTCAAAGGTGAAGACCTCGCGCAGCCTCAGTCGCTCCATCAGCACGAAGCTCGTGAGGTCCGTGAAGCTGAACGCCTGGTCGCGCCGCTTGAGGCACATCTCCCACGCGCGATGTTCGTCGATCGCCTCCAGGCGGACGAAATCGACGAACGCACTCTCCAGGATCGCGCGACCGACCTGCTCCCGGGCGTCCGCGTTCTTCCGGAACCAGGTCAGGGACTCGTCGAGGATGAAGTTCGTGGTGACCAGTCGCGTCCGGGAGGCGGCCAGCGCGTGAATCGTCTGGACGGCGCGTTCGTGCTCCTGGTCGCGCGGATCCCAGGCGGCGATGAAGGCGGACGTGTCCGCGAAAACGCGCCTCATGGCTCAGCGGGAGCGATCGCCGTAGAGGTACTTGTCCACGTTCCGCGAGCCGTCGCGCGGCCCCACGCCCTTGCGATTGCGCGTCAGCCTGAGGAGAGGATCCTCGGTGCCGGGAGCACCGCCGGGAACCTGCAGGCTGAGCAACTGGCGCAGGTAGGCGGAGAGGCTCGCCCCCTGGCGCCGGGCGGCCTGCCGGAGGAAGTCGTAGAGCGACTGGGGGAGGTAGAGCTGGACCTTGTGGTCGGTGAGCTTCATGCCAGGCAGTATAGCATCCTGTGCATGACGTCACGACTTGGAGATGTGACGTCACGCCCGTTCTTAACGCTTCCCTCGCGCCCTAAGCACCTTCCCGAGGGGACGATCCGGGTCTTTGCGGAATCCATGACGCCGCGCCTGCTTCGTCCGGGTCTCCGCGACTTTCTGCAGCTGGATCAGCCGGTCCTCTTCGGGCACCCCTGCCGTTCCGGCAAGCGCTTCGCGCGCCTTCATCCGTTCTTCCCGGTGCGTTCGCGCCTTGGCAAGCGGGATGTTCTTCCGGCTCGCTTTCGAATTCTCGCCGTAGACATTGCGGCGATCTCGCTCGAGCTGGAGTCTCTTCTTCTCGCGGGGCAACTTGACGCGGCTCATGGCCGGATCATACCGGACGATTACGGGGAGATTCGCCTGACCCGGAATTGGCAGGTGCCGGCAGCGTGCGCGGCACACGCGTTTTCCGTGGCGCTCGCGTTCCCCCACAGCGCCTCGCCGACGCCCTTCATGACGCCCGCAAGGAAATGGCACACCGGCGCCGCCGCCTTCCCGTACGCCTCGGCGTACGGCGAGCTCTCGACGACCACGGTGAACGCGCCGTCCGCGAACGACTCCACGCGGAACCTCCCCCAACCGATCTCGGTTCCCATCTTGCACATCGCTTCGACGAGCTCCCGCCCGCGCAGCCCCTTGTCGTCCCTCAGCCTCCGCGCCGAGCGTCCACCGCCGTCCGCGCCGCCGGCCTGAAGCGCGCGCGCCGCCAGCTCGGGAGCTTCCTTCTCGATCGCCTTCTGGAAACCGACGAGCGTTTCAGGCCGGACCAGCAGGAACCGGACGCCGTTCAGCGCGATGCGGCCGGGTTCGCAGGACAGTCCGGGAATCGTCTCGCTCATGCGTCGACTCCATAATCGGCCTTCGCCTTCTCGCGCGAGACCTTGCCGTCGGCGACGTCGCGGCGCACGGCCTGCGGATCGCGGTCCTTCGGCGGGCCGTAGCCGCCGGCGCCGGGCGTGCGCAGGCTCACGACGTCCCCCGCCTTCAGCGCATCAATCCCCTTCGCCCGCGCCTTCTTGCCGTTGATCTGCGTCTCGCCGCACGCCCCCGGCTTGCCGCCGAGCACGCCGAACGGCGGGAACTTCTGCCGGTCCGCGTAGCGCGAGAACGTCATGTCGGCCAGCGCGCGGACGTCGCGGCGAAGCGCCAGCGCGCCGCGGTGCTTGCCGGCGCCGCCGGTGTCGGGGATGAACTCGTAGCGCTCGATGCGCAGGGGGTACTCGAGCTCCTGCGCCTCGGTGGGCGTATTCATGAAGCGCGCGAGGTGCGAGTCCTGCCCGTCGCAGCCGTCCTTCGCGGGCCGGCCGCCGGCGCCGCCGCCCTGGATCTCGATGCAGACGAATCGCTTGCGCGTGCCGGGGAACCAGCCGGCGAACGCGTTCGTCATGATGTTGCCGTGCGAGCCGGCGGTGACCTTGGCAGGAAGGGCCTGCGCGAGGGCGCGGAGGGTGGCCTCGGAGATCTTCTGCGAGGTATTCGTCCGGGCCTGCACCGCGGCGGGCGGGTGCGGGTTCATGACGAGGCCGGGCTCGGCGACGACCTTGAAGGGCCGGTAGCAGCCGGAGTTGGGCGGGACGTGCGGGTCGAGGACGGCGATGAGGGCGTAGTAGACGGCGGCGTGCGCGGTGGCGATCGGGCAGTTGAGGTTGCCCTTCACCTGCGGGCTGCTGCCTGTGAAGTCCACCGTGGCGGCGTCACCCTTCTTGCGCACGTTGACGACGATGCGGATCGGGTCCTCGGTGATGCCGTCGTCGTCCACGAAGTCCTCGCCGGTGTAGGTGCCGTCGGGGATGTCGCGAAGCGCGGCGCGGAGGCGGGCCTCGGAGTGGGCCATGAGGGCCTCGGTCGCGCCCTCGACGACGTCGGGGCCGTACTGGTCGAGGGTTTCCTTGAGGCGGCGCGCGCCGACGAAGCCGGCGGCGGCCTGGGCGCGGAGGTCGCCGAGGGTCTTGTCGGGGACCCGGAAATTGGCGCGGAGGATGCCGAAGATGTCCGGCGCTTCCTTGCCGGCGCGGTAGAGCTTGACCATCGGGAGGCGCAGGCCCTCCTGGAAGATCTCGGTGAGTCCGCCGGTCACGGTCCCGGGGGCGGAGCCGCCGACGTCGGAGTGGTGCGCGATGTTGCCGACGAACCCGGACAGCTTCCCCTTCCAGAACACCGGCGAGAACGTCTGCAGGTCGGTGAGGTGCTGCCCGCCGAGGTAGGGATCATTGGAGAGGACGACGTCGCCCTCTTCCCAGTCCTTCACGCGCTCGAGCAGCGCGGCCATCGTGAACTCGAAGCCGGTGAGGAGCATCGGCGCGTGGTGCCCCTGTGCGATCGTGCGGCCGCGGCGGTCGAAGACGGCGCAGGAGATGTCCTCGATCTCCTTGATGACGGTCGAGCGCGACGTGCGGACGAGGGTGTAGCCCATTTCGTCCGCGACGGATTCCATGCGGTAGCGGAGGACCTGCGTCGTGACGGGGTCGATTTTCATCGGTGGGACTCCTTGCGGCCGGCGCCGACGGGCACCCGGCGTTTCGGTTTCACGGCGGGCGCCTTCACGAGGTCCACGACGAGATTCCCGAAGCGGTCCACGCGCAGCGTCAGGCCGCGCGGCACGACCGTGCAGGAAATCTCCTCCTCGATCACCGCCGGACCGCGTACCTCGTTCCCCGCGCGCAGCTTGCTCCGCTCGTAGATCGCCGTGTCGAGCCAGCCGCCGTCGCCGAAGTACACGCGGCGCCGCCCCTTGAGCGCGTCGCGCCCGTCGCCGCGGCCGGGGCCGGGAAGAGCGACCTCGGGCGAGAGGCCGAGCGCCGTGACGCGGACGTTCACGACGACGGTCTTCTCGTCCACGGCCTTGAACGCGTAGATCCGCTCGTGCAGCCGGTCGAAGTCCGCGAGCATTTTCTTCACGTCGGGCTTCGGCTTGCGCTCGACGGGGACGTTGAGCTCGTAGGACTGGCCCTCGAAGCGCAGGTCGGCGGACCAGAGGATCTGGCGGTCGGACTTCGCGATCCCGTCGGCCTCGAGCTCCGCGATGCCCTTCGCCTCCAGCTCGGCGAACGCTGCGCCGAGCGCCGCGGGTTCGAGGGCGGCCCCGTCCTTCATCACGGTCTTCGAGAAGTCGTGCCGCGTGTCCGCCACGAGCAGGCCGAACGCCGAGAACGCGCCGGGGAACGGCGGGACGATCACGCGCTTCATGCCGAGGTCCTGTCCCATCTCGACGGCGTGGAGCGGCCCTGCGCCGCCGAACGCGACGAGGGTGAAGTCGCGGAGGTCGTAGCCGCGCTGGACGGTCTTGGCGTTGATCCCCTTTTCCATGTTCGCGTTGACGACGCGGAGGATGCCGAAGGCCGCCTGCTCGAGCGAGAGGCCGAGCGGGCCGCAGAGCCGGTCGCGGACCGCCTTCTCGGCGAGGTCGGGGCGCAGGAGGATTTCGCCGCCGAGGAAATACCCCGGGGAGATGCGGCCGAGGACGGTGTTGGCGTCCGTCACGGTCGGCTCGGCGCCGCCGCGGCCGTAGCACGCCGGGCCCGGCACGGAGGACGCGCTCTGCGGCCCGACCGACAGCGCGCCGCCGCGGTCGACCCACGCGATCGAGCCGCCGCCCGCGCCGATCACGTTCACGTCGTCCATCGCGATCTTGATCGGGTACCCGTCGAACTTCGCCGTCGTCGTCACGTGCGCCATCCCGTCCGCGATGATCGAGATGTCGAACGACGTCCCGCCCATGTCCACCGCGACGATCTTCGGCTCCTTCGCCACGCGCCCCAGGAACGCCGCCGCCGTCGCGCCCCCCGCCGGCCCCGAGTTCACGAGGTGCACCGCGCGGCCCTTCGCAGCCGAAGCCCGCATCGCGCCGCCGTTCGCCTGCACGAGGCGAAGCTGGGTCGCGGGGAAGTTCTGCTTGAGGCGGGCCGACAGCTTCTCGACGTACGACTCGACAATCGGCGCGAGGTACGCGCTGATGACGACCGTCGACGTGCGCTCGTACTCGCGGAACTCCGGGCAGACGTCGCTGGAGATCGTGACGTGCACGTCCGGCAGCTCCTTGGCCAGGATCTCGCGGGCGCGGCGCTCGTGGGCGGGGTTGAGGAACGAGAAGAGGAAGCAGACGGCGACCGCGCGGACTTTCTCGCGCCGGAAGGTCTCGGCGGCGCGGCGGACGGAGTCGTCGTCGAGCGGCGTGACGACCGAGCCGTCGGCGGCGACGCGCTCCGTCGCCTCGAGGCGCAGGGCGCGCGGCACGAGCGGCGGCGGGTTGTCGACGTTGAAGTCGTAGAGGCCCTCGGCGGGGCGCTGGACGCGGCCGATCTCGAGGACGTCGCGGAAGCCGGCGGTGGTGAGAAGGCCGGTCTTCACGCCGTTGCGCGTCAGGAGCGCGTTCGTGCCGATCGTGGTGCCGTGGACGACGAGCTTCGCGTCGCCCCCGCCGAGTCCCGCGGCGCGGAGGAGCTTCTCGATGCCGGTGACGACGCCCTCAGAAGGGTCAGCCGGCGTCGTGTAGGCCTTCCGCACCGTGATGCGGCCGCTGTCCTCGATGCCGATGACGTCCGTGAAGGTCCCGCCGACGTCGATTCCGATGCGCATCTCTGAAACCCCTCGAAGTGATCCCGCCCGTGCCCTCTCCAGCCTCCGCCAGCCTTTCCCCTAAAACTTCGGCTCCCGAAACTCCCCGAACACCGCCTTCAACGCCCCCATCACCTCCCCCACCGTCGCCCGCACCTTCACGGCCTCGACAATCGGCGGGACCAGGTTCGCCGTCCCCGCCGCCGCCCGCTTAACGCCGTCCAGCGCCTTTCCGACCGCGTCCGCGGACCGCTTCCCCCGCAGCGCCTTCAGCTCCGCCGCCTTGCGCTGGGCCTCCGCCGCGTCGTACGGATGCGTCTCCACCGAGGGCGCGGCTCCTCCTTCAACCACGTGCCGGTTCACCCCCACCTTCGGCACCTCGCCCTGCCTCAGCTTCCGCTCGTACTCGTACGCCTGCCCCGCGAGCTTCTTCTGCAGCCACCCCGTCTCGATCGCCCGCGTCACGCCGCCCGCCGCCCGCACCTCGCCCGCCGCCTCCTCGATCTTCTTCCCCATCTCCGCCGTCAGCGCTTCGACGAAATACGACCCGCCGAGCGGATCGGCCGTGTCGCAGAGCCCGACTTCTTCCGCGAGGATCTGCATCGTGCGAAGCGCCAGCAGGG
>JADLHC010000200.1 GCA_020849035.1 Planctomycetia bacterium
CATCTCCGGGTACAGTTCCTGCTGCCAGCCGTCCGGCGTCAGGTATTGGCGGAAGTATCCCTCGCGGTAGAGCATTCCGACGGCCACGAGCGGCAGGCCCAGGTCCGAGGCCGACTTCAGGTGATCCCCCGAGAGCACGCCCAGGCCGCCCGAGTAGATGGGAAGGGACTCGTGGATGCCGAACTCCGCGGAGAAGTAGGCCACCGGCCGCACGTTGAGGGGACCCGCGTGGTAGCGCGCCCACGTGTGCTCGGCGGCGAGGTACTCGACGAGCCGGTGATAGGAGTAGTTGATCCGGCTCTCGAGGTTCAGGTTCAGCGACCGGCGGTCGATCTCGTCCGCGGGCAGGGCGCGCAGGAACGCGACGGGCGAGAAATTGACCTGCTTCCAGAGCTCCGGGTCGAGATCGCGGAAGATGCCCACGATTTCCGGGTGCCAGGTCCAGAAGAGGTTCGACGCGAGGTAGCGGAGCTTGTCGCTGAGGGTGGTGGGCATGGAGCGTGAGGTTATTCGACGACGCGGCGGGAGGCGAGGAACGAATTCGCATTCCTCGTTCTGCTTGACCGCGGCGCGCCGTCCGGCGACGTTGAACGGATGCCCGCCCTGTCCGCGGTCGCCCACACCGACATCCAGGGATCCACGCGTCTCTGGGAGAAGCTCGGGCCCGCGTTCGCGCCGCTGCTGGCGGAGCACAACCGGATCCTGCGTGAGGCCGCCGCGGGCGGGCGCGAGCTGGCGACGGAGGGAGACTCGTTCACGTTCGCGTTCGGGTCCGCGTCCGACGCCGTCCGCTTCGCCCTGCGGGCGCAGGAGGCGATGCACGCGCACGGCTGGCCGGCCGAGTGCGGCGAGCTGATGGTGCGCATCGGCGTGCACCTCGAGGAGCCGGGGCCCGGCGCTCGCGCCCGGCTGGTCGCGGGCGCGGCCCACGGCGGCCAGGTGCTCGTGACCGCGGCCGCGCGCGCGGAGGCGGGCGACGCCCTCGCCGGCGCCTCCGTCGCCGACCTCGGCGAACACCGGCTCGCGGCCCACGACCGCCCCGAGCGCCTCTTCCAGGTCCTGCCCCCCTCGGTCTCCTCCCGGACGTTCCCGCCCCCGAGAACCCTCTCGAGCCGGCCGACGAACGTGCCGGACGAGGTGAACAGCTTCGTCGGGCGGGCGCGGGAGCTGGAAGAGCTGTCGTCGCTGATCCCCTCGCCCGCGGGGCGGCTGGTGACGCTCACGGGCCCCGGCGGGATCGGGAAGTCGCGCCTCGCGCGCGAGCTCGCCGCGCGGCTCCTTCCGTCGTTCGAGGGCGGATGCTGGTTCGCCGACCTGCTGGAGGCCCGCTCCGCAGCCGACGTCTCCCGCGCCGCCGCGCTCGCCCTCGGCGTCCCTCTCCCGGCCGGCGACGACCCGGCGTCCGCCGTCGCCGACGCTCTCGAATTCCGAAAGCCCCTCCTCCTGGTCCTCGACGGGTTCGAGGCCCTGGTCGACCACGCCGCCGCGACCGTCGGGCTCTGGGTCCGCCGCGCGCGCCACGTCCGCGTCCTCGTCACCTCCATCACCCTCCTCGGCCTCTCCGGCGAGCGCGAGTTCGCCCTCGGCCCCCTCCCCCCGCAGGACGCGTCCCGCCTCTTCCTCGACCGCGCCGCCCGCGCGAAGCCCGGCTTCGGGCTGACCGCGGAGAACTCCGGCGCCGTGTCGAGGATCTGCGCGGACCTCGAGGGCATTCCCCTCGCCCTGGAGCTCGCCGCCGCCAGGATGGCCGAGCTCGCCCCCGCGGACATGCTCCGCGAACTTGATAACCAGGTCCACCTCCGCGGCCCCTCCCCCGCCGGCCGCTCCCCCCGCCAGTCCCTCGCCGGCGCCCTCGAGTGGTCCTATGGCCTTCTCACGGCCTGGCAGAGAAGCGCCTTCCACCAGGCCTGCGCCTTTCGCGGCGGCTTCTTCCTCGAGTCCGCCGAGGAAGTCATCGACCTCGCCTCGGAGCCCGACGCCCCCCTCGCCATCGACGCCGTCCAGGCCCTCCGCGACCGCAGCCTCCTCCGCACCACCGATACCCGCTTCGGCACCCGTTTCTCCTTCTTCCGCGCCATCCGCGAGTTCGGCGAGCGCCGCTTCCGCGAAGTCGCGGGCGATGGGGCGTGGCGCGCGGTCGAGGACCGGCACGCCCGGCATTTCCTCGAGCAGGGGAAACGACTGCTGGCGATCCCGCCGACCGGGGAGGTCATGGACCGGTTCGAACTGGAGCTGGACAACTGGTTTGCGATCCACGACCGGTTCCTGGCCAGGGCGGGAACGGAGCGCTCGGCCGCCATGACGGCGGCGCAGGTGTGCCTCGCGCTCGACATGTTCCTCGCGCTCAGGGGACCGATGGATCAGCGGCTCGCGCGGCTCGAGGCCCTTCGCGGGAAGCTCTCGGCGGACGCGGGAATCGAGGCCGAGGTCGAGGTCGCGCTTGCCGAGGCGTTCCTGGGGGCGGGCCGGCTTTCCGACGCCGCAGCCGCCGCGGCACGGGCGCAGGCGGCCGCGGAACGGTCGGGCGCTCCCCGGACGGTGGCGCGCGCAATGCTGGCGGCCGCGAAGCTCGAGACGTCCGGAGGGGACCTGGCCGCCGGTGTGGCCCGGGTGGCGGAAGCCCGGGCGCTGCTCCGCGAGGCCGGCGACACCATGGGTGAATCACGCGCCCTCGACCTCTCCTCCCAAATGGAACGTTCGAGGGGGCGCTACGCCGAGGCGAAGCTGATGATGGAGGAGTCGCTCGCGCTGGCGAGGTCGCTGCGGGACGACGTGGCGGTGGCCCGGGCGCTGTCAAACCTGGGAACGCTTCTCTACACCATGGGGGACTGCCGCGGGGCGTTTGCGGCGTTCGACGAGGCGGAGGCGAGGATGGGCGTGGTCGGCTCGCGGCTGAACCTCGCGAAGCTGCAGGGGATGCGGGCCTCCGTGCACCTCGAACTCGGGGAGCTGGACAGGGCCGCGGATCTGGTGCAGCAGGCCATCGACGTGCACCGGGAGATGGGCCTCAAGCCCTCGCTCGGTGTGCACCTGACGACGCTCGGCCGGATCCGCCGCGCGCAGCGGCGTCACGAGGAGGCAGCGGCGATCTACGAAGAGACGGCGAGGCTCGCGCGCGAGTCGGGCGACCCCTCCGCGATCCTGCTGGCGGACGGCAACATCGCGACCATCCGCTACGACGCCGGCGACCGCGAGGCGGCGCTCGCGCTGTTCCGCTCGACGGCCGAGGAAGCCAGGAGGATGGGGCTGGTGAACAGCCACGCGCTGAACCTCGGCAATGCCGGGATGGCCCTGATCGACCTGGGCCGCCACGCCGAGGCGAGGGAGGCCCTGCGCCAGGCCGTCGACGTCTGGAGACGCGCCGGTACCCTCCGGACCCTCCGCGCCTTCAACGTGATGCACGCGCTGTTCGTCGCCGAGAATTCGCTCGGAGATGCCGCCGCGGCGCGCGCAGCGGCGCGCGAGGCGGCTGCGGTCGCCGGGACGCTGGGGCTGGAGGGCGGCAAGGACCTCACGGCCGCCAGGCAGGCGCGCGAACTCCGCGACTACCTCGCCCGCGCCTGATCCCCGCTTCCCGGCCGCGCCCGCTGCCGCGACGCCTCTCCAAGCAGCACCGCAGCGGCCTGCGACAGCGACAGAGACGTCGCCCCCTCGCGCATCGGGATCGTCAGGAACCCGTCGCAGCGCTCGCGCACGACCGCCGACAGCCCGCGCTTCTCGCCGCCAAGCGCAAGGCAGCACGACCCCGACAGGTCGGCGTCCCACAACGGCCGCTTCGCGTTCGGCACGCACCCCCAGAACGTCACCCCCGACTTCCGCAGCGAGTCCACTTCCTCCGCGGCGCGCTCGACGCGGAAGAGCCGCAGCGAATCCCACGCGCCGCTCGCCGCGCGCGACACCTCGACGGGGTCGAAGTCCCACACGTGCTTCTTGAGGAGCACGGCGTCCGCGCCGAGCGCGTCCGCGGAGCGCAGCGTGAACCCGAGGTTGCGCGCGTCCTCGACGCCCTCGAGGAGGAGGAGGAGAAGGGGCCTCCGGCTTCGCAAGAGCGCCTCCATCTCCTCCCAGGGCGAAGGCGGCCGCGCCGAGCAGACCGCGATCACGCCCCCGTGCGTCCGGCCATGGGCCATCGCGTCCAGCTCCGCCGCGGGGGCGCGCCGGAGCGGCACGCCCAGCGCCTCCGCGTCCGCGACGGCCTGCGCGATCCCCTCGCTCCGAGATCCGTCCGCGACGAGGACGACCTGGAACCGCCGCCGCCGCGCCCGCAGCGCCGCGCTCACCTGCATCCAGCCCTCGAGGTGCTCCATCGCGCGACTGTTCTACCATGCCGCCGCTTTCACTTCCCTCCCCCGTCGCCCCCGGACAGACTCGTCCCATGCGACTCTTCCGCCGCCGCAACCGCGCCAAGGACCTCCCGTGGTCCCCCGACGGCGGGCTTTCGCGGCGGCAGTATCCGGACTACGCGGCGTACGTCGCCCACCAGGGGGCCAAGCTCGCGAAGACCAAGGGCATGGAGGCCTACGACCGCGACTTCCGAGCGGCGCTCCTCGCGCGGCTGCCCGACCTGCGCGGGCGGCGCGTCGTTTGCCTCGCGGCGCGGCTCGGGACGGAGGTGCGCGCCTTCCGCGACGCGGGGGCGGCCGCCGTCGGCGTCGACCTCAACCCCGGGCGCGCGAACCGCGACGTGATCCCCGCCGACTTCCACCGCCTGCCGTTCCGCGACGGCGCGTTCGACGCGGCGTACTCGAACTCGCTCGACCACGCGCTGGACCTGCCGCGGCTGTCCCGCGAGACGGCCCGCGTCGTGCGCCCCGGCGGCCTCCTCCTCGTCGAGGCGGTCGCGGGGTCCGAGGAGGGGCCCGGGCCGGGGAGCTACGAGAGCTTCTTCTGGAAGCGCGTTTCGGACCTCGTCGCGGCGCTGGAGCGCCTCGGGTGGAGGACGGAGTCGCGCGCGCCGATCGATTTCCCGTGGCGCGGCGAGCAGGTGCGGTTCAGGCGTCCAGGGCGCGCGTGAGGCGGCGCGCGGCCTCCGCGAATTCGGCTTCCGGAGGCAGCAGGCTGACGACGAGGAAGGCCTCGCGGGGGAAGTTGAAGAAGTACCCCGGGTGGACGACCACGGCGTCGTCGCGAAGGAGACGGAGGGCCCAGTCCTCGTCGCTCAGCCGGGCCGGCGCTTCGACGACCGCGTACCACCCCCCGGCGGGTTCGCGGAGGCGGGCGCCGGCGGCGGCGCGCAGGGCGGCGAGGTTGGCGCGGGTGCGCCGCGCGACGGCGTCGCGGATCGCGGGCGCGAGCGCGAGGAGCTTCGGGGCGGCGCGCATCACCGGCGCGGACACGGAGAGGTAGGCGTCGGCGACGGCCGCGAGGCGGTCGAGCGAGGCGGCGGCGCCGGGCCCGGTCGCGAGGATCCAGCCGAGCTTGAGCTGCGGCAGACCCGCGGACTTCGAAAGGCCGCCGAGCGTGAACACGTCCAGGTCCCGGCGGGCGCGCGCGGGCGGGGGCGCGGCCCCGAAGGGGTACCCTGCGAAGACCTCGTCCACGACGAGCGGCACGCCGAGCCTCCCTGCGGCGTCCACGTCGGCCGGCGAAAAAAAAGACCCGGTCGGGTTGTTCGGGCTCACCGCCACCACCGCCTGCGCCCCCGTCCGCGCAGGCAGCACCGCCCGCCACCCGGCGTCGATGTCCAGCGCGTACGGCTCCACCGCCACCCCTTCCAGTGCGGCCAGGTGGTCGAAGAGCGGGTACGACGGCTGCGGCACCAGCACCGAGTCGCCCGGATCGCACAGCATCTTGAAGATCAGCGCATAGGCCTCGCTCGTGCTCGCCGTGACGAGGACGTCGGCCGGCCCGACGCCGTGCGCCGCGGCGATCGCCTCCCGCGCCTCCGCCGTCCCCCGCGGGTCGGGCTCGTACTGGAGCGCGCGCTCGTCCCTCAGCGCGTCCAGGATCGCCGCGCCCGGGTAGGCGATCCCGGCCTTCGTCGGGTTCGAAAGCGTCAGGTCGAGAAGCGGCGCGCCCGCGCGCCGCCGCTCCTCGAGGAGAAGCGTGAACGCGTTCTTCGGCGACGACCACGGCAGGCGGCTGGACGGCACGCGCCGAATGCTACCAGCGGAGGCGTCGGGTAGCATTCCGGCATGCCGCGATTCCTCCTGTTCACGCAGTGCCTCCAGAACGACTTCGTCGCCCCGGTCCCCGCGGGGCGGGCCATTCCGAACCAGCTCCACATCGGCCCCGCGGAGTCGCACCGCCTCCTCGGGGACGAGCCGCGCACCGGGCCGCTCGGGAGATTCCTCGAGGCGTTCCACGCCGGCGCAGGCGCCGACCACGCCGCCGTCCACATCCGCGACTGGCACGACGCGAACGACCCGGCGCAGGCCCACCACCTCGCGCATTTCGGGGCGCACTGCCTGAAGGGGACGACTGGCGCGGAGTACGTGCCTCCCCTGGATGCGCTGGCCCGCGGCAGGATGAACTCGCTGACGGTCGACTCCACCGTGCTGAACGACTTCGAGGGGACCGACCTGGCGGCGAGGATCCGCGGCCTCGTCGGATCGACGCCCCCCGCCGACGTCGTCGCCGGGATCATCGGGGTCTGGACCGACGTCAAGGTCCAGTACCTGGCCTACGACCTCCTTACGCGCCTCGGTTTCCAGCGCCTCGTCCTCTGCTCGGCCCTCTGCGCATCCCGCTCCCGCGTCCGCCACTTCCAGGC
Organism: Planctomycetia bacterium; assembly: GCA_020849035.1. Classification (GTDB taxonomy): domain Bacteria; phylum Planctomycetota; class MHYJ01; order WSZJ01; family WSZJ01; genus WSZJ01. The sequence goes on from JADLHC010000200.1 coordinate 6,713, forward strand.
CCTCGACTTCCTCGCACAGAACCTCGCCGTCGAGGTCGTCGACGGCATCCCCGCCTTCCTCTCGCGCCTCGGGATCGGCGACGCGGCCGCCCGCGCCACCGTCGCCCGCTACGGCGTCCTCCTCCAGGGCGACCCCGTCGACGGCGAGGACGCCGACCTCGCGCGCCACCTCTTCCGCAATTGCCGCTCCGTCCGCCTCATGTCCCTCTCGGGCGGATTCAGCGGCGCGAAGGTCTTCCGCACGGAAAGCGTCGACCAGGAGGGACGCCGCGAGGTCCCTTTCGTCTTCAAGTCCGACACCCTTGAGAAGATCGCGAAGGAGCGCGCCGCGGTTGAGCGCGTCGAGAACGTCCTTGGAACCTCCGCCCCCGCGATGGCCGACTTCGCCGACCTCGGCACTCGCGGCGCCATCAAGTACTTCTACGCCTCGATGCACCACTCGCCGGTCGAGACCCTCCAGTCGAAACTGCGCAGGGCCGGGACCCCGGAGGCCGTCGAGGCCCTCTTCGACCAGCTCTGGGACGACATCCTCGTCCGCCTCTCCCAGTCCCCCGTCCGCGACCGCCTCCACCTCTTCCAGCACTACCAGTTCCGCCCCGAGTACGCGAAGCACTCCGTGGCGCGCGCCGAGGCGCTCGGCCGCGCTGCGATGGGGCTGCCCGATCCGCGGGGCTTTTACGACCGGGTGCCGGAACTGCTGAAGCGCGCCCCGCAGGACGCGCCGGTGGCATGGGTGCACGGCGACCTGAACTACGCCAACGTGCTGATGGACGACGCGGGGAATTCCTGGCTCATCGACTATTTCCACACCGGCGCCGCGCACGCGCTCAAGGACTGCGCCAAGCTGGAGAACGACCTGAAGTTCATCCTGCTCCCGGTCCCGAACGAGGCCGCGCTGTCGAAGATGCGGTCCTACGAGGAGTTCCTGCTCTCGCAGCCGTCGCTCGACCTGCCGCCCGGGCCGCTTCCCGCCTCCCTCGCCGGCGACGCCGCGCTGGCGCGGTGCCACGCCGGGGTTCGCCGCATCCGGGGCTGGGCGCGCGAGCTCTGCGCCGGCGTCGTCTCGATGGAGCACTACCTGATTGCGCTGCTCCGCTACTCCGCGCACACGATGGGCTTCGAGGAGCCGGACGAACTGCAGCGGAAGCACGCGATGATCGCGACGTGCCTGGTGGCGGAAAGGCTGGGGCAGACGGCGGGGGGGAACGGCAGGGGCGTACCGCAGGGGCGTACGGCGGGGGCGTGAGGCGGGGGCGAACG
>JADLHC010000201.1 GCA_020849035.1 Planctomycetia bacterium
GACGACATTCCAAGCCACGCCAATTGAAAGGAGCGAGGAAACCAGCGATGAGCCGCCGTAACTCAAGAAGGGTAAAGTAATTCCGGTAATCGGCGCCAGGCCGATCGTCATGCCGATGTTCACGAACACTTGCGTCGCAAACCCCGCCGCCAGCCCCGTCAGCACCAGCCTGCTGAACGGCTCCCGTGCCCGAAATGCCCCCAGAACCATCGCCATCAATAGCACCAGGTACAGCACCAGCACCCCCGAAGCCCCTAGAAACCCCCACTCCTCCCCGATCACAGAGAAAATAAAGTCGTTGTGCCGCTCCGGTACGAACGACTCCGACCCCTCCTGCTCCGACTCCGCAAACCCCTTCCCCATCCACCCCCCGGACCCGATCGCCCGCTGCGACTGAAGCAGCTGGAATCCAGCGTCCCGGCTCATCGACTGCGGGTCCAGGAACGCCTCGAATCGCTTCTTCTGGTACTCCTTGAACCCGTACTTGTAGGCGATCGGCGTTCCCACCAGGAGCGCGGCGAAACCGAGCGCCATGTACCGCTTGCGGATCCCGGCGACCCACATCATCGCGACGAACATCGCGGGAAACACGAGGGCCGTGCCGAGGTCCGGCTGCATGAGGATGATCGCGAACGGCACGAATGCGATCGCGGCGGGAGCCAGCAGGCGCGAGACGCGGTCGGGGACCTTGCGCCACATGAGGAACCGCGCGAGCGTCAGCACGAAGAACAGCTTCATGAATTCGCTGGGCTGCACCGAGATCGGCCCGAGCACGAACCAGGACTTGGCGCCGTTGCGGACGCGGCCGAGGACGAAAAGGACGGCCAGGACGCCGAGGCACGAGCCGTAGAGCGAGTACCCGGCGGCGCGGATGCGGTTGGGGCGGATGCGCGAGACGACGACCGCGAGGAGGGCGCCGATGATCGCGGCCGCGACCTGCTTTCCGAAGAACGACTTGAGAGCGACGGAGGCCGCGGCGTGGAAACCGCCGGTCGCGGGAAGTTTGACGGGCGCGGCCTCGTAGATGGAGGCGAGCCCGATCCCGACGAGGAGGAGCACCGGGAGGATGATGGGAAGCGACGGGGAGAAGAAGCGGCCGAAGACGCTCATCGGGGCATCTCCGGGCCGACGGGAATGGACCCGGGCTCGGGTCCGGCGCTGCCCGCCGTGTCGCCCTCGTCGGTCGTCTCGTCGCGCAGCGGCGGCGTCGGGGTCGGGTCGTAGTTCGACGTCGGGCCCGTCGGTCTCAGCACGTCGCCCGGCAGCTCGACCTCGGGCCAGATCGCGTGCAGCAGCCGCGCCGCCGTCGTCGCCGGCAGGCCGCTACCCGCCCCGCCGTGCTCGATCATGACGCAGAACGCGTAGCGCGGCCGGTCGAGGGGCGCGTACCCGGCGAACCAGCCGTGGTGCTCCAGGCCTTTTTCGCGGCTGCTCGACTGGGCGGTGGAGGTCTTGCCTGCGGCCTTGAAGAGGTGGAGCCCGCTCTTGCGCGCGGTGCCGAACTCCTCCATGGTGACGGCCTCGAGCCCGGCGCGGATTGCGGCCAGAGTTTCCGGCCTCAGGTCCAGGGGCTCGAACGCCGCGGGAGCGTCCATGCGCAGCCGCGGCACCGGCAGCCGCCCGGCGGCGACGCCTGCCATGAGGCGCGCGGCCTGGAGCGGCGAAACGAGGATCTCGCCCTGGCCGATCGAAACGTTCAGGGTGTCGGCGAATCCCCACCGTCCGCGGCCCGTGGCGCGGCGCCAGGCCGGCGTGGGAATCTGACCCGCGGCCTCGCTGGGAAGGTCGATTCCCGTTTTCCGCCCGAGCCCCATGCGGCTCGACATCTCCGCGATCGCGTCGATCCCGGCGCGGTTCCCCGACTCGAAGAAGAAGCAGTTGCAGGACCGCGCCATCCCCTGGCGCAGGTCGAGGTCCCCGTGCGCGCCGCCGTGCGCCGCGATCCAGCAGGCGAACTTGTTCGGCCACTTCACCGGGTCGTACCGCCCGCGGCACGGGAACAGGTCCGTCGCCTTCACCTTGCCCGACTCCAGCGCCGCCGCGCCCGTGACGGTCTTGAAGATCGAGCCCAGCGGGTACCGCCCCGACACCGCCCGGTTCAGCATCGGCGCGGATTCCGGATCCGTCAGGAACTGCCACTCCTCCTTCCCGATCGGCGGCATCAGCCAGTTCGCGTCGTACCCCGGCGCGCTCGCCAGCGCCAGGACCTCGCCCGTCTCCACGTCCATCACGACGATCGAGCCGCGCAGGGCGAGGGGAAGCGTGTCCAGCAGTTCCTCCGCCTTCCTCTGCAGCGCCAGGTCGAGGGTCAGCCTCACCGGCTTCCCCGGGACCGGCGCCACCCGCTCCACCACCCACTCGCGCTTCGTCAGCTGGTTCTTCGCGCGCCGCTCGATCCCGCGCTCCCCCGACAGCTCGTCCTCGTACCAGGCCTCGATCCCGCTCCGCCCCACCCAGTCGCCGTAGAACGCTCCGCGGAACTCCAGCCTCTCGTACTCCTCCTGCGAGATCTTCCCCTCCATCGCCCCGTTGCGCCCCGACGGCCACCGCAGCCGCTTCTTCGACGCCGCCATCTCCTCCCGGAACTTCAGCTGCTCCGGCGTGAACGGCAGGCCCATCTCCTCCTGGAATACGCCCGCCTTCTCCAGCGCCGCGTACTCCTCCTCCCCCATCTGGCCCACCGACCCGATCACCTGGCACGCCGCGCGCCCCGCCGGCCACACGCGCTTCGTCCGCGCGCGGATCTCGAGGCCCGGGAAGCTCTCCTCGTCGATGGCGATTTCGCTCATCTGGTCGTAGGTAAGGCCCTGCCAGAGGCGGCAGGGCGTGCGCCACTCCTGCCGGATGATCGAGCGCCGGTCGCGCGCGCTGACGGGCGGCCGGCCGGGGACGTTGCAGCGCGCGTTGACCGCGCGGTCCACCGCCTTCAGCCCGCGCACCGCCTTCAGGTACATCTGTGCCGGCTCGGGCCGCGGCTGCACGGCACCCGCGCGCAGCATTCCGCCGATCGCGTCCAGGTCCGGGACCACCTGCGTCTTCCCGTCGGTGCCCAGCACCGTCCGCACGGGATACGCCCGCTCCCGCAGCATCGCCTCGCACTGCCGCTCGTCGAACCCCGCCCCGGCCCCCGCCAGCCGCAGCACGTCCGCCATCACCCGCGCGATCCGCCCGTAGTCCAGCTCCGGCTCCCTTCCTTTCCCGCGCGGCTTCTCGAAATCCGCCAGCACAAGGTCCACGTCGAAGCACCTCTCCTCCGCCGCCAGCACCACGCCGTTCCGGTCCAGGATCGGCCCGCGCGGCGTCGGCACAACTTCCACCCACTCGCGCGTCCAGTCCCCGCGCGAGCGGTACTCCTCCGCGTCCACGACCTGCATCCAGAACAGACGCGCTTCCAGCGCCGCGAACGGCAGCAGAAGCAGCGCGCTGAACAGCACGACGCGGAGCTTCGTCATGCGAGCAGCTCCCGCTCCGGGGCCCAGCCGGCGACGCCGCGGATGCGGGCGAAAGGCCTTGCCGCGAGCGCGCCGAGGATGGCGGTCAGGACGGCGACCGCGAGCGCGTGGGCGACGGCGCTCCAGAATCCCGAGCCGTAGCGCAGCGCGAGCACCATCCCGTACGGCGCGTGCGCCGCCCACGCGGCGACGAACGCGCCGATCCCCATGCCGGCGGGACGCGAGGGGAAGAGGACTCCGCGGAGGGCGTTGGTGAGGAGCGCCGCGCCCAGGAAGGTGAGCGCGAACGGCCCGGGGCCCGCGCCGCTCGTCAGGTCGCGCAGGAGCCCGAGGGTCCATCCGGCGATGCACGCCGTGTTCCGCCCGGTCCGGAGCGAGACCGCGGCGAGCAGCACGATCGCGGCGTCCGGCATCGCGCGGCCGACGGAAAACACCGGCGCCGCCGCGATCTGCGCGGCGGTCGCAAGCGCGGCCAGCACGGCGAACACGATCCAGTTCACGCGGCGTTCCCCGGACAGGCGCGGCGCGCTGCAGTCACCGCGCGCCCCGCGGCTTCCGTCCCCGACGAGCACGAGCACGTGCCGAAGCGCCGCGGGATCCACCCGCGGGCGCACCACGATCTCCCCGTAGACCCCGACGCCGCCCGCTCCCTTCACTACGTCGCCCACCAGGAGCCCGGCCGGCCACCCGCGCTCGGGGTCCGCCACCGTCACCACGACCCACCCCTCGTCCACCGGCTCCCGGTCAAGCACGTACTCCAGGCGGCAGTTCCCGTCGCCGCTGCCCGCCAGGATCCCCGTCACCCCCGACCCCGCGCCCTTCTTCACCGCGGCGCACTTCATCCGGAACACCGGGTCGCCGACCAGCCGGACGCGCGCGGTCGATTCGCCGGCCTCAAGGACCTTCCCGACCACGTTGGGCCCCTCGACGACGGCCATCCCGGCGCGGACGCCGTCGCGGGTGCCGCGGTCGATGAGCGCCGTGCGGTGCCAGGTCGACGGGTCCTCCGAGAGGATGACGGAGGCGGTAAGTACCCGCTGCGCTTCCGCGA
>JADLHC010000202.1 GCA_020849035.1 Planctomycetia bacterium
ATGCGCAGCCGCTTCACGGCCTACGGCGAGGGCGCGGTGGATTACCTCGTTCGCACGACCGGGGGCGCGGCTCGCGAGTCGCTCGATCGCGTCGCGCTCACTGAACAATGCAAGGCGATCCGACTCGTCAAGCTGGAGATCGTGAAGACGGAAGGTGGTGGTCCCACGGACTCGACCGGGGTGGTCGCGTTTCGGGCCATTCTGCGTCAGGGTGGGCAGAAGTACGAGCAGACGGAGCGCAGCCGTTTCGCCCGCGCGCCGGAGACCGGCCATTGGGTTTACGTCGACGGCGAGATCGACTGATCGAGGTGCCAGGCACTTCGGCGAACGCTCACGCGCCCCGGATACCGACGCCGGATGCTTCGAGCAGACCCGCCCGATAGGCCAGACGCCCGTTGACGAAAACGGCGTCGATACCTTGGGAGTGTTTCACGGGTTCGGCAGCGGTCCCGAGGTTGCGAATCGCCATCGGGTCGAAGACGACCACATCCGCTCGGGCACCGGCCGTGATGCGGCCCCGATCCTCGAGGGGGCGTCCAATCAGCGCACGAGGGCGCTCGGTCAGTACGCCGAGCTAGTAGGTTCCGGCAGCGTCCCGCGCGCACCCCGCCCGGTCAAGCGTCTCGGGACCGGGCGCGTGGATGCTGCCGAATCCTGGTTGGACGAGGCCGCCGACGACGTTGACGCCTATGGGGATTTCGCCGAGCCCGTACTTGCGAAGTCGAGACCTTGAGCGGTCGTCGCGCCCGCGGCGGTGGTGCGGGGGCTCAGGACGGGCGGGTCGGTGGTGGGCCGCGTCGGCGGCACGGCATCTGGCGCAAGCGTGGAGGGGAGCCGCGGCTCGCGGCCACGTCGCAGGTCGTGATCGTGGGCAGACGGGTGGCGTCGTGCCGTCACCGATCGCGAGGCGAAGACGTTCTGCGTCATGGGAGTGCTCCGGCTGGCGGCGGTCCTTGTGACGTCCGCCCTGAGCCCGGAAGTCCGAAGGTCCACCTCTCGATGTGCTCGCCACCGCAGGCACGACAGCGCGTGAGGTCGATGCCGGTGAGTTCGCGCATGAGGGAGCGCCAATCCGGGCGAGCATGGGCGCGCACGGGGGCGGGCTCGACGAGGTCGCCGGAGATGGCCGTACGCGCGGCTTCGAGCTTTGTTCTGACGTTGCTCGACGCGACGAGCCCGTAGTGCCGGATCTTCACGTATCCGGTTGGCAGAACGTGGTTCAGGAACCGACGGATGAACTCGACCGGTTCCATCGTCGCGGTCTTGCCTTCCCTTGTCGCGATGGTCACGGCCTCGTCTGTGACCTCGAGGAGTCGCCTGTTCGAGAGACCGACCCGGTGTGTGTAGCGGCCGAGGTACTTGAACACCTGCTCGGGCCCTGCGAACGGGCGCTTGCAGTAGGTGACCCACCGGGTTCGGCGCAGTTGCGCCAGCAGAGCGCTGAAGGCGCCAGGCCGTTGAAGCGGCGCAGGCAGCTCGAGTTGGCCCTTTGCCTGCAGACGCTCCAGGCCGGCGGTGAATTTCCCACGAAAGAGCTTGGAGAGCACCTTGACCGGCAAGAGATACTCCCGGCCGACGTCGATCCAGCGTGGCACTCCGTCGGACCCAAGATCGAGCGCGCCGCCTGTCACGATGCAATGCAGGTGGGGGTGAAACTGCAGGTCCCGCTTCCACGTGTGAAGGACCGCCGTCACGCCGAGCAACCCGCCCATCCGCCTCGGATCGCGCCCGAGGGTCAAGAGCGTGTCGCTCGCTGCCTCGAAGAGCAGGTTGTAGATGGCGGTCGGGCACGACCGGCCGAGGGCCCGAAGTTCGCTTGGGAGCGTGAAGACGACATGGAAGTAGCCGGTGTCGAGGATTCGCTGCTTCTGCTTCTCCAGCCACTCGGCCTGCGCGATCGCCTGGCACTTCGGGCAGTGACGGTTGCGGCAGGAGTTGTAGGAGGGCCGCTCGTCCCCGCAGTCGGTGCACGCATCGACGTGGCCTCCGAGGACCGCGGTCCTGCAGTGGGAGATGGCCCACAAGGCCTTGCGCTGATCCGGGGTCAGCACATGGGTGTGGGCGAACGACTCTCCGTGCGTCCGGAAGATGTCGCCCACCTCGAAGCGAGGTCTCTCGGCGACGTCGGACGGGCTTCCGCTCTCCGCGGGCACCGGTCAGCCCGACGCCTTCTGGCCCTCCTTCGTTCCGAGAAGGTCCAGCGGGCTGCGCACGCCCTTGAGGTGGCGCGTGGTGACGTGCAGGTACCGCGTCGTCGTATTGATGTCGCTGTGACCCAACATCGACTGGATGGTGCGAAGGTCCACCCCCTGTTCCAACAGATGGGTCGCGAAGCAGTGACGAAGCATGTGGGGCGATACGGCGACCTTCAGACGGGCCACCAGCCCCGCGCGGGTGAGCGCGTGCTGAACGGAGCTCACATGCAGAGGAGAGCATCCGTCCTTGCCGGGAAACAGGTAGGGCCGGGGCGGGCGGACCGCGGACCAGTACGCGCGCAGCTCGGCCAGCAGGGTCGGGCTGAGCATCGTGTAGCGGTCCTTGCCCCCCTTGCCGTCGCGGACGTGGATCACCATTCGCTGGCTGTCGATGTCCGTGACCTGCAAGGCGCAAGCCTCGCCCACCCGCAGGCCTGCGCCGTACCGGGTCATCGCCAGCGCACGGTGCTTCGGCCACCGGATGGCAGCAAGCAACGCTTGGATCTCGGACCCCGTCAGCACCTGCGGCAGCTTCTGGGCGCGCCGCGGCGGTGTGAAGGGCGCCATCACCTCCGGACGGCCGAGCGTCACCCCGTAGAGGAACCTCAGCGCCGCGATGTAGACCCCGAGCGTCGATGCGGAGCGCTTCTGTTCCGAGGACAGCCACACCAGAAACGCCCGGACATCCTCGCTGCCCAGGTCGGCCGGCGACCGCCCATGCCACCGCGCAAACGCGCTGCACAGCCGCCCATAGTCTTCCTGCGTGCTCGGCCGCAGATTCCGCAGCGCCATGTCCGCCTTCATCCGCTCGTGGAGCGCACTCATCCCGTTCCTCCTCGTCTTGGGCGCCTTGAGCGGCGCCGAGGAGGAGGATGAAGGCCCCCCCTCTACAAGGTGAGTTTCGAGCGGATCAAGGCCACGATGGAGAGTGGAAAAGGCGGCACGGACGAGGGATCTGCCGCGCAGCGGCTTCGTTCAACTCCCACTCACCCGTTCCGCGTATCGCCAAGAAAACCGTCCAAGCGAACCTCCCGGCAACCGTCGAACACCGGCCGACCTTACCCCCCGCGCCCGCGCAGCGCAAGCGAACGCGCGCGCTTCTCCGCGCGGCGGCGGCCCCGATGCGCAGTTCCGTCGAACGCTGATCGTAGCCGACCTGTGTAGCAAGGCGCGCGGACCCTCCGGACTCCGGTTTTCGCAGGGCCGCGGCTCCCCTCTCGATCGCCCACCGTGCGCCTCCGAGGTGCCGGCCGATTCCCGGCTCGCCACCGGGGAAACACACTCGCCGCGCCCGGTCACCGGCGGAGGCGGCCACGTCCATCCAGCGAGCGGGATACCGCTGAAGCCGCCGAGAACTCGGTCAGCCGGGCTTCGCACCGCGGCGGGGCGCTGGTTGACGACGTGGGCGTAGAGCACAGTCGTCGTGACGTCGGCAAGCCCGAGGCTTTCCTGCA
>JADLHC010000203.1 GCA_020849035.1 Planctomycetia bacterium
CGCTGGGAGGCGGCGTGCAGGCTCGGCTGGTCGACCTGTCCTTCGACGCGACGGTGGCGGCCGGCTGGTCGTCGGCGCGCGACGAGGTGATCCGGGAGCTGAACGCGGGGCACCACGATCCGAAGCGGCGCGGGTTCACGCTGCAGAACCTGGAGATCACGGGGTCGGGCGCGGTGGACCCGTACTTCAACGGCGAGATCCACGTGATCCTCACCATCGACCCGGACGGGGAGACGGAGGTGGAGCTGGAGGAGGCGTTCCTCACGACGACGTGCCTGCCGTGGGGGTTCCAGGTGAAGGCCGGGCAGATGTTCGAGGCGTTCGGGCGGCAGAACGCGCAGCATCCGCACGCGTGGCAGTTCGTGGACCAGCCGGTCGTGATGAGCCGGTTCCTCGGGGGCGACGGGCTCCGGTCGCAGGGCGTCGAGGCGTCGTGGCTCGCGCCGACGCCGTGGTACCTGCTCGCGACCGCCGGCGTATACAACGCGAACGGCGAGACCGCGCACAGCTTCATCAACGACGAGGAGTCCCCGTTCTACGTCAACGCGGAGGGGCGCGAAGTCCGCACCGCGCGCGACCTGCAGTACCTCGCCCGCATCGGCTCCAGCCTCGACTTCGGCGACACCGTGACGGCCGCCTTCGGCGCATCCTGGGCGCACGGGCCGAACTCGACCGGGAGCCGCGCGGACACGAACCTGTTCGGCGCGGACCTGTACGTGCGCTGGAAGCCGCTGCAGAACGAGCGCGGCTGGCCGTTCCTGCAGCTGCAGGCGGAGTGGATGGGACGCGCGTTCGAGCAGGTCACCGGGTTCGACGACGACGGGAACCGGTACGAGCACGAGGTGTTCTGGGACTGGGGGTACTACGTCCAGGGCGTCTGGGGGTTCCTGCCCGGGTGGACGGCCGGCGCGCGCTGGGAGCAGGCGCACGGAGAACGGGCCCACGACGAGCCGGACGACTTCCGCTTCGACCCCCGCTACCGCATCGCGGCGGCGCTCACTTTCTATCCCACGGAGTTCAGCCGCATCCGGCTCCAGTACAACTACGACCACGGCCGCGCGATCCGCTCGAACCACGGCACGCTCCGCGACGAGCACTCCGTCTGGCTCCAGGTCGAGTTCCTCCTCGGCAAGCACGGAGCCCACAAGTTCTGACCCTTCAACTTCCAACTCCCGGGAGGGCGGCCCCGCGGCCGCATCCGCTCATGAAACAACTGCTGGCTGTCCTCGCCCTGTTCTCCGGCCTCGCGCCGGCGGCGTGGGCGAAACCCAAGGTCGTCACCACCCTTCCCTCGCTCGGGCACGTGACCCGCGAGGTCGGCGGCGACCGCGTGGACGTCGTGGTCCTCGCGAAGGCGGGCCAGGACCCGCACTTCGTCGACGCCAAGCCGTCGTTCCTCGTCGAGCTGCGGAATGCCGACCTGTTCGTGGTGAACGGCCTCGAACTCGAGGTCGGCTGGGTCCCGCCGCTGCTCGAGCAGTGCCGCAACGGCGGCATCCAGCCCGGCTCGGACGGGTACCTGGACGCCTCGACCCTCGTCACCGTCATCGACGTCCCCGCCGGCCCCGTGGACCGCTCGATGGGCGACGTCCACGCGCTGGGCAACCCGCACTACATGCTCGACCCCCTCGCCGTCCGCCGGGTCGCCGCCGGCATCTCCGCGAAACTCGCGGCCCTCGACGCCGAGGGGGCCGAAACCTACGCCGCAAACCTCAAGGCGTTCCAGCGCAGGCTCGACGAGGCCCTCTTCGGCAAGGACCTCGTCGCCGAAGCCGGCGGCGGCAAGCTGGCGCGCCTCCTCGAGTCCGGCGAGCTGGACCGCTGGCTCGCCGACAACTCCCTCACCGCCCGCCTCGGCGGCTGGCTCGCGGACCTCTCCGCCGCACGCGGGAAGGAAGTCGTCGCGTTCCACACGAACCTGAACTACTTCTGGAAGCGGTTCGGGCTGGCGCTGGCGGGGACGGTGGAGCCGAAGCCGGGGATTCCGCCGAGCGCGGGGCACACGGCGGAGGTGATCCTGACGATGAAGGAGCGGAAGATCGGCGTGGTGGTGACGCAGCCGTTCTACAGCGACTCCGCGGTGAAGCTGATCTCGGAGAGAACCGGGTGCCGTGTGGCGACCGTGCCGATCGAGGGGGACGACGTGCTGGCCACGATCGGCGCGGTCGCGCGGGAGATGAAGGAGGCGCTCAAGTAGATGACCGGCGCGGAGCAGCTGGGCGTCCTGGTCCTTCCCTTCCTGGCGTGCCTGGTGCTCGTGGGGATCCACGGGTACCTGGGGCTCCACGTTCTGGCGCGGAAGGTGATCTTCGTGGACCTCGCGATGGCGCAGATCGCGGCGCTGGGCGGGACGGTCGCGTTCCTGCTCGGCCACGACCTGCGGAGCCCGGTGGCGTACGGCCTGTCGCTGGGGTTCACGCTGGCCGGCGCAGCCGTCTTCGCGGCGACGCGGACGCGCCACGAGAAGATCCCGCAGGAGGCGACGATCGGGCTCGTCTACGCGATCGCTTCCGCCGCGGCGCTCCTGCTCGCGGACCAGTCGGCCGGCGGCGGCGAGCACCTCAAGGCGCTTCTCTCCGGGAGCATCGTGTGGGTCGGGAAGTGGCAGCTGCTGAAGACGGCACTGATTTACGGGGCGGTGGGGGCGTTCCATTTCGCGTTCCGCCGGCAGTTCCTGGCGATCTCGTTCGACCCGGAGAAGGCGCGGGCGGAGGGGATGAGGGTGCGGCTGTGGGACTTCCTGTTCTACCTGTCGTTCGGCCTTGTGATCACCTCGAGCGTGGCGATCGCGGGGGTGCTGCTGGTGTTCTGTTTCCTGATCGCGCCGGCGGTGGCGGCGGCGCTGTTCGCGGAGTCGGTGCGGTCGCGGCTGGCGATCGCGTGGGGGGTGGGGACGGGGGTTTCGGCGCTGGGGCTGGCGTTCTCGTTCGACCGGCCGAGCGGGCCGACGATCATCTGTTTTTTCGCCGGGTTCCTGGCGCTGGCGGCGGCGGGGAAGGCGGTGGCGGCGGCGCGGAACCGGCCGAGGGCGCTGGGGATTGCGGCGGGTGTCGCGGCGGCGCTGGTGCTGGCGGGGACCGGGCTGGTCCGGCTGCTGCGGCACGCCGAGCCGGCGGGGGGGCACGGGGACGCGACGCACTCCCACGGAGAGACGCCGGAGGACCTCGTCGCGGAACTCTCGGATCCGCACCCGGCGAAGCGGAGCGAGGCGGCGCACCAGCTCGGGCTGATCGGGCACCGGCCGGCGATCCCGAGGCTGATCGAGCTGCTGCGCGACCGGGACGCGGGGGTGAAGGAGCAGGCGGCGGAGGCGCTGGGGGCCCTGGGGGCGACCGAGGCGATCCGGGCGCTGCGGCTGGTCGCGGCCGCGCCGGAGGACGACGAGTGGGTGCCGCTTCAGGCGGCGGCCGCGCTGTGCGCCCTCGGGGACCGCGCCGGCGTCGAGCGGCTCCTCGCGCTCGCCCGCGACGCCGAGGCCCACCGCGCCCGCGTGGCGGCGCTGTCCGCGCTGAAGAAGGCGGTCCCGGGCGCCGGCGCGCCGCCCGGCGAGGACGACGGCCTGCCGCAGCTGGCCGCCTGGTGGAAGGCCCACGGCGCCCGCGCCGCGTTCGACCGCGCCACGAAAACCTGGAGGGAATCGCCATGAACCGCGCCGCCCCGCTCGCCGCCGCCCTGCTCCTCGCGGGATGCGCGGGCCTCCGTTTCGAACACGACCCCTCCCCCGTCGCCGGGACCGTCTGGATCGCGACTCCCGAAATCGCGGGGACTCACCCCGAGCTCGACCGCGCGAGGCTGGCGTCGCGACTCCGGGAGGAGGCGGTGAAGCGCCTGAAGGACGACGGGTTCGCGGAGGCGGCCTCCGAGCCCGAGGCCGACCTCGTCCTGCGCCCGACGGTCGAGGACTTCTGGCTCGGCGACGCCACCGTCCGCTTCCTCGGCTGGCGGCCGGCGGTCCGCGGGGAGGACCGGCCGTCGTTCCGGCTGCGCGTCGCGATCGAGACGAAGGGCGGCGCGGCGAACGCGGCGGAGACGTCCGACGTCGTGGAGTCCGGGGGCTGGACGCGGGAATCGGCCGTCGAGCGCCGGACGGCCGCGCTCGCGGCGCGGATCGCCGCGGCTCTCCTGGAGATCGCGCAGGCCCATCGCCGCTGACGGCGCGGCGTGACCTATACTCCCCCTCTCCCCCGAGGGCCCCGCCGCGTGCCGCTCCTGCAGCTCCGCAACGTCGTCAAATCCTACGCCGCCCCGGACGGCGCGACGGCGCCCGTGCTCGACGTCGCTTCGTTTTCGCTCGAAGCCGGCGAGCACGTCGCGCTGCGGGGCGCCAGCGGGAGCGGCAAGACGACGCTCCTGAACGTCATCGCGGGGATCGTCGTCCCCGACGCGGGCGAGGTCGTCGTCGACGGCACGGACGTCGCACGCCTGTCCGAGCCGGCGCGCGACGCGCACCGCGCACGCACGACCGGCTACGTTTTCCAGGCGTTCAACCTCCTGCAGGGCTTCACGGCGCTCGAGAACGTCGCGCTGGGGATGCTGTTCGGCGGGATTGCCGACCCGGCGAGGGCGCGCGGGCTGCTCGAGCGCGTCGGGCTTGGGGACCGGATGTCCTACTTCCCGAGGCAGCTGTCGCTCGGGCAGCAGCAGAGGGTGGCGGTGGCCCGGGCGCTCGCGAACCGGCCGAAGCTCGTGCTCGCGGACGAGCCGACGGGAAGCCTCGACGCCGCGAGCGGCGCGCAGGCGCTCGCGCTCATCCGCGAGGTCTGCCGCGAAGCGGGCGCGGCGCTGCTGCTGGTGAGCCACGACGCGGAGGTGCTGGGGGCGTTCGAGAAGCGGCTGGAGCTGGCGGCGATCAACCGGGCGCCCGCGGGAGCGACGCCGTGATCCCGCGCAGCCTCGCCGGGGGGCTCTTCCTCATCGTGCGCCGCAGTCTCGCACAGCACGCGCTGTCGACGGCCGTGGCTGCGCTGGCGTCGGCGCTCGCGTGCGGGCTGGTGATCGCCGTCTTCGCGGTCCGGCAGCAGGCGCACGACGCCTTCGCGGGAAGCGCTTCCGGCGTCGACGCCGTGCTCGGCGCGCGCGGGTCGCACCTGCAGCTCGTGCTGAACGCGGTGTACCACCTCGACACGTCGCCGGGGAACATCCCGTGGTCGCTGTACGAACAGGTCCGGGCGGACCCGCAGGTGGACGTGGCGGTGCCGTACGCGGTGGGCGACAGCTGGCGCGGGTGGCGCGTGGTTGGGACGACGCCGGAGAGGTTCACGCGGCTGGAGGAGCGCAAAGGACGGCGGCTGGCGCCGGCGCCGGGGGGCCGGGTGTTCGACCCGGCGCTGCGGGAGGCGGTGATCGGGAGCGCGGTGGCGGATTCGACGGGGTTGAGGGTGGGGGCGGAGTTCCACCCGGAGCACGGGCTGTCGCACGAGGGGGCGGAGGAGCACGAGGAGGAGTACGTGGTCGTCGGGGTGCTGGAGCCGACGAACACGCCGGCGGACCGGGTGATCTGGATCCCGATCGAGGGGGTTTTCCGGATGGGCGGGCACGTGCTGCGCGGCGCGGGGACCGAATTCCGCCCGAAGCCCGGCGAACCGATCCCGGACGAGGCGAAGGAGGTGAGCGCGGTGCTGCTGAAGTTCCGCGTGCCGATGGCGGGGATGCGGCTGGACCAGGCGATCAACCGGCAGGGGAAGGACGCGACGCTGGCGTGGCCGGTGTCGCGGTCGGTCGCGGAGCTGTTCGACAAGCTGGGGTGGATGGACCGGGTGCTGGCGCTGGTGGCGTGGCTGGTGATGCTGGTCGCCGCGGGCTCGATCCTCGCGGCGCTCTCGAACGCCATGAACGAGCGGCGGAGGGATTTCGCGATCCTGCGGGCGCTGGGGGCGAAACGGCGCGTCGTGTTCGCGGCGATCCTGCTGGAGTCGACGGCGATCGGCGCGCTGGGGGCGGCGGGCGGGTGGCTGGTCGCGTTCGCGCTGGCCGCGGGGGCCGCGGCGGTCGTGCGGGCGCAGACGGGCGTCGTGCTCGACGCCGCGCAGGTCCACGCCGCCGCCGCGTTCGCGCCGGCCGCCATGGTGGCGCTCGCGGCCCTGGCGGGAGTTCTTCCGGCCGTGAGAGCCTACCGGACGCCCGTCGCGGACACGCTGGCTCCCGTTTCGTAGGATGGGGGCGTGAAGCGGAACCGGGCTTCGGTGAGATCGATTCTCCTGGTCGCCGTGGCGCTCGCTGGGGCCGGCGGCGTGGCGGCCTGGCGCATCCGCGCGGCGCTGCGCGACAGGCCCGCGCCGCCTCCGGCCGTCGAGATCCGCGGCAAGGCCATCGACGCCCCGCCCGCGAAAACCGCCGCTCCCGTCGACCCCGGCTCCGTCGTCTCTCCGCTTCCCCCTCCTCCGGGCCACATCGCCAGCCGGCACACGGGTCCGAAGGCGCTCCCGTTCGACCGCTCCCCCGAGGCCTCCGCGGAGTACCCCGACGTCCTCTACGACACGCTGGCGGGCTTCACCTACGTGATCCCGCCGCGCCGGAAGGAAGGCGACACGACGAAGTACCCCGAGCAGATTCCCGAGGACATCCGCGCGCTCAACGGCCGCAAGGTCTGCGTCGTCGGGTGGATTCTCCCGACCGCCTGGGACGAGGACCGCATGACCGAGTTCCTCCTCATGCGCAACATCCCGCAGTGCTGCTTCGGCATCGTCCCGATGATGAACGAGTGGATCGTCGTGACGGTTCCTCCCGACCTGCCTTCGCCGGAGCACAAGCTCACGCCGACCGCGGTCGAGGGGATCATCGAGGTCGGCGAGGCCGAGGTCGACGGCTGGGTCCAGAGCCTCTACCGCATGAAGGCGCACAACATCCTGATGACCGAGTAGCCTTTCCCTGCCGCGCCCCGCCCGCCCCCGCCATAATCCGGCCATGCGCGACGCCGACCCCGCCGCCTCACCCCCCGCCGCGCCGTCGCGCACCCTTCCCTTCTGGTCCCTCAACAAGATCTACTGGCTGCTCTACATCCTCCCGCTCACGGCCTGGTTCGCCATGGACGGCACCGAGATGTTCTTCTTCGACAAGGACCCACGCCACCCCGAGCGCGCCTGGTTCAAGCTCGGCGTCTGGCTCTTCCTCGTCAACGCCATCAGCCTCCTCGTCTGGCGCGAGGACAAGCGACGCGCCGAGCGCGGCGACTGGCGCGTCTCCGAGAACACCCTCGTCTATCTCTGCACCCTCGGCGGCCTCCCCGGCGCCCTCCTCTCCATGCGCATGTACCATCACAAGTCCCGCAAGTGGACCCTCCAGCTCCGCCTCTTCTTCTGGTCCGCCCTCCTCGTCGCCTTCACCTTCGCCGTCTGGCCCCACACCTGGTCCTACGCCAACGACGCCCGCTGGGGCATCTGCCTCTTCTCCCTGTTCTGGTGGAACCTCGCCATCGCGCGGGGAATCGTCCGCGTCCACCGCGATGCGACGCGCGTCCTGGCCCGCTACCTCGGGATCCTCGCCGCCCTCGCGCTCGTTTTCGTCGGCCTCGCGGCGGGGGGCGTGTACCTTTGGGAGTCCTGGAAGGGCCGGCCGCACGACGCGTGGCGCATGGCGAGCGCGGGGATCATCGCGGGGGGCCTGGTGCTGTCGGCGTTCAACGAGGTCTGGCTTTCGGTGCGCGGGCTGCGCGGGAAGATTCCCGGCTGGGACCCGGTCGCGCCGCAGGAGGCGGGATAGTGGCGAAGGAGAAGCGGCGCGCGGCGGGGGGCGCGGAGGTCGCGAAGGCGGTGGCGGCGGAGATGCGCCGGCGGAGCCGGAAGGCGTGGACGATCGTCGAGTACTCCGGGGCCGACTGGACGCACGGCTACTGCCAGGGCGAGCGCGCCGGGGCCTGGCGCGCCGCGGCGGGCCGGCTCACGCGCGTCCGGCCGCCGGCGATCCTCGAAATCCCCTACGCGCAGTTCTGCGCCTCCGGCCTGCGCGTCCTCGTCGAGTCCTCCACGACCCGCGGCTCCGGGCAGGGGGAGATCTTCGAGATCGCGCGGGGGAAGGGCGGCGCGTCGCTGCTGGCGTTCCCGGAGGGCGTGAAGTGGCGGGTCGGGGTCTGAAGTCCGGTCAGGGCGCGCGGGTGAGGACGGGAACGGCCCGGTCGGCGTCGAGGACCCACGCCTGCCGGCCCGGGTACACCGCGCGGAGCGCCGCGTCGCGCTTCGGCCCCATCGAGCGCGCCCAGAGGACCCGCTGCCCGGCGAAATCGGCGCCGTTGTAGACCCACTCGCGGTTGACGTTGTGCTGCGGCGCGTACCGGACGAGGACGATGTGGTCGCCGGGGACCGCCTCCAGGCCGCGCTTCAGGCGCTCCCTGTCTTCCGCCCATGCGGGTCTCGGGCGGAACGCGGGGCCGAGGGCGGCGAGGTCGAGGGCGGGCGGGACGAGCAGGCCGGCGGCGGCGAGCCAGAGGGCGGCGCGGCGGTTCGCGAGGGTGCATGCCAGGCGGCGTGCGGCCGCCGCGGCGAGGAGGAACCACGCCGCGGCCGCGGGGGCCACGTAGTGCGGGAGGCTCCAGCAGGTCGCGAGGGTCGCGAGCACGCCGAACCCGGCGACGAGCGCGAGGCGGCCCGCGCGCCGGGAGCGTGCCAGCAGCACGGCCCCCGCGAGGAGCGCCGCGTACGGCGCCGCGAAGAACTGCCCCAGCCGCGACAGCTTCGAGCCTGCCTCGGACACGAACCCGCGAACCGTCCGCTGCTTCGCCCAGACCGCGCGGCTCCACCCCGCGTGGTAGGCGGTGATCGGCGCGTGCTCGCTCCAGCGCGCCGCGGGGGCGTCCTGGAAGACGAAGATCGGCGCGGCGGCGTATTCCCGCTCGTAGAGGACGTAGGGCAGCGTCAGGGGGCTGCCCGTCACGGCGGCGTTCACGGCCATGGTGCCCGCGAGGGCGACGGCCGGGAGCGCCGCGGCGGCGGGCAGGACGCGCCGGAGCAGCACCGCGCGGACCCCGGGGCCGTCCAGCGCGCGGGCGGCCAGCGCCGCCGCCACCGGCAGCAGCGTCACCAGCCCTTCCCACGGCCGCGTCACGACGAGCGCCGCGACCCCGGCGCCGAGGGCGAGCCCGGGTCCGGCGGCCGGGCGGCGCTCGATCCGCCGCCAGGCGCCGAGGACGAGCGCGCCGCCGAGGAAGGCGAGGCCGCCGCCCCAGAAGGACTGGGTCCAGGGGACCGGCCGGAAGAAATGGAAGGCGGGGTGGAGGGCGGCGAGGAGGCCGGCGGCGAGGCCCCAGCGGGGGCCCAGCCAGGCGCGGGCGGCCCAGGCCACGGCGGCGCAGGCGGCGGCGAAGACGATCCAGACGCCGGCGATGGGGGCGCCGAGGAGGACCTGTCCGAGGGCGAGGACGAGCGCCGGGCCGGGCGGGTACTTCGCGGCGTAGGTGGGCTGGAGGAGGACGTGCAGTGTCTCGAAGTGCGGCCAGCCCGCGGGGGGCGGGTTGGCGAGGCGGCCGTGGGCGAACGTATCGGCCTGGAGGAGGGTGGCGAACTCGTCGTGGATGAACGGCGCGGGCGGGGCCTTGGCGGCGACGGCGACGGAGAGGAGGAGGGCTGCGACCGCCGCGGCCAGGGGCGCGCCCCAGCGCGAACGTGCCACGGCGCGGGCCAGCGACCGCAGCCGGCACGACTTCGGCCGGATCGTCCCCGCGAGCAGCGCGGCGGCGGGCAGGACGGAGATCGCCCCGAGCGCCCACGACAGCGCGACCCGCCACGGCGGAACGTCCGCCCCCAGGAACGCCTCGTGCGCGCCCCAGAGAACGCTGCTCACGGCCCCGTCCGCTCGTACCAGGCCGTGTGAATCTGGCGGAGCGCGCCGGACGCGACGGCGTCCTCCACCGCCTTCTTCGCGCCCGCCGGCGGCGACCACACGAACAGCCGCCGGCAGCCGCGCGCCTTCATGGTCTCCAGCAGTTCTTCCGCCGACTCCGGCACCGCGTACTCGATCCGCCGCCGGTAGTCGCCGCGCGCGAGGGTCGCGGTGGGCCAGCCGGCGGCGACGCACAGGAGCGGCATGTTCTCGTCGTAGCGGTCCTGCCAGCGAAGGGCCTCATCGGGCCCGCCGGGCACGCCGACGTACCGGACGAGGGTGAGCTGGCGCGCGTCGCGGCGCTCCCAGGGGATCTTCAGGAAGCCGCGCAGGTACGGCTCGTCCACGACGGCCTTGCCGGCGGGCCCCGCCTGCCAGAACGCCGCGGGGACGGCCATGCGCACGAGGTCCGCGCCGGCCGCGTAGACGACGATCGTCACGGCGATCCACCCCCGTGGGATCCGCGGCGCGACCGTTCCGAGCGCGGCGGCGGGCAGCGCCGCGGCCCAGAGCACGAAGCGCGCGTTCCACGGGTCGTGCGCGACGAGGAGGAACACCGCGAACACGGCGACCGCGAACGCCGCGGCCGGCGCGCGCCAGCGACGGTCCTTCACCAGGAGCCAGACGAGCGCCGGCGGCCCCAGGATCGAGATCGCCATCCCCCACCCGGTCCGGTCGGCGAGCGGCGTCACGAGGGGATCGAAGCGGACGTAGCGCGGCCCGAACACGTCGCGCCGGCTCGCCCCCAGGTTGCGGAACGACGGACCTCCCGACATCTTCACCGGCAGCGGGCCGATCTCCTGCGACGCCCCGGAGCCCGCGAGGACCGGGAAGAACGGGTTCCCGAACTCGATCGCGTTGGCCGCGTACCACCACGCGCCGCAGAGGACCGCGACGGCCCCGAGCGCCGCCGCCGTCGGGCGGCACCACGGCGCCGCCCCGGCCGAGGCGACCTCCGCCGCGCGGCGCTTCGCCGCAACCGCCAGCAGCGCCAGCCCCGGGACCGCGAACAGGACGGTCGGCTTGATGCCGGCTCCCACGGCGACGGCGAGCCCGGCGAGGAGGAGCGCGCGCCGCAGGGAAACGGGCCGGACGAGGAACGCCGCGGCAGCCAGGATCGTCGTCCCCGCCGCGAGGTCGTTCATCGCGGACGAGCCCTGCGCGAGCGCGAGCGGCGCGCAGGCCCAGAGCAGGCCGGCGAGCAGCGCCCCGGCGCGCGCCGCGCCGAGCGACCGCGCCATCGCCGCCACCGCGGCGGCGCCGACGGCCGCCATCTGCAGCGACGCGGCCTCGACGAGCACGTCGTGCCGCGGGATCGCGACCCACCACGCCTGCAACAGCTGCATCCCCGCCGGGAAATACGCCCGCGTGTCCGCCATCTCCGGCCGCGCGATCGACCCCGCCTGCACCCACGTCACCAGGTGCGGCAGGTGATACGCGTGCTCGTCGAACGTATACGGCACGAACAGCCACGCGTTCGCCGCCTGCCGCAGCACGAGAAAGGCAGCGAACACGCCGAGAAGCGCCGCGACGCCCTTCGACTCCCCCGCCAGCCCGCGCCACGCCGAAACGGCGCCCTCCCACGCCTCGCGCAGCGCCTTCGCCCCGCCCAGCGCGAACCCCGCGGCGCCCGCGGCCGCCCCCGCCACCGTCATCGGCACCGCCGTCAGCCACCCGCACGCCCCCAGGCCCAGCGCCAGCACGCTCGCCACCGCGGCGTACATCACCCCCGCCAGCGCCACCGAGGCCGCGCGCGACTCGGCCGGGACGCGCCGCTGAAGCGCGATCGCGAGAATCCAGAGCCCGGCATGCGCGACGAGGAGAAGCGCGAAGCTCACGGGCGGGATTGTGCCATCGGCCGGCGCGAAGCGCGACCCCGGGCGCTAGTCGTCGTCTCGCAGCGCGGCCGGCGGCCCGAGGATCTCCGAGAGCACGAACATGCGCGCCAGGTCCGGGCGCTCCGCCTCGACCGCGGGCACGGGCGACGCCGGTTCCGGGCTCCGGCGCGGCGCGGGCCCCTCGCGCGGCTCCTCCGCCTGCTTGCGCGTCTTCTTCTTTTTCTTCTTCGGCTCTCCCGCGACCGGCATCGCCATCGGGATCCCCTGCGCCGCCGCGGCGCGCCGGGCGTCCTCCTGGCGAGCCTGCTGATGGCGCTTCTGCGCCTCCTCGATCAGCCGGATGAGCAGGTCCAGGACCATGTCAGCTCCTCATCGCCGCGCAGGGGCCGAAGATCTCGCGCCACACGAGGGCCTGGCGGATTTCGGACTCCGAGGGGGGCCGAAACGCCGGCTCCGCGCGCTCGCCGAAGCTGTCAGGCGCGGGCGCAATCCGGTTCCGCGGTCCTTCCGCGCGCTCCCGCGAAAAGTCCGGGGACACGGAGGGCATCGCCGCCGCCGGGACCTCCGCCTCAGGGGGCGCCTGCCGGGCCGGCTTCCGCCCGGACCGCTGCCGCGCCGCCTGGATCGCCTCGTCCACCCGCCGCAGCTGCTCCTGCGTCTCCAGCACCTCCTGCTCCTGCCGCTTCTTCTTCCGGGCGTTGACGATGGCGCCCACGAGGAACACGATCCCCCAGAACAGGATCGTGAGGATCGTCTCGACCGGGCTGTCCTTCGCCATGGGGTCCCCTTCATCCCGGCGCGGGCCGCGGGAAAAGCCGTCCCGCGCCGGGCTTCGTTGCCTGAAGTCCGCCTACGCCTTGCCCTGCTGCCCCGCAATCCCCTTCCGCATGTCCGTGTCCGCCTGCACGTTCTTCATCTTGTAGTAGTCCATCACGCCGAGGTTTCCCGACTTGAACGCGGAAGCGATCGCCAGCGGCACCTCCGCCTCGGCCTTGATGACCTCCGCGCGGTTCTCCATCGCCTTCGCCTGCATTTCCTGCTCGGTCGCGACCGCCATCGCGCGCCGTTTCTCGGCCTCGGCCTGCGCCACCTTCTTGTCCGACTCGGCCTGGTCCGCGCGCAGCTTCGCCCCGATGTTGTCGCCGACGTCCACGTCCGCGATGTCGATCGAGAGGATCTCGAACGCCGTCCCGGCGTCCAGCCCCTTCTCGAGAACGCGCTTCGAAATCTGGTCCGGGTTCTCCAGCACCTTCTGGTGATCGTGCGCCGATCCGATGGACGTCACGATGCCTTCGCCGACGCGGGCGATGATGGTCTCCTCGGTCGCGCCGCCGATCAGCCTGTCGAGGTTGGTCCGCACGGTCACGCGCGCCTTCACCTTGAGCTGGATGCCGTTCATCGCCACCGCGTCGATGGTGTCGCGCCCCTTGCGCGGGTCGGGACAGTCGATGACCTTCGGGTTCACGCTGGTGTGCACCGCCTCGAGGATGTCGCGACCCGCCAGGTCGATCGCCGTCGAACGGTCCCACGTCAGCGGGATCGACGCCTTGTTCGCCGCGATCAGCGCGCTCACCACCCGCTCCACGTGCCCGCCCGCCAGGTAGTGCGCCTCCAGCTTGTCCGTCGTGATCGGCAGCCCCGCCTTCGACGCCGTGATCCGCGTGATCACGATCAGCCGCGGGTCCACCTTCCGCAGCCGCATCCCGATCAGGTCCCACAGGCCCACGTGCGCGCCCGACATCAGCGCCTGGATGTACAGGAAGCCGAAGTTCGCCACCACGATCATGAACACGAGCAGCACGATCGCGCCGGCAAAGCCGAACACGAGGGTCAGCGGGGCGATTTCGGCGAGCAGCGAAGCGTTCATCCGATCCTCCTCTCCACGGGGGCCACGACGACCCGGTTGCCCTCGACCGCCACGACGCGGATGGCCGCGTCCCGGTCCACGGGCTCGCCGTTCGTCAGCACGTCCATGCGGTTTCCGTCGATCAGCGCCACGCCCGTCGGCCGGAGCGGCGTGACGGCCATTCCCTCCATCCCGGGCACGATCCCGGGCACCGGCTCGCACCCCGGTCCGCCCACCTGCGCTTCCAGCGTCAGCCTCCGCGCCGCCCGCACGATCACGGCCGGCACGATCACGACCGCCAGCACCAGCATCCCCAGCCCCGTCGGCCAGCCTTCCGTCCGCCAGGCCCACGCGATCGAGCCCGCCAGCCCGCCGATTCCCACCACCGCCAGCACCGCGCTCGGCAGGAACAGCTCGCCGAAAATCAGCAGCAGCGAGACCACGTAAATCGCCAGGATCGTGGCCATGTCGCGCCTCCTACAGACGCCTCACCACGACGCTCGGCCCTTCCGCCTTCACCACCGCCACCTTCGTGCCCGCGTCCACGAACCCGCCCTCCGCAACGACGTCCACCGTCATCCCGTCCACCTCGACCTTGCCGGCGGGGCGCAGCGGCGTCAGCGCGCGGCCCTCGCGGCCGACGAGCACGGCCGCGGCCGGCGCGGGCGCCGGCTCCAGCTCCGCCTTGAGCACCATCCGCCCGAACATCGGGGTATTGGGAAGGAAGCGCACGATGGCGGCGAAGCCGAGGACGGCGGCGCCGGTCGATGCGGTCATGGTGAGGAAGTTCCCGGCCAGCGAGTTCCACTGGTACGGGTTCGACGGGATGATGAAGTTCTGGAGCGCGAGGACGAGGCTTCCGCACATCAGGACGAGGCCGGACGCGCCGGCGATGCCGAACCCCGGCGTCAGGAACTCGACGACCAGGAGCGTCGCTCCCAGCACGAACAGCAGGATCTCCGTCGCCTGCGCGAGGCCGACGAGGTAGTGCCCGAAGAACACGAGCCCGAAGCAGAGCGCGGCGAGAAGCGCCGGGACGCCGATGCCGGGCGTCTTGCACTCGACCCAGACGAAGATGAACCCGAGGGACATGAGCAGCCCGGTCACCACCGCCTGCGTGATGAACGCCACGAACGTCTCGCTCCAGCTGCTCGAGACGCGGACCACAGTCCCGGGGCGCACGCCGACGGCGCTGTAGACGCCTTCGAGCGAGTCCACCGTCGCCCACGACATCCCGAGCTGCCGCGCCTCCGTCGCCGTCAGGTTCAGCAGCTTCCCTTTCTGCTTCACGACCCGCAGGACCTTCACCGGGCCGCCCTTCTGCTCCAGCTGCGCGAATTCCGGCCCGTCCACGAGCCGCGGCGCGCCCTCCACCTCGACCTCGCGGATCTCCAGATCCGGGTCCACCATGCCCATCGCCACGAGCGGAGGCAGACCGCGCTTCTCCGCCTTCGCGCGGAACTGCGCGGCGACCCAGGAGATCACCTTCTCCCCCGCCATGACGCCGTCGCTCTGCACCGGCTGGGCGCTCCCGATCGTCGCGCTCGGCTCCATGAGGATGCGGCCGCACGCGATCGAGATCAGCGCGCCCGCGGACTGCGCGCCGCCGTAGTTCCCCGATTTCACGTACGCGACCGTGTCGAGCCCGGAGCGCTCGATCAGGTCCGTGATGTCCAGCGCCGAGTCGACGCGGCCGCCGGGCGTGTTGATCTCGAACACGACCAGCGACGACCCGTCCGCCTTGGCGGATCCGAGCGAGCGCTTGACGAGGTACACAGTCGCCGGCCCGATCTCGTCGTCGATCGTGACGACGGTGACGCGCCCGTCCGCGAGGACGGCGGATGCCATGGCCAGCGTAAGGAGCAGGGTCCGCATGGGAGTCTCTCCGACTGTGAAGAACGCAGATCGCAAACCCGGTGCCCGCGGCGGTGCGAGTTCCATCCTAGCGCGCGTCGCAGGAAGTCTAAAGGGCAAAAGAATTTACGAAGCGCCGGCGCGGCCCGTCGGGCCCGCCGGGCTCGTGCAGCCCTGGACGCCGCGGGAACATCCGTGCACGACCGCCGGGTCCTCCCCTACTCCGGAACCAGCCTGTCGAGAAGCGCCTTCAGGGTCTCCGTTTCGCCGCCCGACCCGGAGAAGCGCACCTTGCCCTCGGCGTCCACGACGAAGACGCGCGGCAGCTCCTCGACCTTGAATCCGCGCGCCAGGCTGCCGTCGTCGAGCGCGATCCCGAACGGGAGCGCAAGCCGCGACGCGGCGTCGCGCACCGCGTCCTCGGCCTGCAGCGCGTCGACGCGCGTGACCGACGCGCCCTGCACGCGCGTCCGCCCCTTCAGCAGCGTCGCCATCGTCCGCAGCTCTCCTTCGCAGCGCGGGATCCACGTCGCCCAGAAGTACACCACCGTCCACTTCCCCGCCTCGGGCACCGCTCCGATCCACGCGGGCGCCTTGACGGCCGGCGCCGCCTGCCCGAGCAGCGGCGCGTCCCGCCGAACGTCGATCGCGCGGACGCGCGCCCGGGCGCCCCACCGGTTCCCGGCGTCCGCGCCCGCCTTGTCCCACAGCTCGAGCGCGCGGTCCCGCTCCCCGTCCCGCCAGGCCTCCTGCGCCGAAATCAGCGGCGCCGCATCCCCCGCCGCGTCCGCCACGTCCTCCGGCTTCAGCGGCGACCCCGCATTCCCCGTCATCGCGAACTTCACCTCCCGCCGCTCCGTCCCGTCCTTCGTCGCCACCGTCCAGGCCGCCTTCCCCTCCACCCCGCGCGCCCAGCCGCCCAGCATCGTCAGCTTCGCCGTCCCCGTCTCGAACGCCACCCGCGCCCCGCCCTTCTCCGGGACCGAGAACGTGAACTCCGCCGTCACCTGCCCCCCCGCCCGCTTGAACGCGCCCCTCCACGTCAGTTCCCCCACCACGCCCTCGCGCGCCCAGGCCGCCTCCACCCCCTCCGGCAGCACCTCCACCTCGTCCAGCGCCCGCAGCA
>JADLHC010000204.1 GCA_020849035.1 Planctomycetia bacterium
GAGGCGGAAGTTCGGGCCGGAGAAGGCGTCCGCGACGTAGGAGTAGTCGGACCACTGGCGCAGCTCGCCCTCGAAGGTCGCTTTCTCGAGCAGGCGGAGGATGTCCGGGCACAGATCCAGGCCCCGCCGGTAGATCGCCGCGTTGTCGCCGAGCTCGTCCTTCCACTTCTTGTAGGTGTCCCGGTGGATCACGACGCCGACGCTCAGCAGGCCGTCGGCGAGCGGGATCGCCCAGGTCCAGCCGGTGCTGTCCGCGAGCGCCTCCATCGAGAACGCGCCCGGATGGTCCTTGCCCTGCTCGTCCCGGTAGTCGTGCGCGCCGCGCCAGTACCCGCCGATCGCCACGTTCGCGAACGACTCCTGGAAGTTCCTGTTGCGCAGGTAGCGCTGCGCCACCAGTCCCGTGAGTCCCGAGGCGTCCACGAGCCAGTCGAACGCCGTCCGTCCCTTCTCCCCCGACTCCTGCGACCACCGGACCGCGACCGGCCGCGCGCCGTCGAACTCGACCTCGTCGACCGAGGTCCCCTCGAAGACCTTCGCGCCGCACTCCTTCGCGTGGTCCAGCAGCAGCTTGTCGAACTCGGAGCGCCGCACCTGGTAGCTGAACTTGAACAGCTTGTTCCTCCGGAAATCCACGTGCCCCGCCGGGACGCCCTGCTTCACCCGGAAAAATCCGCCGTATTTCTTCACGAACCCGTATCCGTCCACCTTCTCCTTCAGCCCCGCCAGCTCGAGAATCGGGTGGATCGCCGTGAGGAGCGACTCGCCGATGTGATAGCGCGGGAAGCGGTCCTTCTCGAGAAGCGTGACGTCGACGTCTTCGCGGGCGAGCAGGGTCGCCGCCATGGAGCCTGCGGGGCCTCCGCCGATCACGAGGACGCGGGTCCGATCGCCGGGCGCCGACTGAGGCATGTCCTTCCCCTTTCGTGAGCAGTGCGGGTTCCGCGGCAGGACGTGGTCGCCCGCGGAGGGCGGCAGAGGGTAGCCACGCGGGGGTGCGGAAATCAAGGACGACCCGAGAGGGCACGCCGTGGGGCCGCGGAAGATCGCGCAGGCACTCGGAGTGCATGGCCGGTTCTGCGCCTTCGAAACGGACGCTCTCCCGAGCTCGTGGGCCGCGCGTTGCGGCTCCTCCATCGTCGTGATCGTCGTTATCCGTGACCAAGCCGTTCCTGTCGTCGTTCATCCCGGAGTCATCCCGTCGCGATGGAAAGGGATGAATGGGGACAGGAACGA
Source organism: Planctomycetia bacterium (assembly GCA_020849035.1). GTDB lineage: Bacteria > Planctomycetota > MHYJ01 > WSZJ01 > WSZJ01 > WSZJ01. The sequence continues at coordinate 1,237 of JADLHC010000204.1, forward strand.
CCTGGTCAAGGATGACAACGATCACGACGATGGGACAGGCGTGCCGCTGCGCATTGCAGAACCGGCCTTGCACCCAGGCACTCTTCGCTCCTTGCATGCGCGCGTTCTCCGGCTACCATCGCGCAGTCGCGGCGACGCCACCTCCCGCCCCCTTCCCCGGAGATTCCATGCACGTCAAGAAGACCCCCGACGGACGTTTCGCGATCATCCATGGCGCGCGGCAGATCGCGCTTCAGAAGGCCCAGTACGAGGACATCTTCTACGCGCTCCCGCTCGACTCCGGCACGCTCTTCCGCCTCGTAAACGACACGGTCCTGACCTCCGACCCGCTTCGGGTGGAATTCCGGACGATGGTGACGGAGGCTGGCGGATCGGAGAAGGCGATGGCGGAGTTGCAGGAGTCCGCGAAGACGGTGGAGCCGGGGTAGGGCGGGAATGGCGGGCGGGCTGCGCGGGAATCCGCGCCCGCCGGGGACGGGGCAGGCGTTGGGGGCAGGGGAAGGGCAGGAAGGCCGCGGAGCCCCGGCCCCCCATTTGCACCCCCCCTCACAGGGCGCCACCATCTGCGGAGTCTCAATGAGGCCTTTTCGCGACAGGCAGGACGCCGGCCGGCAGCTGGCGGAGGAACTCGCCAGATTGGGGTACTCCGGATCGCTGGTGCTGGGGATTCCGAGAGGCGGCGTGCCGGTGGCGCGCGAGGTCGCGGAGGCGCTGGGCGGCGTCCTGGGGGTGGTGGTGGCGCGCAAGATCCGCGCGCCGGGCCAGCCGGAGCTGGCCATCGGCGCGGTCGCCGCGGACGGGGCCTGCTGGATCAACCGGCGGATCGCCGCCTACGCGGGGGCGGACCAGGCCTGGCTGGACGCCGAAACCCGGCGACAGCAGGCCGAGGCCGCGCGGCGCGAAAAGGCGTTCAATGGGGCGCGGGCGGCGATGAAAGGCCGGGACGTAATCATCGTGGACGACGGGATTGCGACGGGCGCGACGGCGATCGTGGCGTGCCGGTCGGCACGGCGCGCGGGGGCGAAACGGGTCGTGCTGGCAGTTCCGGTGGGGCCGCCCGAATCGGTGCGGACCATGAAGACGGAGGCGGACGTCGTGGTCTGCCTCCTCCAGGACGAGGCGTTCCAGGCCGTCGGGCAGTACTATGACGACTTCGAACAGGTGGAGGACGCCGAGGTGACGGCGACGCTCGAAGGCTGGAAGACCGCGCGGTGAGCCGGCTGGCGCTGCTGGCGGGGTCCGCGCATCCCGCCCTTGCGCGCGCGATCGCGGGAGCGCTGGAGGTGTCGCCGGTGGAACTGCGCTCCGAGCGCTTCCCCGACGGCGAGCGGCACGTCGAGATTCTCGAGACCGTGCGCGGCCGGGACGTCTACGTCGTGCAGAGCACGGCGGGGGATCCGGACGGAGCGCTGATGGAGGCGCTGCAGCTGGCCGACGCGGCGCGAAGGGACGACGCCGGACGGGTGACCGCCGTCTTTCCCTACTTCGCGTACGCGCGACAGGACCGGCGGGCGGGGGGAAGGGAGTGCGTTGCGGCGCGGCTCGTGGCGGACCTCGTGAAGGCTGCGGGCGTCGAGCGCGTGGTGCTGCTGGATCCGCACTCGACGGCGCTGGAGGGGTTCTTCGGCATGCCGTGCGAGATCGTGAGCGCGATTCCGCTGCTGGCGGAAGCGCTTCGACCGCTGGTCACGAGTTCCACGGTGGTGGTTTCCCCCGACCTGGGCGGCGCGAAGCTGGCCTCGCAGATCGCGGCGCTGCTGGGGGTTTCGGCGGCGCACGTGCACAAGGAGCGGACGGGGCCGACGCGGGTTTCGGCCCGGCGGGTGGCGGGCGACGTGAGGGACCGTACGCCGCTTCTCGTCGACGACATGATCAGCACCGGGGCGACGCTGAAGGCGGCGGCGGCGGCGCTGGCCGGGGCCGGGGCGGCGCCTCCGGCGGCGGCGGCGGCGACGCACGGACTGTTCGTGGGGGACGCTGTGGGAATCCTGAGCGAATCGGGGATCGGCCGGTTCGTGGTGACCGACAGCGTTCCCGGCCGGAACACTCCCCTCCCCCTGACCACCGTGGGCGCGGCCCCCCTTCTGGCCGGAGCCATCGCGCGGCTCTCCGGGAACTAGGCGACTGCAGGGGTCCTTTTCTTTGCCACGCTCCCCACGGGCGATGGGAAATGAAGTAAAATTAGCCCGTGGCCCGTTTCGGAAAGGAGGTCGACGCGACGTTCAGGGGATGCCCGACGACGCCCCGCGCCCTGGCCTGACGCGAACCGCACTTCATCAAAATCCATGATTCCCCAGGCCCCGCGCCCCGCCGAATCCGGCGTCTCCCTGTGACCTTGCCGGCGACCGCTCCCCGGGAGCGGCCGATCGCAATCGCAGACTCACAGGCGAAGGGGGACTCATGCGAAGTCGAGGCTTTACGCTGATCGAACTGCTGGTGGTCATCGCGATCATCGGCATCCTGGCCGCGCTTCTGCTTCCGGCTCTGGCGGCGGCGCGCAAATCCAGCCGGAAGACCGACTGCAAGAACTCGCTCAAGCAGATCGGCGTGTACTTCGCGATGTATGACGCGAAGTACCGGTCCTATCCGAATCCGGGGGCGGCGACGTGGTTCGGGATGCTTTGGAAGCCCGAGCTGGCGACGGACGGGAACCTCTTCCGCTGCGCGGTGCGGGGGAAGGTGGGGGTCGGTACGCACTACCAGGGAATCGTCGGGGCCGGGACCTACACGCCGGCCGGGGTGGGGGCGTACACATGGTCCGCGGCGGGCCTGACCGACGCTGCGCCCGCGGACCTGCCCGTCGCGTGCGACGACGACAGCGCCAGCATTCCGAACCACGGGGTCGGGGACGACAGGAACGTCCTGTTCTTCCAGGGACGGGTGGACGTCTTCGCCATCGGCTCGCCGACCGAGACGGCCGTGGATGCACTGCTCGGTCCCACCAATTCGGGCTGGGCCGCCCCCGCAGGGACGAAGTAGCCGGATCCGCCCGCGCCGGCGCCCTCAGGCGCCGGCCGGGGGATCCCCGGCCATCACCGCCCTGTCGCGCCCGTCCTGCTTCGCCTTCAGCAGCGCCCGGTCGGCCCGCTCCACGGCGGACTCGAGCGTCTCCGCCGGCCCGACCGCGGCCAGGCCCAACGAGATCCGGATGGGCAGTTCCAGCCCTCCCTCGCGCATCGGCGTCGAGCGGAACGCTTCCAGCAGCCTCTGCGCAGTCGCCAGCGCCCCGCGCGCGCCCGTGTTAAGCAGCATCGCAAGGAACTCCTCCCCGCCGTACCGCACGAGCACGTCGGAACGGCGAAGCGAGTCCTGGAGGATCGAAGCGGCGTGCCGCAGGGCCTGGTCGCCCACGGGGTGCCCGTAGGTGTCGTTGACGGTCTTGAAGAGATCGACGTCGATCATGACGACGTGAAGGACGAGCTTGAAGCGGGCGGCGTCCGAGCGCCGCTGCATGAAGGTCTGGCCGAGGCCGTGCCGCAGGGGCAGGCCGGTCAGGGGGTCGCGCCGGATGGCGCGATCGGAGACCACCTCGCGAAGGGCGGTCAGGAGGCCGACGAGCCGGGTCTGGTTTTCCTCGAACGACTTCAGGTCGGCCGGGTCGGAGGGTCGCGCGGCCAGGACGGTCTGGCAGACGGCGCGGACGGCGTCGTGCATCTTTCGATGGGTCGTGAGCAGCCGCTCCGCGATCCCGGCCTCGAACCCGTCGAGGAGGGCCGAGTCGCGCTCGAGCCATCCCCCGAGGCGGCAGAGCCGGTGCGCGTCGGCGCGGAGCACATCGTCGCCCGGGGACTCCCGCAGCACGGAGCAGCGGAGGAGCCGCTGCGTCCACTCGAGGTGGGACTCGATCCCCCTGTCGATGCGGCCGAGCAGGTCTTCGACGAAAACCGTGGATGTGCCGGCGGGCTTGTCCATCGTCCCCTGGTGCTGGTCTGGCGGCGTGGCGGCCGATGCGGGGTGTCGCGCTCGCTCCCGAGCATAGCACTCTTCGGGCCTCTACACCTCCCAGACCGTGCTGGCCTCGTATCGCGCGGCGACGTGGACCTCGACATCCCGCGGGACCCGCGAACGGGCCGCGGAGATCGCCAGCTCCGGCCGGTTGCAGTCCTCGGACAGGTGCGCCAGCACCACGCGCCGCGGATACCGCGGGTGCCCGGGCTCGAACACCCGCGCCAGCGCTTCCGACGCCTGCCCGTTGGACAGGTGGCCGGTGGGGCCCATGACCCATTCGACAAGGTGATCCGGGCGCCCGGAGGAGAGCTCCATTTCCTCGTCGTAGTTCGACTCGAGGAGGACGAAGTCGGCCTCGCGCATGGCGCCGATGAGGTACGGCGGGACCATGCCGAGGTCGGTCGCGTAGAACACGCACCGTCCGCCGCAGCGGATGGAGAACGCCAGGGGCCTCCCGGCGGACTCGGAGCCGTGCGGGACAGCCCACGTGCGGATCTGGAACACGTCGTGGAGGTGGTCGGCCTGTTCCGTGAGGAAGCGGACGTGGCCGCGCTGGTCCATGCCGTGGAAGGCCCGGGCGCGGCGGCAGGCGGCCTCGTACGTCTCGCGGTGCGTCAGCACCGGAACGCCGTACTTTTTCGCGAAGATGCGGGCGGGCTGGCCGAAGTGATCGGAGTGCGCGTGGGTGACGAGGATCCCCGAGATCCCCGACGGGTCGAGCCCGGCCGAGCGGAGCGCCCCCTCGATGCCTTTCGAGGAGCCGGTCCCGGCGTCGATGAGGAGCCCGCGCGTCCCGTTCCAGACGGCGGATACGTTCCCTGAGGAGCCTGAGGCGAGGACGACGAAGCGCATGGAGGGCGGAGTCTAGCGGACAGGCGGCGGAAAGGCGAAGGGACGGACGCCGCTAGACCGCCCGCACGGGCAGGACGATCATGGTCATGCCCTCGAACTGCATTTCGCGCTGGACGGCGTAGGCCGTCTGGTTGTGGAGCATGCGCGTCATCCATGTCTCGTTGGGGAAGACGAGTTTCCCGCTGAAGAACACCGCCTGCGGGTACTCCTTCTTCAGTTTGCGGGCCATTTCCATCATGGACTCCACCGCGTCGGGGCCGATGCGGTACTCGCCTACGGCGTAGCAGCCCTGACCGCGCGCGAGTCGGACGTATTTTCGGATGGTGTTCTCCGTCTCGCGCTCGAGTCCCTCGACCTCCTCGACGCCCTTGAAGTGTGCGGTGTCGACGACGCCGACGGAGAGGAAGATGAAGCGCTGGTAGTAGCGGGGCCAGGCCTTGTGGATGGCGAAGAAGGTGTGGATGCCGAAGCCGCCGTAGGAGCCGACGAACAGGACGGCCGTCGGCGCATCGGGGGAGGGATTGGCGAGGCCCGGGTCCGTCTGTGCTTCCGGGATCTCGCGGAAGGCCATGTCGAGGCGCCGGAGCAGGCGGGATACGTTCCGGTAGTGGATCCGGACGGAGACGCAGACGAGGACCAGGCCGAGGGTGATGAGGACGGTGACGTATCCGCCGTGAGAGAACTTCTGGATGACGGTGAAGGCGAGGATGGTGGCGCAGAGGGCGAGGCCGACGAGGTTGAGGGCGAGGTTGCGCCTCCACGCGCGGACGCGGCGGCGTCCCTTGACCCAGTGGACGCACATTCCGAGCTGCGTGAGGACGAAGACGACGAACACGTTAATGGCGTACATGACGACAAGGGTTTCGACCTTGCCTCCGGTGCCGATGATGAGCGCTGCGGCGGCGCCTCCGATGAGGACGACCCCGTTCATCGTGACGAGTCGATCCGAGAGGTTGGCGAACCGGTGGGGAACCCACGAGTCGAGGGCCATGTTCGAGAGGACCGCGGGGCCGCCGACGAATCCGGCCTGTGCGGCGGCGATGAGGAGGGCGGCCTCGGAAACGAGGGTGACGATGAGGAACGCGCGGACGACGCCGGTGTTGAGGCCGAGATGCTCGATCCAGCTGCTCGAGATGCGCTCGATCATGACGGCGTTGAGGGACTTCTGGCCTTCGAGCGTGACGTTCCAGAGGAGGTAGCAGAAGAGGATGCCGCCAGCCGTAAGGGCGAGCGACCAGGCCATCAGGCGCATCGTCCGCTTCCCCGTTTCGACCTTGGGCTCGCGGAGGACGTTCATGGAGTTGGAAACGGCCTCGATGCCCGTGTCGGTGCCGGCACCCATGGTGTAGGCGAGCATGAAGCCGACGAAGAGCGGCCAGAGTGTGCCCGTCTCGTGCGCCTGGCGGATGTCGCGGGAGGCGTCTGCGGTGATGGTGGAAAGGCGGTCCCAGTGGCCGAAGACGCCCCACCCGATCACGAGGGCATGAGTGAGGAGGAACGTGACGAAGATCGGCATGAGGACAAGGGTGGATTCCTTCACGCCCCGGATATTGAGCTGGGTCAGGACAACCAGGAGGCCGACCGAGACCCACAGGCTCCAGACGGCCCAGTGGGGCGGCAGGAAGGAGAAGATGGCCTTGCTGGCCGCTGCGAGCGAGATGGCCACCGTGAGCACGTAGTCGACGAGGAGGGACGCGCCGGAGATGAGGCCTGCGCCTCCTCCGAGGAGTTTGGTGGCGACGAGGTAGCCTCCGCCGCCGGTCGGGAACACCTCGATGACCTTGTTGTAGGTCGCGGAGATGATGAAGACGGTGATGCCCGTGGCCAGCGCGAGGAGGAAGGCGAGGGACTGGTGGTTGCCTTCGGCGAGGGCCTTGAACGACTCTTCCGGGCCGTAGGCGGAGGAGGAGAGTCCGTCGGCGCCGAGGCCGACCCAGGCAAAGAAGGCGATGAGGGAGAGACGGTGGAAGACCCGGGGATCCGTGGGGTCCTTCGGCTTCCCGAAGACGAGTTCCTTTGCCTTGTCGGAGATGCTCAGGGCGGGCCGGCCTCCTTTGGTGCCGGCAGGTGGGGCATGCTAGCAGGAGGAGTTGCGCCCGGGCAATTTCGTCGGTAAAATCCCCATCTGTCCGCTGCAAATAGCTGGCGCTGATGAAGTTGCGGCGTCGGCTTTGGAGGGCGGAGAGACCTGGCTCCGAAGTTCAGGCCTGTTCAGGGCGTCCCGATGACCCGGATCCTCGACGGAATCCAATCGCCTGCAGATCTTAAGCCATTGGCGCAAGAACAGTTGCGTCAGCTGGCCCAGGAAATCCGCGACGAAATCGAACTCGTCACCCACCGCACCGGCGGCCACCTCGGCTCCGCCCTCGGCGTCGTCGAACTCACCCTCGCCCTTCACCGCGTCTACGACTTCTCCAACGACCGCCTCATCTGGGACGTCTCCCACCAGGTCTATCCTCACAAGCTCGTCACCGGCCGGAAAGACCGCTTCGACTCCCTGCGCCAATTCGGCGGCCTGTCCGGGTTCACCTCCCCTGCCGAGAGCCCGTACGACGTCTACATGTTCGGCCACGCCGGAACCGCCGTGTCGACCGCGCTGGGCGTCCTCTGCGGCGACCAGCACCAGGGGCGCGAGCGCAAGGTCGTCGCCGTCGTCGGCGACGGCTCCATGACCTGCGGTGTCGCGTACGAGGGCCTCAACAACGCCGGGGGCCTGAAGAAACCCCTCCTCGTCATCCTCAACGACAACCGCTGGTCCATCAGCCAGACCGTCGGCGCGCTCGCGACCTACCTCGACAAGATCCGCTCCGCGCCGCTCTACCGGGAGGCGAAGCAGGAGCTCAAAGGGCTGATCGAGCGGCTGCCGCTCGTCGGCATGCCGATGGAGCGCGTCCTGGAAACGGTGGCGCACGGAGTGAAGCACACGATCCACGGCGTGAACATCTTCGAGGAGCTGGGGTTCGACTACTACGGCCCGGTGGACGGGCACGACCTCCCGGCGGTTGAGGCGGCGCTGAGGCAGGTGAAGGACCTCCGGAAACCGGTGCTGCTGCACGTGCTGACGGAGAAGGGGCACGGGCATCCGGGGGCGGAGACGGACTCGCAGCGGGCGCATGCGGCGAAGGTGGGGCAGGCGCCGGCGCTGAAGCTGGCGGGCCCCGCGCCGGCCTCGGAGCCGGACAAGGGGAAGCTCGACCCGCCGGCGCCGCCGGCGCCGACGAAGTCGTGGACGCAGGTGTTTGCCGAAAGCGCGATCGAGCTGGCGCGGCGGGACAAGCGCGTGATCGCGCTGAATGCGGCGATGCCGGAGGGGACGGGGCTGTCGAAGTTCCAGAAGGAGTTCCCCGAGCGGTACTACGACGCCGGGATCTGCGAGCAGCACGCGATCGCGTTCGCGAGCGGGCTTGCCGTCGCCGGCAACCGGCCGATCGCGGCGATCTACTCGACGTTCCTGCAGCGCGCCTTCGACCAGATCATGCACGAGGTCTGCCTGAACCGGAACCCGGTGCTGTTCTGCCTCGACCGCGGCGGAATCGCGGGGGACGACGGTCCCACGCACCACGGCGTGTTCGACATCGCGTACACGCGGACCTTCCCCAACATCGCGGTCGCTGCGCCCAAGGACGGACACGAGCTCTTCCGGATGATGGAGTGGGCGCTGAAGCAGGACGTCTCCGTCGCGCTCAGGTATCCACGGGCGAACGTGCCGGACGGCGAATCCGTGCTGTTCGGTCGCGAGATCCGCATGGGCGAGGCGGAGTGGCTGCGCGAGGGAAAGCGGGGCGCGCTGCTCGCCTACGGAGCGACGGTCTACCCCGCCCTCGAGGCGGCGCGGCGGCTGGCGGAGAAGGGGCTGGACCTGGCCGTCGTGAACGCGCGTTTCGCGAAGCCCGTGGACGAGGACGCGGTGCAGCGGCTGGCGGCGGAGCAGCCGTTCGTGCTGACCGTGGAGGACCACCAGCTCATGGGCGGGTTCGGCTCTGCCGTGCTGGAAGCGGCGCAGAACTGCGGGGCGGACGCACGGAAATTCGCGCGGCTGGGAATCCCGGACCGCTTCGTGGAGCACGGGGCGAGGCCGAAGCTGATGGAGGTGCTGGGGCTGGACGCGGCGGGGATCGCGCGGTCGGCGCTGAAATGCGCGGAGCGCGCGGGGGTCGTGACGCGGCCGATCGCGCTGTAGGGGGGCCCGGTGGGAACACGCTCGATCATCCTGGTCGGGGACGCGCGCAAAGAGCGCAGCGCCGCGGCGATCGCCGCGCACGAGCCGTGGCTGCGCCGGCGTTTCCGCGTGGTGCTGCGCGACCTCGACGGTTCCGCGGACCTGTCGAGGGCGCGGGCCGACCTGATCGTGCTGTTCGGCGGCGACGGGTCGATCCTCTCGGTCGCCCGGCGGCTCGCGGGCAACACGATCCCGGTGCTCGGCGTGAACACCGGGCGGCTCGGGTTCCTCGCGGAGTTCCCCCTCGAGAAGATCCGGCCATCCCTCGAGGCGCTCGGGCGCGGGCCCCTCAAGACCAGCGCCCGCATGATGTTCCACGTCGAGGTCGCCGGGCCGTCCGGCCGCCGGTCCCTCATCGCCCTCAACGACGCGGTCATCGCCCGCGGCTCCGTCTCCCGCATGGTTCACCTCCGCCTCCGCGTCGGCCCAGAACCCTTCACCCTCATCTCCGGCGACGGCCTCATCCTCGCGACACCCTCGGGCTCGACCGCGCACTCCATGGCGGCCGGGGGGCCGATCGTGGACCCGGAGCTCCAGGCGATGATCGTGACGCCGATCTGCCCACACTCGCTGTCGATGCGGCCGATCGTGCTGCCGGCGCAGCACGCGATCCGGATCGACCTCGAGCGCCGCAACGGCGACGTGATGCTGACCGTGGACGGGCAGGAAATCCTGCCGGTCGAGGAGGGCGACTCGGTCACCGTGCGCAAGGCGCGCCGCCCGTTCCGCCTCGTCCGCGGCGGCCCCGGCGCCTGGTTCGCCGCCCTGCGCGACAAGATGGGCTTCGCCGGCGCGCTCACCCAGCGGGTCCGGTGAAGTACGCGATCCTGGCGGACGTCCACGCGAACCTGGAGGCCTTCCAGGCGGTGGAAGCGGACATCCGGAGGGCGAAGCCGGACCGGGTGATCCACCTCGGGGACATCGTCGGATACGGCGCGAGCCCGGTGGAGTGCGTGGACGCGGTGCGGCACCTGAAGGCGAAGGGAATCTGCGGGAACCACGAGCGGTACATCACGGGGGTGACGTCGCTGGAGGTCGTGAGCCGCGAGGACAAGCGCCGGACGATCGAGTATTCGCGGGACGCGCTGCGCCCGGACCAGCTGCTGGACCTGAAGTCGCTTCCGCTTCAGATCGCGACGGACGACGGCCTGCTGTTCGTGCACGGCTCGCCGCGGAACGAGGACGAGTACCTGCTCACTTACGAGGCGTACCAGGAGAACATCCAGTACCTGCGGACGACGATGCCGGACGTGCACGTGTGCTTCTTCGGCCACACGCACGTGCCTGCGATGGCGACGGCGGCGCGGGTCGAGTCGAAGTTCGAGGAGAAGCCGGACCTGCAGGTGGTGCAGCTGGCGGATTCGAAGACGTACCTGGTGAATCCCGGAAGCGTCGGGCAGCCGCGCGACAGGTGCGCGAAGGCTGCGTGGGCGCTGTACGACTCGACCGAGGACGTGGTGGAGTTCCGGCGGGTGGCGTACGACATCGCGGGGGCGCAGCGGCGGATGGCGGCGGCGGGATTCGACGAGAAGCTGATCCACCGGCTGGAGCTGGGGCAGTGAGCGGGCGGGCGGGGCCGGTGGCGGTGATCGGCGCGCTGATGGCGATCGGGCTGGGCCTGTCGCTGTGGGGGCGGAAGAGGGAGCCGGCCGTGCCGCGGCGCGGGCCGGCGCCGGCGGTTGCGCCTCCCGCGGCGCCCGCGCAGGCTCCGCCGGAGGCGCCTCCCCCGTCGGACCCTCCCCCGCCTCCGCCGGACGACCCGCCCGAGCCCCCTCCCCCGCCTCCCGCTGCGGCCCGCGGCTGGCGCTTCGGGGACAACTGGCTGCCGCTTCTCGAACGCGCGCCGGCGGACATCCGCGCGACCTGCGGCGAGTGCCATGCGCCGCCGGCGCCGGACGTGGCGCTCTCGGCCGACTGGCCGCGGCTGTTCGCGGAGATGCGGAGGGTGCTGGCGGACCAGCGGAAGGCGCCGGACGAGAAGGCGTGGGCGGACCTGCAGGAGTTCTATGTCCTGCACTCCCCGGCGGCGTTCGCGGAGCTGCCGCGCGCCGCGGGCCCGGGAGCGCTGAGGTTCACGAAGACGGGGCTCGGGAACCCGGCGCGCGAGGAGGCGCAGGTGACGAACGTGAACATTGCGGACCTGGACCGGGACGGGAAGCCGGAGATCCTGGTGTGCGACAAGGGCTCCGGCACGGTGACACAGCTGCGGCGGTCGGGGCAGGAGTGGGCGGAGACGACGCTCGGTGCGTTCGAAGCCCCCGGGCACACGGCGACGTTCGACGCGGACGGCGACGGCGACCTGGACATCGCGGTGGCGGGGCTGGGAAGCGTGATGCCGTCGGACGACCTGGTGGGGTACGCGGCGCTGCTGGTGAACCGCGGGGAGAAGGGGTGGGAGCGGCGCGACCTGGCGACGGGGCAGCCGCGGATCGCGGACCTGCAGCCGGCGGACGTCGACGGGGACGGGGACATGGACCTGGTCGTGGGGGCCTTCGGCTGGCGGAAGACGGGGTACGTGGGATGGCTGCGCAATGACGGCGCTTCGTGGACGCTGGTGAGAATCGCGGACCGGACGGGCCCGATCCACGTGCCGGTCGCCGACCTGGACGGCGACGGGAAGCCGGACTTCGTGGCGCTGGCGGCGCAGGAAGCGGAATCGATCACGGCGTGGATGAACCGGGGAGGGACGTTCGAGGGGAAGCTGCTGTTCGAGGCGCGCAATCCCATGTACGGATCCTCGGGGATCGCGCTGGTGGATCTCGACCGGGACGGGGACCTGGACATCCTGTACACGAACGGCGACGCGCTCGACGACCCGCGCGCGGCGCCGAAGCCGTACCACGGAGTGCAGTGGCTCGAGAACCGCGGGGGGCTGAATTTCGAGTGGCGCGAAATCGGCCGGTGCTACGGCCCGTACCGCGCGGTCGCCTCGGACCTGGACGGCGACGGGGACCTCGACGTCGCGGTCGCGGTGCTGTTCGGGAGGTGGGACGATCCGGAGGCCACGGGCCTGATCTGGTACGAGAACGACGGGAAGATGTCCTTCACGCGGCACGACGTCGCCGCCCCGTCCCACCTCATCACGCTCGACGCCGGCGACCTCGACGGAGACGGCCTCCCCGAGCTGGTCTCCGGACGCATGGCGGTCGGCTACACGGGAGCGCGGGGCGAGCCGCTGCTCCTCTGGACCTCCTCGCGCCCGAAGTAGCTCAGGCGCGCGGCAGGATTCCCAGCGCCTTCGCCACCGCCGACTTCGCCGCCTCGAAACGCCCTTCCCCGCTCCCCGACACCGCCGTCCAGGCCCTTCCCTGCTCGTCGAGCCGCGCGCGAAACCACTCGCGGAACCACGGGCGGCGGCGCGGGGAGTCGCGCTGCCAGTCCTCCTCCCACGGGAGGTCGGGCTCGCAGAAGAGGATGAGGTCCGCCGGGCGGCGGCGGGAGAGGCGGGCGACCCAGGGCGGCACGGTGCCGAGGTAGTGAAGTGCGTAGATGACGGTGGTGTTGACGTCGCTGTCGCAGAAGACGAGGCCGCGCGACGCCCGGGCGGCGGCGTTCTCGGAGGCGATCTGGCCCGCGACGATGTGCGGGACGTCGGCGGGCTCGATGAAGGCGCCCTTCGCGTCGAGGTGTCCGCGCGCGTACTCCGGGACCCACGGCGCGCCGAACGCCTCCGACAGGCGGCGCGCAAGCGCCGTCTTTCCGGCGCACTCCGGGCCGTACAGCACCACGCGCTTCGCGAACCACGGCCGCACGCAAGCCGGGATGCGGTCCCAGTGCGCGAGCGGGTCGCGGCGCACGGCGGTCCCGGAGACGGGCACGGCGGCACGGGCCGGGTCGATGCAGACGTGCCGCGCGCCGAGGCGGCGGGCCAGCTCGTCGCCGTAGGGCTCCGAGGTGAAGACGAGGTCGGGGCCGGAGGGGAGGAAGCGCCGGAGGGCCGCGGTCCAGAGGTCCCAGAACTGCGGATGGTCGGCGGGTTCCTGGGGGAGGTCCTCGGCGAGGTGGAAGACGTCGCAGCCGGGGCAGAGGTCGCGCATCCATTCGGCGCGCAGGAAGCCGGGGATCGGCTCGCGTTCGAGCGTCCCGACGACGACGGCGAGGCGGTCCACCCGCCGGCGCGCCTCGGCGACGAGGTGGAGGTGCCCCGCGTGGGGAGGGAGGAACTTCCCCAGGACCAGCCCCGTCGCGCTCACGCGGCCGCCGGCGCCTTCGCCCGCAGCGCACGGCCCCAGCCGATGAGGCCGCAGGTGGCAAGGATGAGGAAGACGAAGTAGAGGACGGCGGCCGCGCGCAGGTCCTTGGCCGCGTAGACGGGAATCGCGACGAGGTCCACGGCGATCCAGAGGACCCAGTTCTCGACGAACTTGCGGGCGAGCCCCCACTGGGCGACGAGGCTGGCGACGAAGATGAACGAGTCCCAGTACGGGAAGGACACGCGCGGCAGGTGCGAGAGCCCGAAACCGAGAGCGGGCGCGCCGGCGGCGATCACGGCCAGCGACGCCAGCCGCACGCGCGGAGGGGCGGTCTCCACGACCAGCGGCCCGTCGTCCCTTCGCCCCCGCAGCCACTGGTGCCAGCCGTACACGCTGAGCCCGAACATCACCACCATGTTGAGAACGTCCGCGTAGAGCCCCGCGAGGAGGTACATGAAGAAAAACAGGACGATGTTCACGATCCCCGTGGGCCAGCTCCAGATGTTCCGCTGGATCGTCAGGATCACGCAGACAAGGCCGAAAACCGTCCCGATGGTCTCGAAACGCCATGCACCCGGGTGCTTCGGGTCGACTTCGACCGCGTAGAGCCTGAAGAACCAGAACAGTCCCGCGAAGACGGCGCAGTGGAGAACGCCTGCGGGCCACTTCCACAGCCGGAACCACAACGTGAAGAGCAGGTAGATCCCCCCGAACATCCCCGCGGCGTAGTCGAGCGGAGTCACTTCAGCTCGCTCCGGAACGCGACCACCTTCGCGGCGCTTCCCCTCCCCGCGAGTCGGGCCGCGGAGCGGACGCGGATTTTCGCGCGGGAGCCGAAGACGCCGCGCAGGGCGGCGGCGATGCGGCCCGTGTCGACGGACCAGCCCGGGAGGGGGCGGACGGCGAGGTCGACGGAGCCGTCGGCGCGCTGGACGAGCGCGTGCTGCGCGACGGCGAAGTCCCGGAGCGCGCGCGAGACGTCGACGGTCGCGACGGGGCCGCCGTCGGCGGCGCGCAGGAGGACCGGCGCGCGCCCCTCGAGCCCCTCGAGGCGCGGCCGCGGGTCGCCGCAGCGGCACGGCTTCGTCTCGAGCCGTGCCCGGTCACCCGTGCGGTACCGCAGGAGCGGCAGCAACGGATTGCGCCCGCCGCTCACGCAGATCTCCCCGGTTTTCCCCGGGGCGCAGGGCCGGCCTTTCGCATCCACGACTTCCACGTGAAGGTCGTGCGGGAGGACGTGGAAACTCCCCTCGCGACAGGAGTACGCGACCGGCCCCGTCTCGATGCTCGAGTACCAGTCGATGAGCGGGGAGCCGAAGCGCGACGAGACCTTCTTCGCGAGCGCGGGCGCGAGGGCGAAGGCCGTCGAGAACATCGCGTGCGGCTTCACCGCCGGCGCCAGCTCCAGCAGCTCCGCGAATGCCGACGGATTCCCGGTGAACGTCAGAGGCGCCATCGCCTTGAGCCAGCGGGAGCGGCTCGCGGGCTCCCGCCAGTCGGCCGCGTTGAGGTTCACCTTCGCGTACCCGCTGTTCCCCCACGCCGCGTGGACGGTCGCGTAGGTCAGCGTGAACGCCTGCGCGTGCAGCTGCACCGTCCCCACGTCGCGCGCCGAGGGGGACACCTTCACGCCGTGCGCCTCCATCGCCGCCTCCATCAGCGGCAGGTACGCGCTCCCCGCCACCGGGTGGTGCGGCACGAACACTGCGTGCCCCGTCGTCCCGCTCGTCGGGTGCACCACCATCCTCGACCGGTCCGCGTCGTCCGGCATCAGCTCGTGCATCGAGAACGCCAGGTCCTCCCGCGACGTCGTCGGGACCTCCGCCCAGTCCTTCGCGAGATCCAGCTTGCGCGGAACCGTCGCCCGATACCGCTCCACCCGCGGGATCGCCGCCGCCAGCGCCGCCACCACCTCCGGCTCCGGCGCCCGCCACGCCCGCGCGCGCCGCCCCGCCGCCAGCGCCTCCCGGAACCTGTCCAGATCCTCCAGGTCCGCCCGCACCAGCCGGTCGCCGCACGCCCCGTTCCACCGCGGCGCGTCCGCGTGCTCCGTCATCCGGTGCAGCGTCGCCGCCGCCTCCGCCGTGACCAGCGGGCTGCGCCTCCTGAGGACCGCCGTGATCCGCGCGCTCATTCGCTGGAGGCCTTCGAAGCGGCTTCTTCCGCGGCCTGGCGGCGCAGCTCCTCCTGCAGGGCGCGCGCCCGGCGCTGCTTCTCGGCGGCGGTGGCGATGAGGCGGCGCCGCTCGATGGAGTCCACCTGGTTGAGGCGCGTCTCCGCCGTGTCCTTCGTCTCGCCGGGGAGCCGCAGCCCCGCGGCCCCGAGCGCGCGCCGCGTCAGCTCCTCGCGGCGCTCCTCCTCCGTCGCCAGCCCGTCGGCGTTCGCGACCGCCGCCACCGCGGCCAGGTCCTGCACCAGGAACTTCAGGAGCGCCGTGGCGGGAATCCGCCTTCCGCGAAGCGACGGATGCCAGAGCAGGTGGCAGGCGGCCAGCACCCAGCGCAGCCGGTTGCGGTCCTGGACGCTCCCCGTCGTCGCGAACGGCGCCAGCGCCGGCCCGCCCGGCGCCTCGCCCGCCACGGTCTCCATCAGGTCCGCCACGACCGCCCGCACCCTCACCCCCCCGCCCTTCCCGGGCTCCCCGCGGAACGCGGCGGGCATCTCCGCAATCCAGCGCAGGAACTCGGCCAGCGGGGGAATCGGCGAAGGGGTCATGCCGTCAATGTCGCGCAGGGACCGCGCCAGGGCACGCAAAACCTCCGGCCCCTACATCCCCGAAACGAACCGCACCCAGTCCGCCTCGAGCCTCGCCACGTCCGGGAAAAACTCGAGCAGCGACTTCGCCCCGCCGGAGGCCACCGCCTTCCGGTACTGGGCGTACGCCTCGCGGTACGGCCGGTTCTCCGTCTGGCTCAGGTAGTAGTTCAGCGACCAGCACTGCGCGTAGAACAGCAGCGCCTTCTGCGAGTCGCTGTTGATGAGCTGCAGCGCGTCTCCGCCCAGCATGTCCTTCAGCGCGATGTGACGACCACCCTTCATCGCGTCCCGCACGAACGGGAGCCGGCTTTCGCTGACGTAGGTGAAGCGGTAAGTCTTGCCGTCCCAGTTGAAGCCCTCGAAGTAGGTCGCCATCGCCTCCGCGTACCAGCTCGGGGGCCTCGCGCCGGACGCGACGCGGAAGAAATAGAGGTGCGCGGCCTCGTGCACCATGGTCTGGAGGAACTGCTGGCGGTTGTTCGTCTTGTTCCAGCCGACCACGACGTTGGAGTCGCTCCTCGCGAACCCGGCCGCGTTGAGGTGATCCTCGGCCTTCGTTTCCACGCAGTACTTCCGGTAGTCCTCGTACGTCCGGTACGCGTACAGCGTCATCTTCTCCTTGCCCGGCAGCTTCGGCTCGTCGCCGCCGTAGTACGCCTTGAACTCCGCGTACGCGGCCTCGATCAGCACCGCGAGGTCCTTCGTGAACTGCTCGGTTTCGTTCGACTTGATCAGGTAATGCTCCGTCTGCTCGGTGTACGCGTCCTCCCACCCTCCGCGGATCGCCTCGTAGTCCTCGCGGGCCATCCACTTGTCCTTGTACTTCCGGAACCCGCGCTTCAGCAGCTCCGCCTCTTCCCCTGGCAGCCACTTGTCCCCGATCTTCACCATCCCCTTCGCAAGCTGGTCGCGGTCCTTCGCCGGCACCCACTGCCCCTGCCAGAGCACGAGCCCCTTTTCGAGGTTCGCCTTCTCCTCCGGCGTCACCCACGAGCCCCGGAAGCTGACGAATCCGGAGTCCGGCGCGGGGATTCCCCGCTTGCGCGCCACGAACGCCGACAGGTTCTTCTTCAGCGCCGGCTGCTTCTTCAGCGTCTCGTCGAAGAGCTTCGCCGCGACGGGAGGCAGGCCGGCGTCCCATGCGAGGCATCCGAGACCGAACGTCTCCTCGGGCTTGAGCCCCTGCGCGACCGCCAGGTCGCAGTAGATCGCGGGGTCGAGGTAGGCCCAGGGGAAGCGTCCCTCGCCGCCCTTGATCGTGAAGTCGAAGCTGCCCTCGTCGGCCTTGACGAGCGTCAGCTCGGACTTGCCGACCTTCGCCTTCGGCTTGTCCTGCGACTTGTTGACGGCGGCGAGCAGTTTTGCGTGCGCCCCCGCCATGCCCTTGACTTCGGGAAGCCGGGTCTCGACTTCCGCCCGCCTCACCGCGGACTTGAGCGACGGCAGGAGCTTCTCGTACTCCTCGGCTGCGCGCTGGAAGCGGTAGCGGCGGACGAGGGCCTCGATCTCGGCGACGGTCATGAGGTGCGTGGCGAGCTCGTAGCCGAGGCGGCCGCGGTCGGCCTGCTGGCCGCCCTCGCCGGCGAGGTCGCGGTCGATCGAGGCCACGAAGTCGCGGAGGCCCTCGATCTTCTCGGCGTGCTTCAGGATGTACGGGTTGAGGCGCCGCGCGTCCTGCAGCACGGCCCGGGCCTCCGCGAACTGCCCGAGCTTCCAGTGCGCGGCGCCGAGCCAGAACAGGGTCTGGAAGTTCGTGCGCCGGCCCTTGGTGACGAGGAGGTCGAGGCAGCGGTCCGGGTGGCCCGTGAGGAAGAGGGCGCGGGCGTAGATGTTGAGGACGCCGGACTCGGTGGAATTTCCCGCCGCGAGTTCGCCCTCGGCCAGCGCCATGGCCGCGTCGTAGTGGCCCCCGGCGCCCGGGGTCCCGAGGAGGTAGACGCGCGCCATGTAGATCGTCGTTCCGCGCGAGAGCCCCTCCAGCTCCTTGATCGTCGCGGCGGCCTTGTCGTACTCCCCCAGTTCGGTATGACCGACGACGCGATTCAGGTACGACCCCCAGTCGCGCTGACCGCCCGCCTGCCGCTTCTCCATCTCCTCCACCAGCGCCTTCCAGTCTCCCTTCAGCGTCAGCCCGTCCGCGCGGATCCTCAGGACGGCGTTGCCGCCGGACATGTCCAGGGCCTTCGTCTGGAGCTCCAGCCCGCGGTCCACCTCGCCGGCCCGGATCAGCGCCCACCCGAGCAGAGACGTGTTCGCGGGATCGTTCGGGCTCAGCCTGATCAGCGCCTCGCCCTCCTCGATCGCCTCCTGCGCCCGGTCGAGGTTCAGGTAGGCCTGCGCACGCTCCAGCCGCCACGTCGTCTGCTGCGGCTCCAGCTCGATCGCCTTCCCAAAGTCCTCCAGCGACGCGTTGAACTTCGTCCAGATCCGCTTCGCGTACCCGCGCTTCCCCCACGCCGTCGCCCACGCCGGGTCCGCGTCGATCGCCCGCGTGTAGGCGGCGATGGCCTTCTCGAAGTCGCGGGCGCCGAGGAAGCGGTCGCCCTCCTGGACGGCGCTCTCTGCCTGGCCGCGGTCGGCGGCGGCGGGGCGCGCGAGGAAGAGCAGGGCGAAGGCTGCTGCGAATGCGAGGCGTCGCATGGCTTGATCCCGTGAAATCCCCCCGGGGAATCATACCCCGAAGACGCTACGCCCGAGGGGCAAAGGAACTTCCCGGGAAGCCCGGTTCAGAGGCCGGTCACGAACCGGACCCAGTCGGACTCCAGTTTCGCGGCGTCGGGAAAGAAATCGAGAAGTGTCTTCGGCTGGCCTGCGGTGACGGCCTTGCGGTAGTCGGCATAGGCGTTCCTCCAGGCCTTGTTCTCCGTCACGGAGAGGTAGAAGTTGAGGGACCAGCACTGCGCGTAGAAAAGGAGGGCCTTCCGGGAGTCGCTGTTGATCAGGGCGAGCGCGTCGGCGGCGAGGAGGTCCTTGAGCGGCATGTGGCGGCCGGCCTTCATCGCTTCGCGCACGAACGGGAGACGCGCCTCGGCGACGTGGTTGAACGAGTAGCGCGAGCCGTTCCAGGAGAAGCCTTCGAAATAGGTCGCCATTCCCTCGGAGAACCAGGAGGGGGCCTTCGCCGCGGGGGCGACGCGAAACCAGTACAGGTGCGCCGCCTCGTGAACCATCGTCTGCAAGAACTGCTGGCGGTTCCCCGTGCGGTTCCAGCCCGCCACCACGAGCGAATCGCTCCGCGCGAAGCCCGCCGCCGCCAGGTGGTCCTCCGCCTTCTGCTCGATGCAGTGCTTCCGGTAGTCCTCGAACGTCCGGAACGCGTACAGCGTCATCTTCTCCTTCGGGCCCAGCTTCGGTTCGGAGCCGTAGTACTCGCGGAACTCCGCGTACGCCTCCTCGATCAGCGCCGCCAGGTCCTTCGCGAACGCCTCGCCCTCGTTCGTCCGGATCGCGTAATGCGCCGTCTCCTCCACCCACGCCGTCTCCCAGTTCTCCCGCAGCGCCGCCACGTCCTCCGCGCTCATCCACTTGCCGTCCACCTTCCGGTACCCGCGCTTCAGCAGCTCGGCCTCGTCCCCGGGCAGCCACTTGTCCCCGACCTTCACCAGCCCCTTCGCCATCTGCTCCCGGTCCTTCGCCGTCACCCACTGCCCCTCGAACAGCACCAGCCCCTTTTCCAGGTTCGCCTTCTCCGCCGCCGTCACGAACCTCCCCTTCCACGTCACGAAACCGCTGTCCGGCGGGGGGATGCCGCGCCTCCGCGCCACGAACGCCGTCACCGCCGCCTTCTGCTTCGCGTCCTTCTTCAACGCCGCTTCGAACATCCTCGCCGCCGTCGCGGGGCGTCCCGCGTCCCACGCCAGGCACCCCAGGCCGGTCAGCTCCGCCCCCGTCGCCCCCGCGTCCTGCGCGAATCCGCAGAACAGGTCGGGATCCAGCGCGGCCCAGGGGAAACGCCCCTCGCCCTTCGGGATCGTGAAGTCGAACGCGCCTTCGGTCGCGCGGACGATCGTGATCTCCGACTTGCCCACGGCCGCCTTCAGCTTCGCGCCGCCGCCGTTGATCGCGGCGACGAGCCGCTTGAGCCCCCCCGCCATCCCCTTCACTTCCGGCAGCCGCCCCTCCACCTCCGTCCGCCGCGCCGCCGACTTCAGCTCCGGCAGCAGCAGCTCGTACTCCGCCACCGCCCTCGCGAACTGGTAGCGCTTCACCAGCGCCTCGATCTCCGCCACGGTCAGGAGGTGCCGGGCCTGCTCGGCGCGCATGCCGGAGGCGTCGCCCTGCCATTCGAACTCGCCCTTGAGCTCGCGCTCGACGGAGGCGACGAGCTCGGCGAGTTCGGGGAAGCGGCGGGCGTGGGCGGCGAGGTAGGGGTTGCGGCGGCGGGCGTCCATGAGGACGGCGCGTGCGCCGGCGAGGTCGCCGAGCTTCCAGCGGCAGGCTCCGATCCAGAAGAGGGTTTCGAAGTTGGAGCGGCGGCCGCGGGATTCGAGGAGGTCGAGGCATTCGCGGATGCGGCCGTTGAGGAAGAGGATGCGGGCGTGGACGTTGAGGGTGGAGCTGAGGTAGGCGGTTTCGCGGGAGGCGTCGAGTTCGCGGTTGGCGGCGGCCTCGCTGAAGCCGGGGGCGCCGGGGGTCCCGAGGAGGCAGGCCTTGCCGAGGGCGACGCCGACGGTCATGGGGGCGAGGCGCTCGCCCTCGGCGACTGCGGCGCGGGCCTCGTCGTATTTTCCCTGCTCGACGAGGGCGGAGATGAGCTCGGAGATGGCGGAGACGCAGTTGCCGGGATTGAAGCGGATGGCGTCGCGCGAGGCCTGCGCGATGGCGGGCCAGTCCGCCGTGAGGCGGAGGCTCGAAGGCAGGTCGCCGGCGAACGCGGGGTCGGCTGCGATGGCGCGGCGCAGCTCCGCGAGCCCGCCGTCGACCTCGCCGAGCTCCACGAGCGCGCGGCCGTGGAGGGACTGGGCGTAGGCGTTCGCCGGCGCGCGGCTCAGCACCTCGGCGGCCTGGTCCGCGGCCTCCTGCCACAGGTCGAGATCCATGTAGACCCGGGCGCGCAGGCTCATCACGTTCGTCGCCCCCGGCTCGATCTCCAGCGCCCGCCCCAGGTCCTCCAGCGCCTGCACGATCCAGCCGCCCCGCGCCTTCGCGAACCCGCGCTCCGTCCACGCCGTCGCCCAGTCCGGGGCCGCCTCCACAGCGCGGTCCATCGCGCGCACGGCCCCCTCGAAGTCGCTCCGGCGCATCGCCTCGCGCCCCTCCGCGATCGCCTTCTCCGCCGCCGGCCGGTCCGCCGCGGCGGAAAGAGCCATCGCCAGCGTCGCCAGCGCCGTCGCAAGGACCCGCATCGCCCCTCCCCTCCGCCGGTTCAGCATCCCCCTACAGCCCCGTGATGCACTCGACCCAGTCCTTCTCCATCTTCGCAGGATCGGGGAAATACTCGAGCAGCGGCTTCGCCGACCCCGAAGCGACCGCCTTCCGGTACTCCTCGTATCCCGCCCGCCACGCCCGGTTGTCCGTCTGCGACAGGTACCAGTTGAGCGACCAGCACTCCGCGTAGAAGAGCAGCGCCTTCTGCGAGTCGCTGTTGATCAGCTGCAGCGCGTCCCCCGCGATCAGGTCCTTCAGCGGGATGTGCCGCCCGCCCTTCATCGCGTCCCGCACGAACGGCACGCGGCTGTCGCTGACGAAGTCGAACCGGTAGGTCTTCCCGTCCCAGTCGAACCCCTCGAAGTACGTCGCCATCCCCTCCGCGTACCAGGACGGGACCTGCACGCCCGGCGTGACGCGGAAGAAGTACAGGTGCGCGGCCTCGTGAACCATCGTCTGCAGGAACTGGTGCTTGTTTCCCGTCTTGTCCCACCCCACGACCACGTTCGAGTCGCTCCGCGCAAACCCCGCCGCGTTCAGGTGGTCCTCCTGCCGGTTCTCCACGCAGTACTTCCGGTAGTCCTCGTAGGTCCGGTACGCATGGAGCGTCATCTTCTCCTTACCCGGCAACCTCGGCTCCGCGCCCCCGTAGAACTTCGCGTACTCGACGTACGCCGCCTCCAGCAGCACCCCAAGGTCCTTCGCGAACTCCTCCGTCGTGTTCGTCTTCACCACGTAGTGCGCCGTCTCCTGCGTGTAGCAGTCCGACCAGTTCCCCCGGATCGCGTCGTACTCCTCCCGCGTCATCCACCGGTCCTTGTACTTCACGTACCCGCGCTTCAGCAGCTCCGCGTCCGCCCCGGGCACCCACTTCCCGTCCACCTGGATGTTCCCCTTCGCCAGCTGCTCCTTCTCCTTCGCCGTCACCCACTGCCCCTGGAACAGCACCAGCCCCTTCTCCAGATTCGCCCGCTCCTCCGGCGTCACGTAGCCGCCGCGGAAGAGCACGAAGCCGTCCTTCGGCGCCGACAGCCCGCGCTTGCGGGCCACGAACGCGTCGACGTTCTTCTTCAGCGCGGCTTTCTTCCGCACGGCGATTTCGAAATGCTTCACCGCGATCTCGCGCTGGCCTGCGTCCCAGGCGAGGCAGCCGATGCCGAAGTCCTCCAGCGGCTCCGGGGCGGCCTGGTCGGCGAACCCGCAGTAGACGGCGGGGTCGAGGAAGGCCCAGGGGAAGCGGCCGTTGCCGCCGGCGATGGTGAAGTCGAACGCGGTCTCGGTGGCTTTCACGAGGGAGAGTTCGGTCTTGCCTATGGTGGTCTTGAGCCTGAGGCCGCCCTTGTTGACGCCGGCAAAGAGCCGGGCGTGTGCGCCGGCCATGCCGCGGATCTCAGGCAGGCGCTCTTCGACCTCCGCCTTGCGGACGGCGGAGGTGAGGGACTGGAGGAGGCGCTCGTACTCCGCTGCGGCGCGGGCGAACTGGTAGCGGCGGACGAGGGCCTCGATCTCGGCGACAGTCAGCAGGTGGGTCGCCAGCTCGTGCGACAGGCGCCCGCGGTCCGCCTGCCCCCCGCCCTCCAGCTTCAGGTCCCGGTCGATGGCCGCCACGAACGGCTCGAATCCCTCGATCGCCGCCGCGTGCCGCAGGATGTAGGGATTCAGGCGCCGCGCGTCCTTGAGCGTCTGCTTCGCCTCCGCGAACTGCCCCAGCTTCCACTGCGCCGCGCCCAGCCAGAACAGGGTCTCGAAATTCGTCCGGCGCCCGCGGCTCCCCAGCAGCTCGGAGCACTCGTGGACCCGGCCGGCGAGAAAGAGCGTGCGGGCCTCCGCGTTGAGGTAGTACGAGAGCGTGGAGGCGTCGCGGTCGTTGAAAATGCGAAGGGAGGCCTCGGGGTCGTGGATCCCCTTCGCGGCCGCGGTCCCGAGCACGTAGGCCTCGGCGAGCGCCGGCTCGGCGCCCTTGCCGTATTTCTGGATGGCCGCGCGCGCCGCGGCGAGCGCCTCCTGGTGCTTCCCCGCGCCCACGAGGGCGACGACCCGGTAGAAATGGATGGCGGGGCGCGAAACGCCCTGGGCGAGCTGTTCGTCGGCTTCGCGCACCATGCCGTCCCAGTCCGCCTTGCGCCAGTACGCGTCGTAGCGGATCCGGAGCTGCGGGTTGGGGTTGGACTGCACCGCCTGGTCCTGCTCCTCGAGGCCCTTGTCGACCTCGCCGAGGTTGACGAGCGCCCAGCCGTGCAGGGCCATGGCCTGCGGATTGCCGCCGCTGAGGCGGAGCACGGTGTCGGCGTCCTCCAGCGCCTCCTGCCACCGGTCCATCGACATGAGCGCCTGGCAGCGGTGGATCGGGAAGTTCGGGTTCTGCGGCTCGAGGGCCATCGCGCGGCTGTAGTCCTCGACGGCTCCGGGCGCGCGCTGCATCAGGAACTTGGCCCGCCCCCGGAGATCCCACGCCTCCGCCCAGCCCGGGTCCGCTTCGATCGCCCTCGAGAACGCGGCGATCGCCGCGGGCAGGTCCTGCCGCTGGAGGGCGGCGTTTCCCTCCGAAAAGGGCGCACGGGCCGCCTCGCGGTCGGCGCGCACGGGCTCAGGCAGGGCAAGGAGCAGGGCGGCTGCGGCAACGACAGCGAGGCGTCTCATGCGTTCTCCCCTCCCCCCCGGGACAGGGGGCATTCTAGATGCCCGGAGACCCTGCGCAAAGGCGGGCCCGGGACTTCCCGGCGCCCGGCTTCAGGGCGCCGGAGGCGGCGCTGCCGGCGCAGGCGCCACGATGCGGAACCTCCCCGTCTCCTCGTCCTGCCGGCGCATCCCTTCCATGAGCATCGACATCGCGTCCAGCGGCTGCATCCCCGTCACCGTCACGGCCCCCGGCTCGAACCGGAACTGCCCGTCCTTCCACCGCATCAGCACGAAAAACGCCTCCTCCCGCCTCAGGTTGCCGCACACGACGTCGTAGATGACCCCCTTCTCGAAGACCACCGTCCCCGACGCGTTCCCCTGCGACAGGAGGAGCCGCCCGGTGCGCGCGGAGGCGTTGAGCGACTGCGCCAGCTCGCCCAGGCTCAGCATCGCGAGCCGGCCGGTGACGCCGTCCTGCACCTCGACCAGCTTGCGGTTCGTGATGCGCAGCCTCTCCGCGAGAAGCCGGTTGAAATGCCTGTTCAGCTGCGGGTTGTGGTCCAGCATCCGCTCGAAGTCCCCGCGCGGCAGCACCAGCGTCGAGAGCTTCGTCGCGGCGCGCACCGTCGCGGAGGCGACGTCGCCCGTGAGAAGCGACATTTCGCCGAAGCACTGCCCGGGGCCGAGGGTGGCGATGACGCGCTGGGTGCCGTCCGGATCCACGTTCACGACTTCCCCGGTGCCGCTCTGGATGAGGAAGAACGCGCGGCCGAACTCACCCTTGCGCAGGCAGTCGGAGGCGGCCGCGTATTCGCGCACCTGCATCGCCCGTGCGACCGCCTCGAGCTCCGTCGCGGGAAGCGAGGAGAAAAGCGGGGTCGTCTTGAGGCGCGCCGCGAGCGCGAGGATCGACGTCCGCGTCTGCGGCCCCGGCGCCGCGACGAACACCCCCGACGCCGGCCGCGGCGGATCCGCGCCCGGGGCCGGCGCGCCCCCCGCGGGATGCACCTCGGGCAGCTCCTTGCCGATCTCCACCTTGAAATTCGCGCGGCACCCGATGTACTGGCACGCGTAGACCTGCCCGTCCGCCCCGCGCCCGCGCTCCTCGTAGAACCTCGCGAATTTTTCCAGGTTCGCCGCGCACACCGCATGGCTCTTCGAGGCAAGCACCGACGGCATCTGCACCGTCATTCCCTCGCCCGGCTTGAACAGCGGGCACTGGGCCGCGTTGAGCGCGCGCAGGACGATCGGTGTCGACATCCGGGCGTTCTCCGTTTCCCGGGGCTTCCGCGCCTACGCCGGCTTCGCGGGCCCGGCCGGGCTGGCCTCGGCGGGTTTCGCCGCTTCCCCGCCCCTCGCCTTCTCGTCCGCGCGCCGCGCACCCTCCACGAGCAGGCTCGTCGTGTCGATCGGGCGCAGCCCGAGGGTCGAGATGTCGCCCTGCTCGAAGCGGAATTCGCCCTCGCGCCAGTTCATCATCTCCAGGAAGGCGTCCTCCGGCTTGTCCTTGCCCGTGAGCTTGGCGTGGAAGACGAACCCATCGCGGACGGTGAGGTACCCGCGCTGGGCCTTGTGCATGAGGTGCAGGTAGCCCGTCCGCCCGCTGACGGCGAGCGCCTGGGTCAGCTCGGCGAGCGAGAACATCGAAAGCTTCCCGAGGACCCCGTTCTGGATCACGTCCGTCAGTTTCTGGTTCGTGGAGCGGAGACGGTCGGCGAGGATCTTGTTGAAGTGGCGGTTGAGCTGCGGCGCGGCCTCGAGCATGCGCTCGAAGTCGGAGCGGTTGATCACCAGGGCCTTGACCGCGTCCGTCGTCCGCACCGTCGCCGAGCACTTCTCGCCCGTCAGCAGCGACATTTCGCCGACGCCCTGGCCTGGGCCGAGCGCGCTCAGGACCTTCTCCGTCCCGTCCTTGTCCACCTGGATGACGTCCACCTTGCCTGCAGCGAGAAGGAAGTACTTTTCGCCGGGCTCGCCCGCCTTGAGCAGCACGGTTCCCGGCGTATAGGTGATGAGCTTCACGGAGTTCGCGATCCGCTCGAGCTCCGCGCCCGGGAGGCCGTTGAAGATCGGCGCGCCCTTGAGCTGCGTGGCGATCGCGGCGATCCGGCCCTTCGCCTTGTCGTCGGCCGTCGGCGCGCCGGCGGGCCTCGGCTCGTTGACCGCGAGGTCCGGATTCGGCGGCGGCAGCATCGCCGCCAGCTCTTCCTCCGTCTTCGGCTTGGCCCCCGTCAGGAACGCCGCCAGCGGATTCGAGGCCTTCATCGTGTCCAGGACCGCCGTCGCGGGATTCGCGGCGGCGACCGCGGGGGCCTTCGAGGCCTGCGGCGCGGCGGCCGCGGGCTTCAGTTCCGGGAACTCCTCCCCGACCGCGACCTCCATCGTCGCCCGGCACCCGACGAACGAGCAGGTGTACTGCTTGCCGTCGACGGCGCCCTTGCGCAGCTCGTGCAGCGTCAGGAACGCGTGGAGCGAGGCGGCGCAGACGTTGTGGCTGCGCGCGGCGACGACCCCGGGAAGCTCGATGGTCATGCCCTCGCCCTGCTTGAACAGGGGGCACTGCTCGGCGAACCGGGCGCGGATGCGGATTCTCTCGGCCATAGGGTCGGCATTATAGGGGGGGACGGGCGCGGGTTCTCATAGAAAAGGTTCCCTCCGCGGGTACACTTCCGCCCCGGAGCGCCTTCCCCGGCGCGCTAACCCGGGAGCATGAACATCTTCCAGCGGATCCTCGAGCGCGGCTGGTGGGCGATCCTCGCGATCTTCCTCGCGGGCGCCGCCTGGTCCGGCCTGCTCCTCCCCGCGTTCCGGATCGAGTTCGGCTCCGACGTCCTGCTGAACGAGAAGGACCCCGACCTCGGGTACTACAACCAGACGCGAGCGGACTGGGGCGACGACGAGTACCTGATCGTCTGCGCCCGCCGGGACGGCGGCTGGTTCACCAGGGAGGGGGCGGAGACCCTCTGCGAGTTCGCAAAGGACCTGCGCGGCCTGCCCGGCGCGCGGTCGATCACCTCCATCACGACCGTCCCCCTCCTGCGCAACGGCGCCCCGGGCCTGCTCCCCGCCCCCGTCTATCTCGCCGGCCCGGACGGGAAACTCAACCCGAAGGTCAATCTCGAGAAGGCCCGCGAAGAGCTGGTCGAGCACACGCTCGCCCTCGGCAACGTCATCTCGGCGGACGGCCTCGACACCTCCGTCATCGTCTACCTCCAGGTCAACCCGGAGCTCGTCAGCCTCGAGAAGGAACGGCGCCACCTGCTGGCGAGGAAGGACGCGGAGGCCGCGACCCGCCTGAAGGAGATCGAGCCGAAGTACCAGCAGCAGCGCGCGGAACTCGCGCTTCGACGGAGGTCGCTCGTGGACGGCGCACGCGAGCTGACCCGGGCGTGGGAGAAGCGCATCCCGACGATCCGCCTCTCCGGTCTCCCCATCATCAACGTCGGGCTCCTCGAGCACATCCACTCGGACATCCTCAACTTCGGCGTCCTCGCCCTCGCCGTCTTCACCCTGGCGCTCCTCGCCGTCTACCGCCGCATCCGCTGGCTCTGCCTCCCGCTCGTCGCCTGCCTCCTCCCCGTCGGCCTCATGCTCGGCGTCATGTCCTTCACCGGGCAGAGCATGACGATCGTCACGTCCAACATGCCCGTCCTCCTCTTCGTCCTCATGCTCCCCTACGCCGTCTACTTCATCGAGCGCTACAACGAGCGCCGCCGTCTCGACCCCTCCGAGCCCGTGGGGCTCACGTGCTCCCGCGCGACCGCCGAAATATGGCGCCCGTGCCTCTACAGCGCCCTCGCCACGATGGCGGGGACGGCGGCGCACATCGGGAGCGGCATCTACCCGGTCCGCACGTTCGGCGTGATGATGACGTTCGGCACGGGCATCGGCCTCGCGACGACGATGCTCCTCATCCCCGCCTCCGCCGCGAATCTCCCGCCCCTCGAACCGGGGAAAGGCGGCACCCCGGGCGTCCCGTCCGGCCCCCTGCGCCCCCTCACGGCCCTCGTCCTGCGGGCCCCCCTGGCCGTCGTCGTCTTCAGCCTCGCCCTGCTCGGAGTCTCCATCTGGGGAACCCTCCGGCTCCAGGTCGAAACCAAGTTCATCGACTACTTCTGGCAGCGCAGCGAGATCTACCAGGGCCTCGACTACATCGACCGCCAGCTCGGCGGCACGACCCCCATCGAGGTCGTCCTGAAGTCCGACAAGAAAGGGTTCTTCAAGACCGAGCAGGGCCTGGACGCGCTCGAGGCCGCCGCGGCGACGTTCCGCGACGATCCGGCGATCGGAAACGTACGGTCCCTCAAGACGCTCGTGGACGAGGTCCGCAAGTCCATGAAGAAGTCGAAGCCGGAGACGGTGGCGGGGCTGCTCACGAAGCTGGCGCCGGAGCTCGTCGAGGAGCTCTGCAACCGCGACGCGACGCAGGCGCGGGTCCTCGTCCGGCTCAAGGAGACGTCGCCCCTCCTGAACCGCGGCCGGCTCATCTCCACCGTCCGCTCACGCCTCGATGGCATGAAGGACCGGGAGCTCGCCGGCGTCGAGTCGCAGGTCACCGGCGTCTGCCTCCTCTACTCCAATATCCTCAACGGCCTCATCACGACGATGAAGCACACCTTCCTGATCGCCGTCGTCGCCATCTGGTTCATGCTCTGGTTCCTGTTCCGCTCCCCGGTGATGGCGAGCATCGTGCTCCTGCCGCAGGTCCTGCCCGTGTTCCTCGTCCTCGGCGTCATGGGCTTCTCCGGCATCGCCCTCGACATGGTCACCGTCGTCATCGCCTCCGTCGCCATGGGCGTCGGCATCGACGCCGCCATCCAGTACGCCTTCCGCTTCCGCAACGAGCTCGCCGCCGCGAACGGCGACTTCCCGGAGGCCGTCCGCCGCTCCCACGCCACCATCGGCCGCGCCATCCTCATCGCCACCGTCATCACCTTCGCCGGATTCCTGATGCTCATGCTCAGCCACTTCGTCCCCACTTTCTACTTCGGCCTCTTCACCGGGCTGGCCATCCTCATGGGCCTCTTCGCGTCCCTCACGACCCTTCCGGCCCTGTTCGTGCTGACGAAGTACCCCAGGCAGCCGAAGGGGCCCCCCGCGAAGACTGCGGAACACTGAAAGCGCGAGCAGGAACCGTCCTGCGTCGGCGTTGCACGGCTCATCCGGCGAACGCGGGGGGCCTAGGGGCCCGGGTTCTCCGCATCGGACTCCTGCGGCTCGTCCGGGAACTCGTCCCCGGTTTCGAGCCACGTGAGGATGGGGGGCAGGACGAACAGGCTCGAGAACGTGTAGCAGAGCATCGCCGCCGCCAGCGCCACCCCGAGGCTCTTGATCGCCCGGTTCGAGGAGAACGCCATGCTCCCGAACCCGACCACGGTCGCCAGGCTCACCAGCGTCAGGCCCGCCCAGAGAGACTCCATCGTCTTCCGCGCGCTCCGGCAGTCGAGTTCCCGGAACCGCTCGACCATGTAGAGCCCGTTGTCGGTCGCGATGCCGGCCATGATCGGGAAGACGATCAGGTTCAGGTAGTTCATCTTCATGTCCATCATCTTGAAGAGCCCGAGGACCCACGTCGTGCCGACGATCGCGGGGAAGATCGAGACGACCATCCACTGGAACGAGCGGTAGAGGACCCAGGCGAGCAGGCAGCTCACCGCCACGCCGGCGAGGGAGGACCAGAAGATGTCGGGCCCGATCCGGTCGTCGATTTCCTTCACCACGACCGAAAAGCCGGCAAGCACGGCGGTCGGACTCGCCTGCTTCACTGTCGACGCCAGGCGATTCAGGACCTCCTCGCGCTCCTGGCGGATGTGAAGCGGCGACACGGGGGTCACCCACGTGAGGGTACGGACGGCGCCCGACTTGTCCCAGGACACGAAGCGGTTGCGCGCGGCCACGAAGAACGGGTCGCGGATGTCGGAGGGCCGGACGGGCTTGCGCGCCGCGAGGAGCCCGCGCAGCCACGCCCGCGCCTCGCCGAACGCCTCCGGGTCGAATCCCTCCGCGTCGAGCGCGGCGTCGAGGTCCGCCTCGACCCGCGCCGCGTCGACGCCTCCCAGGCGGGCCGCACGCTGCTCCTGCTCCGCCGCCGGCGGCAGGAAATCCGTGATCGACTGGCTCGCGGCCCCCGGGAACCCGCGGAGCTTCGCGGCGACGGCCGCTGCTTTCTCCATCGCCTCGTCCTCCCCGGACGCGACGTCCAGCACCAGGATCGGTTCGATCCCCGACTCGAACGCGTGCCGCATCCGCTCCTGCGCGTCCAGGATGCGGTCTTCCTCGTTCCGCAGGTTCTTCACGTCGGTCTCGCGCTCCGGGAGCCCCAGCGGCGCCTTCGAGAACATCGCCACGAGCGCCACCGCCGTGATCGCCGACGCCGTCCCCGCGGCCAGCCGCGGCCGCCCGCAGATGAGCGCGATCATCCACCGCTTCCCCGTCTCCGTCATGAGCACGGCGCAGGAAGCGGCGATGACGACGCCGATGGCGGTGAAGAGGCTGACGGAAGCGGCGAGGTAGACGGCGAACAGGGCCCAGCAGACGCGCACCGCCCAGGTCGGGATGTTGCGGTGCTCGTGACTCTCGGTCCGGGTGAAGAGCGGGATGACGAGGAAGGTGGCGATGAAGACGAGGATGAGGCCGACGCCCACGAGCGTGGCGAACTCGCGGAGCCCCTGGAACTCGCTGATCCAGAGGCAGAGGATCGAGAAGACGGTCGTGATCATCGCCGTGAACGCGCCGGGACCGCTTCCCGCGTAGGTGATTTCCGACGCGACCGACGGCGGGTTCCCGATCTCGCGCTCGTGCCGGTACCGGTGGAACATGTGGATGGTGAGGTCGATCCCGATCCCGGCGAGCAGCCCTGCGAAGGCGACCGTCACGGCCGTCAGGTGGCCGAAGGCGAGCCCGGCCAGGCCGAAAGTCCAGAGGATTCCCGCCGTCAGCGCCGCCGCGCCGATCGCCAGGCCGAACCAGCGCCGCAGCGAGATCAGCAGCATCAGCAGGACCGGCGGCACCGACGTCAGGAGGTTGATCGCCATGTCCCCGCGGATCGTCGCCTCGTTCTGCACCGCGATCGGGTAGCCGCCCAGGATCGAGATGTCCCAGCCTTCCGACCCCGGCGCCTCCGCCCGCGCCGCCGCGATGGCCGCCTGCGTCCGCTCCACGAGCTTCTTCGCGAACTCCACGTCGTGCGGCCCCTCCCTCCCCTCCACCGTCATCACGAGCGCGTCCCGCCGCCCGTTGAAGTAGTACCCCGTCGACAGGTCCAGGTCCCCCGCCGGCTTCGCCGCGTTCAGCCGCTTGAGGAAGAAGTCCCGCGTCAGGTCGAGCGGATCGCGCGCCACCAGCACGTCCGCCAGCCCCGCACCCGGCCCCGCCAGCCGCCTGCGGTTCTTCTTCACCACCTTGCGGATCTCCGCCTTCTCCAGCCGCTTCAGGAACCCCTCCATCTCCTCCTCCGAGAGCAGCAGCGGCCCGCTCCCGGACACCCGCTCCTCGAGGAACTTCTCCGACTCCGCGGTCATCTTCCATTCGACCGCCTTCGCTTCGGGGGCCTCCCGGAGCCGCCGCCCGATCCCGTCGGCGAGGCGCATGGCGGCGTCGTCGGAGGCGGAGGGGGACTTCTTCTCGAAGAAGAGGAACATCTGGCCGGTGAAGGCGAAGTGTTCCATGAGCTGGTTGACGGAGTTCATGGCCGGGGAGCGGCGCGGGAGGATCTTGGCGATGTCGCTGGAGAAATGGAGCCGGGAGGCGGCGAGGGCGGCGGCGGCGGAGAGGGCGGCGAGGACGGCGATGGTCGCGCGCGGGTGCAGCCAGATGAGGCGATGAAGCGCGGCGAAGAGGCGCGGCATGGTGAAGGATGAGGGGCGCGGGGTTGGAAGCCCCGCGCCCCCCGGCCTGTCAGGCTTTCTGGTCGGCCGGCCTGGCGGTCGAACCGCGCCACCAGTAGATCAGGGGCGAGGCGATGAGCAGGCTGGCGTAGGTTCCGATGACGATGCCGATGAGGAGCGGCAGGGAGAGCGCCGCGATGCCTCCGCCGGACGTCATGGTGGCGATGAGCAGGACGATGAGGTTGAAGACGACCGTGATGCCCGTGATGATGGTGCGGGACAGCGTCTGGTTGAGCGAGTCGTCGATCAGCTGGCCCAGGCCCCTCGACCTGGCCTCGCGGAAATTCTCCCGGAGGCGGTCGAAGATCACGACGGTGTCGTTTACGGAGTAGCCGATCACGGTCAGGATCGCGGCCACCGTCGTGAGCGAGACGGCCAGGTCGATGCCCCACGACTTCGGGATCAGGGCGTCCAGGATCACGGTCCAGAACAGCGCGATGAGCGAATTGTGCACCAGGGCGACGACCGCGGCGAACCCCCACTTCATCTCGAACCGGACCGCGAGGTACAGGATGATCCCGATCCACGAGATGATCAGGGCGATGAAGGCCTTCTCCTTGAGCTCCCCGACGATCGACGGGCTGACGGTCTCGACCGAGGGGAACGGGTCGCCGGAGAGCGGGTACCCGAGACCCTTGAGCTCCGCGGCGATCCGGGAGGAGATGCGGTTCCAGTCGACGTGGTCGGCAGGCATGAGCCAGATTTCGTAGGTGGAGGCGTTCGCCTCCTTCGTCGGCTTGCCGTCCGCGCCCAGCGGCACGACGTAGGGCAGCGGTGCCTCCGCGGGCTTCCCGACGCCTATGTCGGCCAGTTTCTTCGCGATTTTTTCCGCCAGTTCCTTCGCCGGCCGTTCCTCGCTGAGTGAAAGGCGGAAGGTGCCGCCGCCCGCATACGGGTTCCCCTCGGCGATCTTCTCCTGCCCGGGCATGATCGCGGGCTCCGGAATCTTCCCGGCGAACTGCTTCTTCAGGTCCGCCTCGAGCTGCTCCTTGAACTTCTCCGGGTCCACGACCTCGTGGCCGGTCACGGAAAGCGTCCGGATCTGGAACTGCATCGCTTCGCGCGTCCCGCCGGCGTCGGCGCCCAGGAGCACGGACTGCACCTCCGCGCCCGGGTACTTGGCGCCCTCGGGGCCGGCGATGCTCGCGATGCCGGCGCGGACGTCCTCGATCGGCGTGGGTTTCTTGAGGCGCATCTGGAGCGAGACGCCGCCGCGGAAGTCGATGCCGTACTTGTTGTCCCCGCGGGCGAACCAGACCGCGGCGCCGACGACGATCAGCAGGACCGAGAACGCCCAGGCCTTGGGGGCGATCTTCATCCAGGGGATGCTCGGCTTCCCGATCGCCGACATGAACGTCCACTCCGACACCATCCCCGTCTCGAGCATGAGCTTCATCATGACCCGCGAGCAGGTGAGGGCGGTGAAGAGGGTCGTCAGGATGCCGAGGGAGAGGGTGGCGGCGAAGCCCTGGATGGGGCCTGTGCCGAACACGTAGAGGACGACGCCGGTCAGGAGCGTGGTGAGGTTGCCGTCGATGATGGCCGAGAACGCCCGCTCGTAGCCTGCGGTGAAGCACTGCTGGGCGTTCCTGCCCGCGGCCTTCTCCTCGCGCATGCGCTCGAACACGAGGATGTTGGCGTCGACGGCCATGCCCATGGTCAGCACGATGCCCGCAATGCCCGGCAGGGTCAGGGTCGCCCCAATAGCCGAGAGGACCGCCATGATTAAGGCGATGTTGATCGCGAGGGCGATGTTGGCGAAGACGCCGA
>JADLHC010000205.1 GCA_020849035.1 Planctomycetia bacterium
CCCAGCGCCGCCTCCCCACCACCGGCAGCCCCACCCCACGCTTCGACTGGGCCCGCCTCGGCGTCGAGGGCCGCCCCCAGGCCCCGTCACCTCCCCGCGGCGGCGCCGGCCGCGATGAGAGCATTCCCGTCGTAGAAGTCGACGACGCCTCGCCTTCACCCACCGTCGCTCTCCGCAAAGAGCAGCTCAACCCTCCTCCCGGCGCGCCGCGCGCCCCGGGCGGGCCGCCCACGCCGCCCCCGCGCCCCGCCTCCGTCGCACCCCCGTCAAAGCCCATGACGCCCGTGCCCGGCCAGTCCAGGCCCACCCCAGGAACACCTGTCAGAGGCACCCCGACCCCGCCACCCCTCCCGCGACCCGCGCCCCCCCCGGCCCGCCACGACGACGCCCCCCCCAAGCTCCAGCCGAAACTCGAGATCGAGGACGAAGCTGCGACGATGAAGCGGCTCGGGCTGACTCCTCCCAAGGGGAGTCCCGCGGCCAAGGTCTCGCCGACCCCGGGCGCTCCCGCCCCCGAGGCGCCCCTTCGGCTCCAGGGCGAAACGACGCGCGTCGAAAAGCCCGCGCCCGCGGCCCCTGTCGCCCCGCCTTCCGCGCGCCCCGGCCATCCCTCGATCGATTTCGACCGCATCCTCATCGTCCGCCTCTCCGCCCTCGGCGACTGCGTCCACGTCCTCCCCGCCTTCGCCAACCTCCGCAAGGCGTTCCCCCACTCGAAGATCGCCTGGGCCATCGAGGACCGCTTCGCCTCCCTCCTCGACGGCCTCCCCGGGCTCGACCAGGTCCTCGTCTTCCCGCGCCGGCAGTTCCGCGGCGTCTGGTGGAGACCCTGGCTCTGGCCGTCCGCGATGATGGCCGCCATGCGGACGGCGCGCGCGCTGAAGTCCTTCGCCCCGACCGTCGCCTTCGACTTCCAGGGAAACCTGAAATCGAGCGCGCACGTGAAGCTGTGCGGCGCGCCGACGAAGATCGGCCTTGCGCAGGCGAAGGAGGGCGCTGAGCAGCACTACACGCACCGCGTGCAGATCGAAGGCACCGTGCACCGCGTCGAGCGCGGCCTCGAGCTCCTCCGCGCCGCGGAGGTGCCCGTCACCGCTTCCCGCATCTCTCCCACGATCTCCGAACGCGACCGTGCGGCGATCGAGGGATGGCTGCGGGAGAAGGGTGCGCGCCACACGATCGTCTGCCACGTCGGGACGTCGGCGTTCGGCGCGTTCAAGCGCTGGCCTGCGCAGAAGTGGGGCAAGGTCGGCGCCCTCCTGACGCGCGGTGGGCACCGCACGGTCCTGTTCGCCTGGGGCCCCGGCGAGCGCGACATCGCCGAGGCCGCGACGAACGCCGCCGCCAGCGAGCGCGTCTTCACGGGCCCCGACACGCCGCGCATCGGCACCCTCGCCGCGCTCATCGTCCGCTCCTCCGCCTTCATCGGCTGCGACTCCGGCCCGCTCCACCTCGCCGCCATGATGGACAAGCCCGTCGTCGGCCTCTACGGGCCCAAGGACCCTGCCGTGTACGGTCCGTGGTGCGACCGGCACGTCGTCGTGTGGAAAGGGATGCCGTGCTCGCCGTGCACGAAGCGGGACTGCGACATCACGGACTGCATGGACCTGATCGAGCCGGAGGAGGTGGCGGCTGCGGCGGAAGGGCTGCTGACGCGGATCAAGTCGCCCGCGGCGTGGAACGAGGAGGCGGCGGGGAAGACGCTCTGGGCTTCGGGCGAGGAGCGCTGGGAAGTCGGCAAGGAAGACGTGCAGTAGGGCCGGCGGAGGCCGGGAAACGGGAGAGCGCATGGCGTTGATGAAGGCCGTTGCCGTGATCCCGGCCCGGTTCGCCGCGCAGCGGCTGCCGGGGAAGCCCCTTCTGCAGGAAACTGGCAAGTACCTGATCCAGCACGTCTGGGAACAGGCGCGCCTCGCCCGGAACGTCTCGCGTGTCCTGGTCGCGACGGACGACCCGCGGATCTTCGACGCGGTGAAGTCCTTCCGGGGGATGGCGGTGATGACGCGCGCGGACCACCCGAGTGGCACGGACCGCATCGCGGAGGTCGCGGCCGGTCTGGATGAGGACATCGTCGTCAACGTTCAGGGGGACGAACCCGAGGTGGCCCCCGAGTCGATCGAGCAGCTCGTCGAGCTCGCCCGCGTGACCGACGCCCCCGTCGCGACGCTGGCCTGCGAGTTCGACAAGGCCGACCCGGCCGACCCCGCCAAGGTCAAGGTGGTCCGCGACGGCGCGGGCTACGCCCTCTACTTCTCGCGCGCCCTCATCCCGTTTCCGCGCGGCGAGGGCGCGCAACCACTCCTCCACGTCGGCATGTACGCCTACAAGCGCGACTTCCTGCTGAGGATCCCCTCGCTCGCCCCCACGCCGCTTGAAAGAACCGAGAAGCTCGAGCAGCTGCGCGTCCTCGAGCACGGCTTCCGCATCGCCGTCGGAATCACCAGCCCCGGCGCCGGCGGGATCGACACTCCGGAGGACTACAGGGCCTTCGTGAAGCGGCACGCCGACCGCTGCTACGGCGGCTCGTGAGCGACGGTGGAGTAGGGCTCGCGGGTGCGCGGGTGGGCGGGTGGGCGGGTGGGCGGGTGGGCGGGTGGGCGGGAAAGGAACGCCTTGAGGTGGTATCCGGATCTTGGTCACGAGACCCCACTCCCGCGCAGCGGCGACGCCATCCTCGCCGTCGGCTGGCTGGGCCAAGGGCACGATTTCC
>JADLHC010000206.1 GCA_020849035.1 Planctomycetia bacterium
GACTGGGAAGGGGCGATCGACGCGTGGCAGACGGTCCTGAACGACTACCCGGCGTCGGTTCTGCCGGCGGAGGACGGGATCTGGCTGCCGGCCTCGGTGGTCTGCTCGCGGAAGATCGCGGCGCTGCCGGCGGAGGCGATCAAGGCGTACGAGCAGAGGTACGAGACGCCGGCGGCGCAGAAGCTGGCCCAGGGGACGCCGGCGGGGTTGCGCAGCGCGGCGGAGCAGTTCTTCTGCACGCGCTCCGGCGGCGAGGCGATGGAGCGCCTGGGCAACCTGTACGCGGACCAGGGGGCTGTCGCCCTTGCGGTGCGGTGCTGGGAGGCGGTCGCCGGGAGTCATCCGACGTGGAAGGGATCGCCCGCGATGCTGGCACGGCTGGGCCTGGCCTGCGTGCGGCTCGGGCTCGCGGAGCGGGCCAGGGACATCGTTGCGCGGCACGGCGACCGGACGCTGCTCTGGCGCGGGGCCGAGTCGACGATCGGCGCGATCGTGAACGCGGCGATCGCGGCGCCGCCTCCTCCTCAGCGGACGGGCGTCTTCCTTCCCGACCTGACGTTCGCTCCCGTCCCCGACGCGGCGCCCGAGCCCCGCAGCGTGAAATGGCGGCTCGAGCTCGGCCCCCGGAACGACGCGCCCGAAGTCCCTGACCGCTGGATCCGCCGCGGCGGCGGCGCCGGCTCCCTCCAGACCTACCCCTCGGTCGCCGCAGGGAAACTCTTCGTCAACCTCGGTCGCTGCCTCATCGCCCTCGACAGCGCCACCGGCGAGTTCCAGTGGCGCATCGGGGAGCCCCTGGGCGAAGTCGCCGCCGGGGGTCCCTTCAAGCTCCCGGCAGGGTTCTTCCAGGGGGTCACTCCCGCCTTCTGGGGCCACCGCTGGTTCGCCGTGATTTCCGACGGGGTGCTCTACGCAAATCTCACGAAGACGGGGAAGTGGTGCCAGCTGCGGGCGATCCGCGTTTCGGACGCGCGGCTGGTGTGGGGGCCGGAAATGGGGATCGTGGCGGACTTCGACCTGACGGGCCCGCCGCTGGTCTGGCGGGACCGGGTCTACGTCGGAGGCGTCCCGAGGGAGGACGCGAAGCGCGGGGAGGTGTGGTTGTTCGCGTTCGACCGGCGGACCGGCGCGCTGGAGTGGAAGACGTTCATCTCCTCCTACCAGCCCCAAGGCAACCGCTGGGGCGCGGCGGCGGAGATGCCGGTGTTCGCGCCGGTGGTCACCGCGAGCGGCAGCTATGTCTACGTCTGCACGAACAACGGCGCCCTGGCGTGCGTCGGGCATACCGGGCAGGTCGTTTGGGCGACGAAATACCCGAGGCCGAACGACTACAACCCCTTCGGCTGGCTCTCGCAGACGTCCGGCGACACCTGGGACCTCAGCCCGATTTTCACCATCGGCCGCGACCTGATCTTCCTCCCGTCCGACGGATCTCACTGCTGCCGCCTCGACTCGATCACCGGCCGCGGACACCTCGCCCCCCGGGACCCGAACGAGCGAGTCTCGAATCCGCTTCAGGCCATGAAGATCGTGAAGCGCGAGGACTGCCGGCATCTGGTCGCGGTGGATGGGGACCTGGGCACCCTGGTGGGGCCGGAGTCGAAGGTGTACGACCTGAAGCTGGCGAAGTTCGGGAAGATTGGCGGGGAGGCCGCGTACGTGACGGTCAAGACGCCGTTCCGGTACTGCGGGCGTGCGCTGGTGACGAAGAACGAGATCTTCGTGCCCGTCCGTGGGTCGAGTTCGAGCGCGATCCGCATTTTCGACCGGGCGTTCCGGAACTCCCGCGACGTGAAGTGGCCGGCCGCGGGGCCGCCGGGGACGCTGATGCTGGCGGGGAAGCTGCTCCTGTCGGTGTCGCCTCACGAGATCGTGGCGCTTTCGGACGAGGCGCCGCCGAATCCGCCCGATGACGGCACGAAGCCGCCCGGCGACGGCACGGAGCCCCCCATGGATGGAGCCGAACCTCCCGACGACGATTTCAAGCCCGGAGAGAGGGGCGGCGTGAGGCCCCGGCCGCCCGTACCACCGGACCCCGAGGAAGACGCCGCTCCCCGATAATCCCCGGGCCGGCGCTTCGGCCCGGCCCTTTCAATCGAGGCATCCGCCCATGCACCGACTTCTGGCAGCCGTCGCGCTCGTTGCCCTGACCGCCGGGTTCTCGGCGGCGGAGGACCGGAACACGATCACGGTCCGCGGCAAGGGGACCGTCCGCGTGCGGCCGGACAAGCTGATTCTTGTCGTCGGAGCGACGGGAAAGGCCGAGAAGGCGACGGACGCGGTGGAGAAGCTCGCCAAGAAGAGGGCTGAGATCGGGGACGCGATCAAGAAGGTGCTGGACGGGAGGAAGGAGCTGGTCTCCGCCGTGAAGGACAACGGGCTGACGTTCGGGGGCGGGATGGACGAGATGGCGCAGATCCGCATGCTGGGCGGCCAGCAGCAGGAGGGGGCGGGCGAGACGACCGTCACGACCGAGCTGGAGATCACGGTCGAGGGGATCGACAAGATGGCCGACGCGGACCTTGCGGCGGTCATCAGTGAGCTGATGGACAAGACGATGGAGGCCGGCGCGGAGATCAGGCCGGCAGGCAACCGCTACAACCCGTTCCTCGGCGGCGGCAGCGGGACGCAGGGCGTGTTCTTCGGTTTCACGAACTACGACGCGCAGGTGGAGAAGGCGTGGGATGCGGCGGCAAAGTCGGCGCGGGACCGGGCGACGGCGATTGCGAGCCGGCTCGGGATGACGATCGGAGAGGCGGTGCGCATCAAGGACGTCACGGGCGAGGCGTCGGGGGCTGCCGGGGCAGCGTCTCCGTACCTGGCGATGCTGGGAATGGGCGGGGACGAGGGCGGGCCGAAGATCAAGTCGAGCGGCGAACAGGATCTCGGGGTTGAGATGGAAGTCGAGTTCGAGCTGAAGAAGAAGTAGGGGAGTGGCGGACGAGCGAGGCCCGGCCGCGCGGCCGGGCCTTCTTTGTCAGCGCATCACGGAGATGCTGCGCACGACCCACCGGTCGCCCTTTTTCACGAGGGAGACGACGAGGCTCGCCTCCTGCACCTTTCCCTTCGCGTCGGTGTAGGTGTAGTCGTAGATGGCGGAGGGATTGGCCCCGCCCTCGTAGCCGTCCTTCTGGAGCTTGAGGGACTTCGTCGGGTTGGAATCGAACCAGTCCTTGAGGCGGGCGATCGCCTGGTCGCGGGAGTAGGATCCCTTGTCGTCGAGGGACAGGGAGACCTTGGAGTCCTTGTCGAAGGAAGTGCCGATCTTCTCCGCTTTGCCGGAGGCCCAGGCGGACTGGACGGCCTGGAAGACGGCGATGGCCTCGTCGTCCGGGTCTTCGGAGAAGGCCGGGAGGGCGAGGGCGGCGAGGAAGATGGGGAGCAGGCGTTTCATGTCTGGAAGTCCGGTTTGCAAACCGAGTGCCCCGGCGTGATTTCCTAACTTGTTTCCGACACTTGGGTTACAGAGCGACGCCAAACCGCTTCCGTCCCCTCCCGCGGACACTCCACCTCTCCCGCGGACACCTACTTCAGCCCGTACTTCTCCATCTTCTTGTAGAAGTTGCTCCGCGGCATGTCGAGCTCCTCCGCCGTCTTCGACACGTTTCCGTCGTTCGCCTTCAGGCGGGACTCAAGGAAGAGCCTCTCGCTCATCTCCTTGAACTGCTCGTAGGTGCGGCAGGCGAGGAAGGGGGACATCGGGTCGGCGTCGGCCGAGGCGACGGCCGCCTTCGCGGCCTCGGCAAGCTGACGCGTGCCTCCCATTGCCTTCGACACATCCGCCTCGCCGATCACGTCCCGGTCCGCGAGGATCGCCATGCGCTCGACGACGTTCTTCAGCTCGCGCACGTTCCCCGGCCAATGGTAGCCGGCCAGCCGCGTCTCCGCCCCGGCGTCGAGCTTCCGCGCCGGCAGGCCGTTGGCGATGCAGAAGTCCGCCAGGAATCCCCGGGCCAGCACCGGGACGTCCGCCCGCCGCTCCCGCAGCGGCGGCACGCGGATCGGGACGACGTTGAGGCGGTAGAACAGGTCCTCGCGGAACTCGCCCGTCGCGATCATTCCCGCCAGGTCCCGGTTCGTGGCGGCGACGACGCGCGCGTCCACCGCCAGCGTCTTCTGGCCGCCGAGCCGGCGCACCTGCCGCTCCTCAAGGACGCGCAGTACCTTGGCCTGCGCCTGCAGCGGCATGTCGCCGATCTCGTCGAGGAAGAGCGTTCCGCCCTTGGCCTGCTCGAACTTGCCGGGCATGGACTTGTTGGCGCCGGTGAAGGCGCCGGGCTCGTAGCCGAAGAGCTCGCTCTCGATCAGCGTATCCGGCAGCGCGGCGCAGTTCACGTCCACGAACGGCCCCTCGCCGCGGGGCGACTGCTCGTGGATCAGCCGGGCGACGAGCTCCTTGCCGGAGCCGTTTTCGCCCATGACCAGGACGCGCGCCTCCGTCGCTGCGACCTTCGCGATCATCGCGCGGACGTCCTTCATCGCGTCGCTCTCTCCCAGCATCCGCGTCCGGGAGGCGACGCGGGTCCGCAGCACGCGGTTCTCGGCGGCGAGCCTGCCGTGCGCCGCCGCGTTCCGCACGGCGAGCAGGAGCCGGTCGCGGTCGAACGGTTTCTGGATGAAGTCGAGCGCGCCGCGCCGCGTGGCGTCGAGGGCGTCGTCGATCGTCCCGTGGCCGCTCATCATCACGACCGGGATGTCGATCCCGCGGTCCTTGATCGCCGTGAGAAGCTCGCGCCCGTCCATCCCGGGCATCTTCAGGTCCACCAGCGCCAGGTCGAACGTGTCCCCCTCGAGCTTCTCCAGCGCCTCCTTCCCGTTAGCGGCGCCGGCCGTCTCGTGCTTCTCGCTCGTCAGCGTCTGCGCGACCGTCTTCCGGATCGCTTCTTCGTCGTCCACGATGAGGATGCGGGGCATGGGGGCATTGTAAGCCGCCGGCGGATTTCGAGAACGACGGCGACCCCTCCGGCGTCAGATTGGCGCCCCGGGAGGTTCCTCGATGAACATCACGCTCGTCCTGACCCACGACTGCAACCTGCGATGCCGGTACTGCTACGCGGGGAAGAAGTGGCACAAGCCGATGACGTGGGACGTGGCGAAGCGGGCGCTGGACCTGGCGTTCGGGGAGCCGTCGCCGTGGATGGACCTGTCGTTCTTCGGCGGGGAGCCGCTGATCGAGTTCGGGCTGCTGAAGCGGGCGCTGGCGTACGCGAAGGAGCAGGCGGCGGCGAGGGGCGTGCTGCTGAGGCCGCAGCTGACGACGAACGGGACGATGCTGACGGAAGAGGTGGTCGAATACGTCGCGGCCGAGAACATCCTGCTCGGGCTGAGCCTCGACGGCTGCCGCGAGGCGCACGAGGCCACGCGGCCGGGTTGCGGAGGCGCGAGCTCCTTCGACGCCGTCGTCGCGGGGCTGGACCGGGTCCTGGCGCGCGGCCTGCGCGTCGAGGTGATCGCGGTCGTGGATCCCGCCAACGTCCGCTGGCTCG
The DNA here is from genome assembly GCA_020849035.1 of Planctomycetia bacterium. Taxonomy (GTDB): domain Bacteria; phylum Planctomycetota; class MHYJ01; order WSZJ01; family WSZJ01; genus WSZJ01. The sequence continues at coordinate 5,487 of JADLHC010000206.1, forward strand.
CGCAGTCGGTCGCGTTCCTCGCCGACCGGCGCGTCCCGAGGATCTCGCTGAACCCGAACTTCACCGGGAAATGGACCGACGGGGCGGCCGCGGAGCTCGAGCGCCAGTACCGGCTCGTCGCCGACGACTACGTGGCGCGCTACCGCGCGGGCCGGCCGATGTGGGTCAACGTCATCGACGGGAAGATCATCTCGCGCCTGAAGAAGGGCTTCTGCGAGCGCGACAAGTGCGGCTTCGGCGTGCGCGAAATCGCGGTCGCACCGGGCGGCAACCTGTACCCGTGCGAACGGCTCGTCGGGGAGGACACCGACGAGGCGATCCGCATGGGGAACGTGTTCGACGGCATCGACCGCGCGAAGCAGGCCGAGTACCGCCGCCTGACCGGCAACTCCGACCCGGAATGCGCGAAGTGCGCGCTTCGCAACCGCTGCATGAACTGGTGCGCGTGCACCAACTACTCGCTGACCGGCGCGATCGACCGCGCCGGCGGGATCGTCTGCTTCCACGAGCAGCTGGCGATCCGCGAGGCCGACCGGGCCGCCGCGCTGCTGTTCGAGGCGGGGCAGCCGGAGTTCCTGAAACGTCAGTACCACGTGGAGGCCGTCCCATGCGCCTGAGACCCGTCGAGAACACGCCCGAGCCCGACTACCCCGACTACAAGGGGTTCCACCAGGACCGCCGCGAGTTTCTCCGCCGGATGGGCATGATCGCGGGCGCCCTGCTCGCCGGCGCCGCGGCGCCGGGGTGCGGGAAGGAAGAGCCGCAGCATCTCGGCGGGGAAATCGCGGTTCCCGCCCCGCCTCCGCCCCAGCCTCCTCCGCCCCAGCCCCCTCCGGTGCGCCTCGGGGGCGCGGTCGCGCCGCCCGATCCGGCGTTGCTGCCCCCGGACGAGCCGAACATCGCGGGCGGCCTGCGCGCGCCCCACGAGCCGGGCGAGGGGGACCTGAAGGAGCCCCCCGAGGCCCCGAAAGAGGAGCCAAAGTAGGCACCGTCCGGACGACTACGTCCGCGCCGCCTCGACGACCATCCGCGGCCCGCGCTCCGCGTAAGGCGCTTCCTTGCAGTCACCGAAGATCGCGTACATCGCGAATCCCGCGGCGCGGAGCTCGGCCTCGACCGCGCGGCGGTCGAGCGCGGCGAGCCGCCGGGCCAGTGTGGCGACGGGCTTTCCGTCCGCGAACCACTCCCACGAAACCTCGACGGCGCCGCCGTCGCGTCTGAGCGACTCGAACCTCGAGAAGCGCCGGCCGCCCGCGGCGAAGGTCGCAGCGAGCCGCCGCGGGACGGAGGCCGCCGCGCGCGGCGAGTGGTTCTCGAGCTCCAAAACGAGGAGGCCGTCGCGGCCCAGCGCCTCGCGCGCGCATGCGAGGCACCGGGCGCGGGACGCGGCCGTCGGAAGGCCCTGCCAGCTTCCGTAGAGGGCGTAGACGGTCCCGGCCCCGCGCGCGGCGAAACGGTCGAGGGCGGCGCGGGCGAACCGGACGCCCGGGGCGTTGCGGCGCGCGCGGTCGAGCATCGCGGGAGAGGGCTCGAGGCCGAGGTACGGGACCGCCTGCCGGCGGAGGAGCGCGGCGAACCGTCCCGTCCCGCAGCCCAGCTCGAGGACGAGCCCGCGGGCGCGCGTCGCCCAGTACCGAAGGTCGTCGTCGTGCGCCGCGCGTTCGGCGTCCAGCAGCTCCGCCGCGTCCACCGTCACCGCCTGCCGAGCCGCAGCGAATCCCACGACCGGACCGCCCAGTCCAGGTGCCCCTCCGAGACGAACGTGAACGACGCCAGCGCCAGGTGACGGCTCGACGCCGTCAGCGTCGTCAGCGTCCACACCGTCCGCCCCTTTTCCACCTCCCGCACCAGGTACCCGCGCGCGAATCGCCCCGCCTGACGCGATTCCCACTCCTCCTCCGGCTCGACCGTCGGCGCGTACAGCTCGTTCACGCTCCGCTCCGGCTCGCGGAACTGCGACTCGTACAGCGCGATCCACACCGTGCGGCCCTCGGAGAACAGACAGAGATCGCCGTTTTCGACTCGCCGGCGGAAGCCGGAGCCGACGTCGATGGTGCATTGGCGGGTGATGCGCTCGACGCTCACGGGAGGGCATTATCTCACATCGCGGCGCCCTGCGGCGCGCCCGGAAAGACAGCGGCCCGGCCGCATGGCCGGGCCGCCCGGTCGAAAGGAGGCACCCCCCGGGTTCCGGAGGGGGAAGGCTCCGGAGGGACGGACCGGAGGATGCCCCGCTCTTTCCTAGAAGTCGATCTGCGCCCTGACGATCAGCACGTCCTCGTGGTCGAAACGCTTCCCGCTCACGACCACCGGGTTGACGTTGCGCCCCGTGTAGTTCAGCCAGGCGTACATGACGCTGAGCCGCACGTTCGCGTTCGGGTACCAGTTCACGCAGCCGGCGTACTCCTCCACGTACTTCGCGGAGTTTGCCCGGGAGAGGACCCCGTCACGGAAGAGGTCCTCGTTGAGGCGGAAGCGGCTGTAGCGGGCGACGAGCTCCACCGCGCCGAAGCCTCCTCCGGACCCGAAAAGGGGCTTCTTGACGTTCGGGCGGTCCCAGTTCTTGTCCTCGCCCGTGAGGAAGCACGAGGCCGTCACGAAGAAGGCGGTGTGGTTGGTGATGCTGCGGTTCTCGCCCTTGAACCTGTACGTGTCGCGCGTCCTGAGGAACTCGGCCTTCACGGCCGCGGGACCGAACAGCCAGGCGATTTCTGCATCGAACCGGTACCGATCCTCGTCGAACCGGACCTGCGCGGCGCGAGGACCGTTCGCGACGAACGTCGTCTGGGTCGAGGGGGCCGAGTAGGTGTAGGGCAGCGTCCCGGTGGCGAGCCCGCGCTTGCCCCAGTTGCCCGAGACCGCGATGTGGAAGCCCTTGATGATGTCGCTTTCCATCTTCGCGAAGGGCCGCAGCTGGAGGCGCGCGTAGAAGTCCTTGTCGCTGTTGTTCTCGGCGGCCTTCAGCGTCCCGTTCGCGACCATGAGGTTGTACTCGAGGATCTTCTCGACGAGCTCGCCGTAGACCATGGCGCCGAGCTCATATCCAGGGACGAGGCGGTCCGAGGGGCCGCGCTCGGGCATGTCGATGAAGAGCGTGCTCGTGGTCTGCTCGATCGAGAACGGGGCCTTGAACTGCCCGACCTTGAGCTTGAGGAAGGACCAGCGCTCCCACGAGAGATACCCGTCGTCCACGACGAAGGCCGAGTTGCCGCTGCCGTTGATCTCGACCCGGAAACCGAAGTCCTTCCAGATCTTCCCCTTCAGGTCCAGCTTCACCTCGCGGAAGGCGAAGTTGTCCTTCGAGATCCGCTCGGAGTGGCGCAGATACTCGCGGTAGTGGACGAGGACGCGTCCGCCGATCTTGAGTTCGAAGTTGCCGTCCTGGCTCTTCGCCTGGAGCCCATTCTTGAAGAAGACGTCGATCTTGTTGGAGCCCGCCGCGGCGGGGGAGCCCGGCTCGGGCGCGGTGCCCTCGCTCTCCTCCTTGAGCTTCATTTTCTCCTCGAGCGCCTTCACCCGCTCCTCGATGGACTCGGCGCGGGCGAATCCGGCGCAGAGGGCGAGGAGCCCCAGCGTTCTGGACAGACGGTTCATCTTGCCTCCTGAGAATGGGATTCCGTTGCTTTCACGGTCGCGGAGGGTAGGAGGGGGCGGTTCAGGCGGGACAAACTGTCGTTAAAGAAAGCGTAAAGATTGGGGCGCCGGCGGCGCTTCGTTCGGATTTCACGGCATCTTCACAGGGAGCCAACCTGCGAAGTCGATGATGTCTCCGAACCCGAAGGTCCCAAGGGAGGCGAAGTATGGGCGAACTCACGATCCGGACGGCGGCGCTCGAAGGCGGGCAGGCCCGCGTTACGCTGGAAGGGACGCTGGACGGGAGGACTGCGGCCGCGCTGGAGCGGGAGATCGAGGCGCTGGCGACCCGCGGGGTGCGCCGGTTCGTGTTCGACCTCGGGGAGCTGGACGTCCTCACGAGCGCGGGCGCGGGCGTCTTCCTCGGCGTCGTGGTCGAGGCCGAGGAGAGGGGCGGCGGGCTGCTCCTGGTTCACCCGACCCCGCAGGTCCAGCACGTCATCGAAGTGCTCGGGCTGAGGACTCTCCTGCCGGTCGCGGCGGAGCCGGGCGGCCGCGGGCAGCGCCCCGTGGCGGAGACGGCCTGAACCCCTACGCTCCCTCGCGGCGCGCATCCGGGTCTGCGGGTCCCCTCTTGTGGCGCACGATCTCCCCGGTCACGAGGTAGATGGTGTCCTCCGCGATGTTCGTGGCGAGATCGGCGATCCGTTCGAGTTCCCGCCCGATGCGGTAGAGCTGGAGGGCGGCGCTCAGGTGCGTGGGCCCCTGGCGCATGGTCCGCAGGACCTCCTGCCGGATCTCCGAGTCGAGGCGGTCGATCGCGTCGTCGGCCGCGAGGACACGGCGTGCCTCCTCGATGTCCTGCTGGCGAAGCGCGCGGATCCCTCGCGAGATCGCCTCGGTCACCCGGGCCGACATCTCCCCCGCCTGTGGCGGAAGCACGAAGGCCCGGTCCTGCAGAAGGGCCGCGGTCAGCCTCGCGATGTTGCAGGCGTGGTCCGCGATCCGCTCCAGGTCGTTGTTCACCTTGAGCACGGTGGTGATGTAGCGGAGATCCCGCGCGACCGGGGCGTAGAGCGCGATCATCTTCAGGCACTCCTCCTCGATCCGGACCTCCTCCCGGTCCACCTTCCGGTCCAGCTCCGTCACGTTCTGCGCCCGGCCGGCGTCCGCCGTCACCAGCGCGTGCACGGCGTCGTCCACGCAGCGCAGGACCAGGTCCTCCTGCCGCGAAAGCAGGTCGTTCAGCGTCGCCACCGCGTGCGCGAAATGGCTCGACATGGCAGTCTCCTCTATCCGAACTTGCCGGAGACGTAGTCCTCCGTCTCGCGGCGCTTCGGCCTCTGAAAAATCTCCCCCGTCGGTCCCTCTTCGACGAGTTCCCCGAGGAGGAAGAACGCCGTCCGGTCGCTGCAGCGGGCGGCCTGCTGCATGTTGTGCGTGACGATGATGATCGTGTACTGCTTCCGGAGCTCCCGGATCGTCTCCTCGACCTTCGCCGTGGAAATGGGGTCAAGGGCGCTCGCCGGCTCGTCCATCAGGATGATCTCCGGGTCGTTCGCCAGCGTGCGCGCGATGCACAGCCGCTGCTGCTGGCCGCCCGACATGTCGATCGCAGACCGGTCAAGGCGGTTCTTCGCCTCCTCCCAGATGTCCGCCTGCCTCAGCGCGCGCTCCAGGATCCTTTCCAGGGACTCGCGGTTCCTGAGCCCCGCCATCCGCGGCCCGAACGTCACGTTCTCACGGATCGACATCGGGAAGGGGTTGGACTTCTGGAACACCATGCCGACTTTCTTGCGAAGGGCCTCGAGCGAGACCCTGGGATCCGCGATGTCCTCCCCGTCCACGAGGATGCGGCCTTCCATGCGGAAGCCCGGGATGACGTCGTTCATCCGGTTCA
>JADLHC010000207.1 GCA_020849035.1 Planctomycetia bacterium
ACTCCTCCTCGCGCCTCGCCGGGTGCGAAAATCACCTCGGCCGAACCCACTGTTTCAAGGTTGACAGCCCACTAGCCGGATCCCTGCGGACTCCAGGGCCACATCCGAAGGGCCGCGGCTCGCGAGGCGTCCGGCCGGCGCCTGCGGGGTTCGGCGCGACACCGGTACGTGCGGCGGACGCCCGTCTCAGGACCCCCGGAGGCGCCGTCTTCTCCCGCCGGTTCTGCACTCCGGCGCAGGGCAACGCCAGGGGCATCCGAACTCGCCGACGGCAGCCGGGTTTTGGGTGGACACCGCTCCCGCTGCGTGATATGAGACTCTCCGCTGCGACCCGCGACGCCCAGCCGACGGCGGCGTCCGGTGACTCGGGAGTGGAAAGGGTCCTGGTGGCCCTCCTGGACTTCAAATCCAGTGAAACCCCCACAAGGGGTTTGGTGGGTTCGATTCCCATGCACTCCCGCCAAATTGAGGAAAGCGAGGAAAACACACGCTTCCAGGGCGGGAGCGGTGTTGACTGGGGCGGGGGTTCAACGCGACCTCGCGAGACTGAGAACGACCTGGATGGACTACGACAAGGGGGCAATGAGGGGGGCAAGCCGATGCGTGGATTCGTGCGATGACCGAGGCCGATCTCTTCCGACCGCCAGCATGGACGCGCGAAGAGGTGCTCGACCGCATTCCGAGGTGCGGCGAACTCTCCGTGCCGGACCCCATCGCCATCACCTGTGCGGCGATCCGAGGAGCCTTCGACCTTCACCCTCCGGGACCGTTCGATTTCGAGGCATTCGGACGCGCGGTTGTCGAGGCGCTGCGCGCGATCTTCCTCGGAATCCCGGATGTGCTTGGCCTCGTCGGCATGCTCCCACCGAACAAGCTCGCCGACTGGGAGGAGTGGAACTACTTCGCGCGCGCGGTGCAGGCGAACAACCCGTTCGATGTCGCGGAGAACCACCCCGTCGAGGCCCATCGCAAGGCTGCGGACGAGTTGTTGACGATGCTCGCCCTGCCGCGCGAACTCGTGCGTTGGGACGACATGCTGCCGGCGTTCCGGCACGCCGCGCGGTGGCTCATGGCGCGGGGCAAGGCCGCGCTCCTCCTAGACCCGAAGGAGCGGAGGGACGAGAAGCACGCGGCCATGGAGACGTACAAGGAGGCCGCTGCGCGGGGCGGCCTCGACGACCCGGAGCGAATCTGGTGGAAGGGCGACGCCGGGTGGAAGTGGCACGGGACCAACGTCCTGGACAAGCTCCGCTCGAAGGCGGTGACACGCAGGCGCGACGTTCGCACGACGTCGCTAGACGCCCGGGCCGGGGACACCGATGCGCTCGCGCCGAAGGACACCGCGCACCCCGCAGAGGAGGTGGCCGCGATCAACCTCGCTCGGGACGCCGCCGAGATCGTTCGGGACACGATCTTCGAGGAGACCATCCGGCGGAGCAACGAGGCGCTCACTGCGATTGCCAATGCGATCCGAGACGGCAGGGACGTAGACGAAGTGGTTGCGGAAAGAGGGATCGACCGTCGCAGGGTTTGGGAGGCGCGGAAGATCATCGCAAGCCTCGCTTTGCGCGATCCGCGCGTGAGGGAGTGGCTCGCCACGATGCCCGAAGAAAAATCCGAACCGGCATAGGACATCCGCCGCTGACCGGGCGGCTCATACGGGCAGGCCACTCTGGGAGACCTGCCCATGCTCGACCCCACCCCACCGGCCGCGTCGCCGGCACCCGTCCCCGACCCCACGACCGTAGCGACTCGCCGCGCGATCCTGCCTGAGGTGCTGCTCGCCGAGGACGTGGCCCTCGCCCAGCGCATCACCCTCGGCGCCGCCCAGAAGGCCATGCGGTCCGGGAGGCTCGGTCCGGTCTCGCGCGTCGGCCGACGGCTGGCCATCCTCCGCACGGACTACCTGGAGGCGATCCGCGGGGCACGGCTCTACACGTCGGGACTTGGCCGCCCTGCGCCCGGGCGCCCCCGCCCCGAAATCGTGAGCCTGCTCGCCCGTCGGCGGGGAGGTGGCCGGTGAGCACGAGGCTCGACCTGCCCCCAGTGGCCCGCGCCGACGACGCCGACAGGCTCGCGGGCGCGGTAATCGCTGCCCCTGACCTGCTCGACGACCCGGCGCTCGGGGCCATAGAGTCCGCACTCCCTCTGGCCCATCGCCGGGTGGTGGCGGGCGTCCGCGCGCTTCGCGATGCGGGCCGACCGGTGACCCTCGCCGCCGTAGACGATATTGCCGGGCAGGACCCCGGCGTAACCATGGAGACATGGCTCCGCGTCATGCATGAGGCAGGGGAGATCCCGCTCCCGCGGTCCGTGCGCGACGCGGCCGACCGGCTGCACCAGTCGCACGCCGTCGCCCAGTTTCGCGCCGCCATTACCGTGATCGCGGGGCGTCCCGTCGATGCCGCGATTCTGGATCGGGACCTGCGTGCGCTCGACGCGGCGCGGCGCCTGCTTGAGGAGGCAGAGCGTGGCCGCGCCAACGCGCAACCGTGGCCGGAGCCCACCCCGCTGGAGCCTGACCCGCCGCCGCCCCTCCCGGACGTGCTCTCCCCGGCGATCCGGTACATGGTGGCGAAGGTCGCTGAGACGGCGCAGGTAGACCCTGCTCTCGTGGCCGTGCCCGCGCTTGGTGCGCTCGCGGCAGCGTCCTTGGGCACCGAGGTGCGGATCCGCGATGGGTGGACCGAACCCACCGCCCTCTACCTGCTCGGCGCCGCCCCGCCATCGGAGCGCAAGAGCGCGATCGTCGCCCCGCTGGTAGAGCCACTGCGGGTGTGGGAGCGCGACGAGATCGACCGCCCCGTGCCGACGTGGCCCGCGCAGCGGAAACGCGGCGCGGGTTGGAGGAGCGACTCGCCGCGCTTCACAAGCGCGCTGCCAAGGCCGATGACGATGCCGACCGGGAGGCGCTCGCGCGAGAGGCGGGGGACCTCGCGGAACGCCTGGAGCGGGAGCGGGTGCCTGTCCGTCCGCGTCTGCTCGCGGGCGACGCGACCCCGGAGGCCCTCGGCGGGCTGCTGGCGCAGCACGGGCGGCTCGCGATCATCGAGGCTGAGGGTGGGATCATTTCGACCCTCGCAGGGCGTCGCTACTCGACCGACGGGTCCAGCAACCTAGACGTCCTCCTGAAGGCGTCGGCTGGGGAGCCGGTTCGCATCGACCGGCGCGACCGCTGCGACCTGATCGAGCGACCGCTCCTTGCCCTCGCGCTGCTGGTGCAGCCATCGCTCCTGCATGTGTTGCTGGCCGACCGCGAGTACATCGGTCGTGGGCTTATGTCGCGCTGCCTGATCGTCGCGCCGCCGTCTCGCCTCGGGTACCGCAAGATCGCTACTGGCGGAGTGCCCGCTGACGTGAGGGCACGATATGGCGCGACCATGCACTCTGTCCTCGCCGCTGCGCGCGCACCCGATTCGCTGGCTCTGCGCTACTCGTCTGAGGCCGATCAGCGAATGGCAGCCTACGAGTGCGAGATCGAGCCCCGACTCCATCGCGAGGACGGCGACCTCGGAGACGGGCGACTCCTCCCCGGGTGGGGAGGCAAGCTCGCCGGGCAGGTGGCACGGTTCGCCGGGCTCCTGCACATGGCGGACTGCGCCGAGACAGGCATCGTGCGGGAGATCCCGGCGGGGACCGTCGAGCGGGCGATCCGGCTCGGATGGTGGGCCGTCGCGCATCTCCAGCACGCCCTCGGCGTCGCGGGGGAGGACCCCCGGCTCCAGGTGGCGCGACGTATCGTCGCCTGGCTGCGAAGACGCCCGCAGGTCCGAGTCACGACGCGCGACGTGTACCAGGCCCTGCGGCTGACGCGACCGGAGGACGTAGCGCCGGGACTCGGGGTGCTCGTGGATCGCGGCTGGCTCCGGCCACTGCCTACGCCGGACCGGGGCGGGCCAGGCCGTCCGCCGTCGCCTGCCTGGGCCGTCCACCCCTCCCTGGGCTTTGCTGCGGAGGTATGATCCATGACCGCGACCGGCCTTCTCCCAACCTTGCGGCAGCGGGGGGTGACGCTGGAGGCGAACGGAGAGCGGCTCCAGTACTACCCCACCGACCGCGCGACCCCTGCCAGGGTGGCTGCCATTCGAGATCGGAATGCCGACCTCCCGGCCCGATTTCGTGGCGTGACCCCCCGAAACGCTTAGGCAGATTCGGCGAAATGGGGAGGCGGGGTGGATTCCGCCGAATCTGCCGAACGAGTTGCGCTCCCCGGAAACCCAGGATGCCCTCCTGACCCGGCGGCCGGGCCTGCTCCCCCGAGTCCAGGCCGCCGGGGGCGAGGCCTACCTGCCCAGCGAGATCGACCGACTCGCGACGGACCGACCGAATCCGGCCACGCTGCGGAAGCTCCACGCGCTCAAGAAGCGGTTCGGAGCGACCGTGACGGGTTCTGCTGGCCCGCCAAACACGCAAAGGACGCCGGATGGACCCTGGGCATCGCCCGGCGCCCTCCGGGGCGCAGGGCGGGCCACCTGACGCGCCGCAATCGCTGTGGACGGAATCCGTCGAGGAAATTACCGACGCCTTGCGAAGGCCGGGCTG
>JADLHC010000208.1 GCA_020849035.1 Planctomycetia bacterium
TCCGACCATCGGGAAGAGGCAGGCCAGCTCGAGGATGACCGACCCGCGCACGATGGCGCGCCATGGCCGGTCCGCGTCCGCGGGGCTCGGCGTCGCCCGGCCGATCCGCGCCGCGATCCCCGACATCCCGGACAGCGCCGCCCAGATGCCGCCCATGGCGACCACCGCCGAGAGCAGCTTGAAGAACGCCGGCCCCTGGCCGAGCACCGCCGCGAATCCGAGCACGAATCCGCCCGTGAACAGGCCGGTGAAGAACGAGCCGATCGGGTTGCGGGTGACCCGCATCTCCGCCTTGCGGGCGAACGACGGGAAGAACACGCCGTAGACGAGCGCGATGCAGGGCATCGCGAGAAGGGCCGCGAGCACCGTGGCGACGATGGCGGCGACGTCGGACATGATCATGGCAAGCTCCTTTGGGTTCCTGGTCCTCCTCTCCTTACAGGACCCGCTTCGGCAGGGTTTCGGAATTCCGCCGGAGTCCCCCCGGCTTGGACATTTCGCCGGGCTGGGACAGAATGTCCGGAGCGCACGCTTCCCACCCATCCCAGGAGGCCCCATGCCCAGCCCCGCTTCGATCGTGCTCCCCATCGCCTGCACCGCCCTCGCGTTCGGCGCCGGAACCGGCGCGGCCTTCGTCTTCCGCCCGAAGCCCGAGCCTCCTGCGAAGGTCGAGGCGCCGAAGACGGTCCGCGCGGAGCGGTTCGAGGCGGCGGACGGGTCGGGGCGCGTGCGGGGCTGGCTCGGCGTCACGCCGGAGGGCGCGGCGCAGGTCGTCGCGGCGGACGCGGAGGGCCGCGCCCGGGTTGTGGTGACGGTGGACGCGAAGGGCGCCTCGACGGTCGTGGTGAACGGAGCCGACGGGAAGCCCGTCGCCACGCTCAGCGGCGTCGACGGCGGAGCGACGCTCGCCCTGGGCCCCGGCGAGCGCCCGCAGGTGACGCTGTCGGGAGGCGCGGAGAACGCGCTGGCGATTTCTGCGTCCGGCCAGCCGGGAACGACGGTGTCCGAGACCGGAGTCGTCGCGGGAAGCGTGGAGGTTCGCTCCGCGGACGGCAAGCCGCGGGTCCGCGTGGCCGCGGACGCCGAGGTCGGGGGCCTGCTCGAGCTGCTGAACGCCGCCGGCGCCGCCCGCGCGCGCCTCGACGGGCGCGGCGCCTTGACGCTGGCGGACGCCGACGGGAAGCCCCGCTGCGCGCTGGACGCCTCGGCCGAGTCCGGCGGGCGCGTGCGCGTCCTCGCCGGGGACGGCAAGGACGTCGCCGTGCTCCACTCCCCCGCGTCGGGCCCGGCCCTCGAGATCCGCGCGGCCTCCGGAACGCCCGTCGCCCGCCTCCAGGCCCGCGAAAACGGCACGCCCAGCTTCGCCCTCCATGACCCGTCCTCCGGCAACGTGCGCGCCTGGCTCGACGTCGGCGACGAAGGCAGCACCGCCCTCGGCCTCTACCAGCCCGACGGCACCCGCCGCCAGCTGCTCGGCCTCGAGGACGACGGCCTCCCCTTCCACGACCTCTTCGACCCCAAGGGCGTCATCCGCATGTCGCTCTACACGCGCAACGACGGCGACTCCAACTTCGACTTCCGCAACGCCGAGGGCCGGAACCTCCTCACCCTCGCCGTCGAGCCCGACGGACAGGGCTACCTCAGCATCTCCAGCGGCACCCACCCCCGCGTCTTCCTCGGCGTCCTCGACGACGACGCCACCTTCCTCGGGCTCAACGACCTCGAGGGCCGCGTCCGCACCCAGGCTTTCGTGCGCAAGGACCAGTCCTGCGGCTTCGGCATCCGGGACGAGAAGGGCAACTTCCGCATGAACGCCGAGGCGGACGCCGCCGGACGCCCTTACTTCCAGATGCTCGACGACGCCAACAAGGTCCGCGCCTCCCTCTACCTCTCCAAGTCCTTCTCCGGCCAGCTCCGCTTCGACGACCCCGGCGGCATCGAGCGTCTCTGGCTCGGCTACGACGACGCGGGCGGCGTGTCGCTTCAGTTCTTCGACAGCTCGAAGCGGATGCGGGCGCAGATGGGGACGCCGGGGAGCGGGAGTCCGTTCTTCAGCCTGCACGACGAGTTCCGGGCGAGGATGAGCCTGGGGCTGACGACGGGGGGGATTCCTGTGGGCCACCTGACGGACTCGAACGGGAAGGACCGGCTGCAGTTCGGGCTGCTGGAGGACCAGACGGGCCGGTTCAACGTGCTGGACGGGAACGACCGGGTGCTTTGGAACTCACAGTGAGCGTGAGCGGGTGCGGGAGAGGAGGACGGCCTGGGCCGCGATGGCGGCGAGGACGAGGGCGGCGGCGAAGAGGTAGCCGGCGGGGGGGAGGCCCGTGCGGTGCTGAAGGGCGCCTGCGGCCATGGGGATGCGGAAGTTGGAGGCTCCGATGACGGCCTCGTGGATGCCAGCGCGGGCGCCGCGATCCTCGTCGGAGTGGACGGAGTAGTAGATGGAGGCGGCGTAGGCGAGGCCGAGTCCCATGCCGGCGGCGACGGCGGCGGCCAGGGCCGCCGGGAGGGGCGCTCCCCAGCCGATCACCGCGAGGGCGCCTGCGCCGGCGACCTGCCAGGCGAGGAAGGCGCCGGGGCGGTAGCGCCAGCGCGAGAATCGGCCGAAGAACCAGAAGGCGAAGGTCTGGGCGAGGAAGAGGGCGGCGAGGACGGCGTTGAAGTCGGTCGCGGGGCGGCCGAGCTCGATGACGCGGTCGGCGTAGAGGAAGTTGAGGGTGGCGCCGAGGCCGTAGGAGGCGAAATTGGCGACCCAGGCGGCGGTCAGGTAGGCGGCGCGGACGGCGTGGGGCGGGCCGTCGTGGTGGACGAGCGGTGCGGCGACGGCGCGGTGGCCGGCGGGACGCCCGGGGACGAGGGGCACGAGGACGAGCGAGACGAGGCCGCAGAACAGGAGCGTGTCGAGGCGCAGGTGGGCCCATGCGAGCCCACCGACGAAGAACCCGAGCGTCTTCCCTGCGCTCCAGGCGAGGGAGAAGGTCCCGAGGTTTTTCTCGAGGTTCTCCGGCGCCGACTCGTCGCCGACGAGGGCCTGGAGTCCCGGCCAGATGAGCGCCGTGGCGACGCCGCCGACCGGCGTGACCGCGAACACCCAGGCGATGGACGTCGACTTCCAGGCCAGCGCACAGAAGGCGGCGAACCCGACGAAGCCGATCCTGGCGAGGGTCGTCCGCGACACGCGGTCCGAGAGCCTCCCCGCCACGAAACTGGTCACGACGTACGCGACGCCGCTCAGGACCGGCAGGAACCCGAGCTGCTCCGGCGTCGCGCCCGCGGCCACCTTCGCCCAGACGGGAATGACGCTCCACGCGAGAAACTGGGCGAAATCCTGCCCGAAGGCCGCGGCCAGAGTCCGGGGCGAGAGGCGGGTCATTGCGGCAGCATACAGGGGCACGCGCCGGGGCGCGGGCTCCGCAGGCTCACACCTTCAGCCTGACCGCCTGGATCCCGTCGTCCGTGAGGTAAATCTCGATCTTCTCCTGCTCCACGAGCCGGTCGATGATGCGGCGCCGCAGGTCGGGAATCTCCGCCAGCTTCTCGCTCCGCCAGCGGGTGACGAAGAAGTGCACGCCGACATACCCGCCCGGCATCGCGGCCTGCGCCCGCTTGATCTCCTCGAGGCACGCCTGCATGTGCACCTCGGGATCGTTCGAGAGCGGCGCCACGGCCACGGGCGCGCCGGTCGGCGGCAGCCCGAACGGGGCGAAGCCCTCCCCCGCGCCGCGCGCAAACTCCGCGAGCCCTTCAGTGAGATTCAGGTGATCGAAGGCCGCGCGCCGGATCCGCGCCGACAGCCCTGAGCTCCCCCAGCTCGCCACGTACACCTGCCGCCCGAGCGCCCGCACGCCCTCCACCGCCGGCACCAGGTCGGCGTCGCCGCTCACCAGCACCGCGATGTCGAACGCCCCCACCGCCGCGAGCCGCAGCATGTCCGCCACCATCGTCGTGTCGACTTCCTTCTCCTGCGAAAACTTCGACTGCGTCCCGCAGTTCGGACAGGTCGTCGTGCGGATCTTCTGCGCGAAGCGCTGCACGAAGTAGCCCGGCTGCATCGTCAGCATGTCGAGGAAATTGTCGAGCTTCTCCTGGCCGGGAGACTTGGGAATCGTGTCGTCCACGCCCGTGTAGTAGTAGGCGCCCCAGAGGTGCGAGCCGCCGACGGCCCGGACGATCCACTGCGAGAGCTTCCGGAAGTCGATGTCCCGCCCTGCCGTCTGGTCCTTCCATCCCGCGTAGAAGTTCTTGCCGTCAAAAAACAGCACGACGCGCATGGTGGATTCCCTCATGGATGACCTTGAATTGCCCTCGAAACGAGGGTTGTGGTGACCCGGAGTATCGCGGCCCATCCCGGATTCCGCAATGCCGAGCTGTCGAAATCTCCCGGAACACCCGCGTCCTCAGCTCGCGGCTCCGCGCCGCCCCTTCCTCAGGTAGAATCCCGGCCCAAACAACACGGGAGCCCCCATGCCGTCACTTCTCAGAGCCGCCCCTGCCGCCGGGCTGCTGGCCCTGGCCTCCGCTGTCGCCGCCTGGCGCTCGTTCGCAGCGGCGGCCGAAGACCGTCCCCGCCCGCCCGCCACGCCTGTCGCCGACTCGGGAGCCGTGGCCGGAAAGGCCACCTTCAGCGCCGCGCGCCCGAAGCAGCCCCTGATCGTCTGGCTCGAGCGCGACGGAGGGGAGCTTCCCGCGAAGCCCCCCGCGCCGCTCCAGATCGGCCAGAAAGGCGCCGAGTTCTCCCCCTCCTTCGCCGTCGTCGTCTCCGGGCAGGAGGTCGTCTTCAACAACGACGAGGACAAGGACATCGACCACAACGTGTACACCCTCGGCGCCGAGCAGAAGAACTTCGACATCTTCCCGCGCGGCAAGAGCGTGAGGTACGCGTTCACGAACTCCGGCGAGGTGTCGCTCTACTGCAGCGTCCACAAGCTGATGGACGGGAAGCTGCTCGTGGTGCCGAGCCGCGCGTGGGCGGAGGTGGCCGACGACGGGAGCTTCTCGATCGCCGGCGTCGCGCCCGGGAGCTACACGCTGCGGACGTACCAGAAGGCGAAGCGATTCCGGGACGTGGAGCTGAAGGTGACGGTGAAGGCGGGCGAGACGGCGCAGGTCGTGGTGGAGATGAAGCGATGACGGCGCGCGCGGCGGTGGCGGCGGTGCTGCTTGCGGCGGCGGGGTGCGGGGGGCCGTCGCACCCGCCCCCGGCGGCGGACCGGGCGCAGGTCGTCGTGGAGCTCGAGGCGCGGGCGAAGGAGGGGGGGCGGGGGCCGAAGGGGGACTCGGGGGACTCCTATTCGAGCGCCGGGCGCGACCCGGAGCGGGCGAAGAACTCCGCGCGGGTGGACTACGGCGACCTTCCGGACATCGCGGTGATGCTCGCCGGGCCGGGGCTTCCGGACGGCGGCCCGGCGCCGAAGGCTTCGCGGCTTCGGATCGGGCCGGACGGGGCGGACCACCGGCTTTTGCTGCTGGGGCCGGCGAAGTCGACGGTCCTCACGCTGGAGAACGCCACCGGGGCCGCGCTGACGCTCGGCTGCTGGGGCGGCGGCTCCGACGGATTCGTGGCGACGGTGCCCGCGGGCCGTGAGGCCCAGGCCACCCTGTCGGCGCCGGGCAGCTACGAGCTCACCTGCGACGAGCGCGACGACGTGCGCGTCACCGTGATCGTCGCTCCCACCTCCTGGGCCGCCCTCGGCCGGTCGAACGACTCCGTCGTCTTCGACGGCCTCCCCCCGGGCGACTACGAGCTCGTCGTCCAGGCTCCCCGTCTCCCCGAGGTCCGCCGGAAGGTGTCCGCCCCGGCCGGGAAACGCACGACCGTCACCGTCCGCCCCTCGGTGAACGAGATGGAGTTCGCGAAGTGATGGCGGCGGCGCGATGAGCCTCCGCTACAAGGCGCTGGTGGCGGTCCTGGTGCTCGTCGCGACCATCACGGGCAGCATTCTCCTGTTCGTGAAGTCCCGGGTGGAGGCCCGCACCGAGGCGGAGATCCAGGACGACCTCGCGTTCGACGGCCAGCGGATGCGCGACAAGCTGCAGGCGGAGTCCGAGCGCGCGCGCGCCGCGATCGGCACGAGCGTCCGCGCCCTGCGACTCGACCAGGTCAGGCACCTGCCGGGCGGCATCAAGTCGAACCTCGACACGTTCGTCCTCGAGTGGATTCGCCAGTCCCGCGCCGACTGCGCCGTCGCGTCGCTGGACGCCATCTTCGCGGAGGAAAACAGGGCCCAGGCGATCCACAAGGAGAAGGACTGGTGGATCGTGGCCTGCGGAAGGGAGACCAAGGACCAGGCGCTCGAGGAACGGCTCGCCTCCTCGCCGACGGTGAACGCGCTGATCGGCAGGGCGACGGCCGGTGTCCGGACGATCTCCGAGGTCATCCTCGTCGGCGACGACCTCTGCCTTGCGGTCGCAATGCCCGTCTTCCAGGACGCGACGACCTGCGGGAAGTTCCTCGAGGCGGAAGACAACCTCTCGCGGAAGCCGGGCGCTTCCTCCGCCGCCGCGATGAAGGAGTTCCAGGAGAGCTGGCCGGTCTTCGGCACGGCGATGACCCTGACCGTGCTGAACAACGACTGGACGGTTCGAAACCGCCTGCGCCGCCCCGAGGTCTCGGCGCAGGTTGACCACTCCGCGGAGGACCGTGCGCGCCACGAGAACCCGATCCACCAGATCCTGTTCGCGGGCAACCAGGCCACCGCGACGTCGCTTCCGGACCCCCACGCCTCCACCGTCGCCCTGGCCGGCGCGCGGGCTGCCGGAACTCCGGAGTTCCGTGTCACCCTCGACGTGGGGGGCCACCGGGAGACCTACATCGGCCTGGCGCTGAACTTCGACGAGCGCCCCTTCTCGTGGGACCGCCCGGGCTTCCTCGCGCTGAAAGCCGTAGGTCCCGAGCTGGAGCCGCTCGGCAACCTCCTTGCCGCGATGACGCGGTTCGGCGTCGTGTTCGCCGTCCTCGGCGCCGTGCTGGCGTACGGGGCTGCCTGGCTCGTCATCCGCCGCGTGCGCGTCCTCCAGGCCGCGACCGACAAGGTGCGCAGCGGCGACTTCCAGGTCACGGTGCCCGTCGACAGCAAGGACGAGATCGGCGTCCTCGCGGGCGCCTTCAACAACATGATCAAGGGGCTGCAGGCGCTGGGCCTGTACACGGACAGCGTCCTGGCGCGCAGCGTGCTGGACAACCCGGAGCTTCTGGGCGGGAAGGCGTCGCGCCACGAGGGGACGATCCTCTTCACCGACATCCGGAATTTCACGGGGATCACGGAGTCCATGGACGCGGGCGCGCTCACCGCGCAGCTCAACGAGTACTTCGGGGCGATCGGGGAGCACGTGAAGAAGGAAGGCGGCTACCTCGACAAGTTCATCGGCGACGCGGTCATGGCGTTCTGGGGTCCGCCGTTCCTGTCGACGCCCGACCACGCCGCCCGCGCCTGCCGCGCCGCGCTGCTCTGCATGCGCGCCACCTCGGACCTCCGCCGCTCGTGGCAGCAGCAGGGGAAGCCCCTGTTCTTCCAGCGCATCGGGCTCGCCACGGGCGAGGTCGTCGTCGGCAACATCGGGAGCGCCGCGAAGAAGAACTTCACCGTCATCGGCGACAGCGTGAACCTGGCGAGCCGGCTGGAGGGGGCGAGCAAGGTGTACGGGACGGAGATCCTGCTGGACGAGCGGACGGCGGAGCTGGCGGGAAGCGCGGTGCTGGTGAGGGAGGTGGACGAGATCGTGGTGCGCGGGAAGCAGAAGCCGGTGCGGGTGTTCGAGCTGCTGGGGTTGACGTCGGAGACGTCGACGGTGGCGCGGAGGCTGATCGACGCGTACGGGCGGGCGCTGGCGGCCTATCGCGCCGGGGACTACGTTGCGGCGCGGTCCTCGCTGGAGGCGGCGCTCCAGGCGGCGCCGGGGGACGGGCCGTCGCAGTGGCTCGCCGGACGCTGCGCGGATGCGATGGCCGGCAAGGCCGCGCCCGCGCCGCTCACGATCACGAAGTCCTACGGGCCGGCGGAGAAGTAGGGCCCGCCGAGGATTCGCTTGCCCGCGGGGGCCGGTCCCGCAAGAATCCCCGCCCATGGCTCTTCACATCCTGGGCGTGTGCGGTTCGACCTCCGAGGACTCCCGGACGCGCAAGCTGCTCGCGCTGTCGCTCGAGGCCGCCGCCGCGGCCGGCGCCGAGACGCGCTCGCTGGACCTGCGGCAGACCGTGCTCCCCGTCATGGACCCGGACAGCGCCGACCAGGGCGCCCTGCCCGCGGTGAAGCTGGTCCGCGAGTCCGCCGCCTGGGCCGACGGCTTCGTCCTCGCGACCCCCGAGTACCACGGGAGCATGTCCGGCGCGCTCAAGAACTGGTTCGACTTCCTCTACCGGGAGCTGTCCGGCAAGGTCGCGGCCGTCCTCGCGCAGACCGGAGGCGGCACCGGGGACATGTCCATCGTCAGCGTCAAGACGTCCTTCAACTGGTGCCACGGCTTCACCCTCCCCTTCCACGCCGCCGCAAACTCGTCCCAGTGGGCCGGCGAGGAGCTCGACGCCAAGGTGCGCGACCGCGTCGTCCGCCTCGGGACCGACGTCGTGCGCTATGCCGCCGTGGTGAGAAAGGCCTGGGATGAGGCCAAGGCGCTCGGCAAGGGGCCCGGGGCCGGGTTCGCCGGCTTCCACGTGAAGTGAGCAGGCCGGCGCCCGGAGGCGCCGGCCCGCGATGCCGCTACGGCAGGCGCTTGCCGACCTCTTCCCAGTTCACGACCCCCCACCACGCGTTCACGTAGTCCGCGCGGCGGTTCTGGTACTTGAGGTAGTAGGCGTGCTCCCAGACGTCCAGGCCCAGGATCGGCGTCGCGCCCGACGAAAGGGGCGAATCCTGGTTGGGAAGCGAGAGGAGCTCGAGCTTGCCGTCCTTCGAGACGAGCCACGCCCAGCCGCTCCCGAAGTGCTTGACCGCCTTCTCGTTGAAGGCCGTGCGGAAGGCGTCGAACGAGGTGAAGGCGCCCTTGATGGCGTCGGCCAGCTTGCCGGACGGCTCGCCGCCGCCGCCCGGTTTCATGGCGGTCCAGAAGAGGGCGTGGTTGTGGTGTCCGCCGCCGTGGTTGCGGACGGCGGTCTGGAGGTCGGCGGGGAGCGTCGAGAGGCCCTTGAGCAGGGTCTCGATCGGCTTGCCGACGTGCTCGCTCGTGATGATGGCCTTGTTGAGGTTGGCGACGTAGGCGGCGTGATGCTTGTCGTGGTGGATCTGCATCGTCTCCTTGTCGATCGCCGGCTCCAGGGCGTCGAAGGCGTACGGGAGGGGCGGGAGGGTGAACGGGTCGGCGGGCCTCGCGTCCTCGGCGAGCGCGAGCGCGGGCTTGAGGAGTCCTGCGGCTGCGGCGGCCCCGGCGGTGGCCAGGAAGCCGCGGCGGCTGAGCAGCGGGCTGTCGTTCATGTGGCGTCTCCAATGGGTGGGGCCAGGCCCCGGGTTGAGGGTGGAAGTGTACCCGCGCCGTGCCCGGGGGGCCCGGGCTGTCCCCGGCGGGGGTCACCTGTCCGCCGGTCAGGTCCTGAAGCCCCCGAAAACGGCGGAATTCCACGGAATACCCTTTGCTCAGGGACTGTTACCATTCCTGAGAGGACGGGAGGAACGTGTGAATCGCGCCGACAAAATCGCGTTCGAGAAGATCGCGTTCGAGCACCTCGACAGGCTCCACGGGACGGCCCTCAAGCTGACCCGGAACGCCGCCGAGGCCGACGATCTCGTCCAGGAGACGTACGCCCGTGCCTTCCAGCACTTCAACCAGTTCGAACAGGGCACCAACTTCAAGGCCTGGATCTTCCGGATCCTGGTCAACACCTACATCAACGGGTACCGCCGCAGGGAGAAGGCGCCGGTGCTCGTTGACTTCTCGGAAATGGAGCCCGTCTACGAGGAGGCTGCGCAGGACGTCTCGTTCCTCAACCAGCCGACCGACGCCCTGTACGAGAAGCTGGACGAGGAGGTCAAGAGCGCGCTCGTAAAGCTCCCCGAAGAGTACAGGGTCGTGCTGCTGCTGGCATCGGTCGAAGGTTTTTCGTACGAGGAGATCGCGAAGATGGTCGGGATTCCCATCGGGACGGTGATGAGCCGGCTCTTCCGCGCCCGGGCGCTGATGAGGCGCCAGCTGGCGGATTATGCGAAGGAGCGCGGGCTGGAGGAGAGGTCGAAATGAACTGCCCCGAAGCCCGCAAGCTCGTGCACCTGTTCGTGGACGGCGCGCTCGATCCTCGGGCGAACGTGGACGTGCTGGCGCACCTGAACATGTGCCCGCCCTGCAACGAGCGATTCGCGGACGCGAAGAGGTTCGAGGACTTCCTGAAGGAGCGGCTCAAGCCGGGGCAGGCGCCGGAGGCGCTTCGCTGCCGGATCAGCGCGTGCCTTGCGGAGATGGCCGCGCCGTGGCCGGTGCGCCTGACCGGCGGACTGCGGCGCCACAAGGTCGCGTCCCTGGCCGCGGTCGCCGCGGTTGCGGTGCTCTCGTTCGCCGGGCTCCACGGGTACGGCCGTTTCGCGACGTGCCCGTACGTCGTGGACGCCACGAAGCACCTCCACGAGATCGCGGCGGGGGCCGTCCAGCCGCTGCCGAAGGAGGGCCCGGCGCGGAGGATGGCGAAGGACATCCCGCCCCCGAAGGTGGACGGCTACCTGGTGAACGGGGAATTCGGCGTGGACATGGGGCCGAAGTTCAAGGACGCGATCGCGTACCGCTACCGTATGGACAACTGCGCTGACGATGCGACGTGCACGGTGCTGTTCTTCGTGAACGCCCCGGCGCTGACGCTGGGCGACCACAACTGCGTGGTGAGGAACGGCCGGAAGTTCTGCACGTGGGACTACGACGGCTGCCGGGTGGTGGCGTGGAAGGACGAAAAGCGCGGCCTGTATGCGATCATGGTGTGCGAGAAGCGTGAGATGGAGCACGATGCGCTGGTGAACTTCGCGAGCGTGGCGTCGTCGCAGTGACGGGGCCGCGCGGCGGGGGCGTTCGGGAGGCACCATGAGACTGCGCGCACTGGGGATGGGGATCGCGGCGGCGGCGCTGCTGGCCGCCTGCGGGGGCGAAGGCGGACCGGCCGGCGGATCGGGCCATGCGGCTCCTTCCGGCTGGCTGTCGGACCTCGACGCCGGGCTGAAGGAGTCGGCGGCGACCGGGAAACCCGTGCTGGTGGACTTCGGCGCGGACTGGTGAGGCGGGTGCAAGGTGCTGGCCGGCCAGTTGGCCGACCCGAAGCTGGCGGACACGCTGAAGAAGTTCGTGCTGGTGAAGGTAGACCTGACGGACCCGCCGAAGGACGGGCCGGCGCAGAAGGCGGCGACGAAGTACGGCGTGCGGTCGATCCCGGACCTGCGGATCCTCGGCGCGGACGGCACGGTGAAGCAGCACGTGGAGTCCCGGCGCGTGGACGACCTGCTGAAGGAACTGGGCGCCGCGGCCGGGAAATGAAGCGCGGGGCCCTCGCGGCGGCGCTCCTCGCCGCCTGCGCGCTTCCCGCCGCGGCGGAGCTGCGCGCGGCGGCGTCGTCCCTCGACATCACGCCGGATCCCTCGAAGGAAACGGTGTGGATGGCGGGGTTCGGGATGAACCGCCGGGCGACCGGCGTGCACGACCCGATCCGGTCGCGGGTGCTCCTCGTGTCCGACGGGAAGACGACGGTCGCCCTGGTGGCGCTGGACCTCGTCGGCCTGATGCGGCCGCACGTCGAGCGGATCCGGGCGGAGTGCCGCGGCGCGGCGGACGCGGTCGTCGTGGCAAGCACGCACAACCACGAGGGCCCCGACGCGATGGGGATCTGGGGACGCACGCCGTTCGAGAGCGGCCTCGACCCGGCCTGGATCGACCGCACGATCCTCGCGATCGCCGCCCAGGTGAAGGCGCTGGCCGGCGCGCTCAGGCCGGTCGGCCTGCGCGGAGTGCAGTTCGAGGGGCCGGTGAAGGAGTTCGTGCGCGACAGCCGCGACCCCGTCGTCATCGACAACGCCCTCTGCGGCCTGCAGCTCCGCGACGCGGGCGGCGCGACCGTCGCGACCGTCGCCAACTGGGCGTGCCACCCCGAGGTCCTCTGGAGCGAAAACGCGCAGATCTCCGCCGACTACCCGGGCTGCCTCTGCGCCCGCCTCGAGGAACGCCTCGGCGGCACCGCCCTCTTCTTCAGCGGCGCCCTCGGCGGCCTCCTGGCGCCCGACCCGAGGCACGACGAGGCCGGCGGGAAACTGCGGACCTTCGCGGAGGCGGAGCGCGTGGGGCGCGGGATCGCCGACCGCCTCGTCGACGCGCTGGAAAAGGCCGCGGACGCGAAGGACCCCGCGCTGTCCCTCCGCACGAAGGAACTTCTCCTCCCCTGCGCCAACCCGCGCTTCCACATCGCGATGGGCCTCAAGCTCCTCGCCCGCGAGACCTTCGACGCCGAGGGCAGGCCGTTCACCGGCAAGATCACGTCGAAGAACCTCCCGTGGGTGAAGACAGAGGTCGGCGTGCTGGCGCTGGGCCCCGTCCAGGCCGCGCTCGTCCCCGGCGAGCTGTTCCCCGAGCTCGCGGTCGGCGGCTACGACGGGACGCGGGCGTTCGGGAAGCCGGTCGTGAAGAAGGAGAACCCGAACCCGCAGAAGCTGGCGAACGCCCCGAAAGGCCCCTACCTGCGCGACCTCCTCGACGCGCCCGTGGAGATGATCATCGGCCTCGCCAACGACGAGCTCGGGTACATCGTGCCGGAGTACGACTTCGAGGTGAACTCGAAGAGCCCGACGCTCGAGCCCCACCCTCCGGGCGATCACTACGAGGAGACGAACTCGCTCGGCCGCGAAACGGCCGGGCGCCTCATGGACGCCTTCGGGGAACTCCTGAAGAAGTAGGGCGCACCCGCCCCTACATCTTCCCTTCCGCGTCCGCCGCCCGCGTCTGCACCTCGTTGTCCGAGGCGAACTTCGCCTTGATCGGGGCGATCGCCGGCTTCAGTTTCGGCTCCTTGAAGCCGGGAAGGGCGTCGAGGATGACGAGCGCCGCCTTCTTCCGCGCGCCCTCCGGATCGTAGCCGGAGCTGAACTTCGGCAACTCGGTCGCGAGCAGGATCTTGCGGATCGCCAGCGTGTCCACCAGCCCGGCGACGCGCGCCTCGCCCAGCGCGGCCATGGCGGCGACGTACGCGGCGTCGAGCGCCATGTAGTCCTCCCACTGCTGGATCTCCGCCTTCTTCAGCACCTTTTCGAACTCCTTCGCGAACGCCTCCAGCGCCGCCGCGATCGCCAGCGCGTCCTTCTTCTCCCCCGCCGTCGCCAACGAGTCCGCCGCCGCCTTGCGCACCGGCAGCGACTTGTCGTTCAGCGCCCTCGACAGGGCGGACGCTGACGCCGCCTCCTTGAACGCGCCCAGCACCCGCGCCGACTGGATCCGCGCGTCTTCCGTGGCCTTCGGGTCCAGCAGCGTCTTCGACATCGCCGCGACCGTCGCCTTGTCCTTCATCTCGATCAGCCTGTCCGCCGCACGCTTGCCGCGCGTGCCGCCGAGCTCCACGTCCGCACACAGGGACGCCAGGTCGTTCCCACCCTTCCCCGCCGGCTCGTTCGGGAAGTACAGCACCTCGTCCGGCCACAGCGGCTCCGCGAAGCTCGACCGCGTGCCGTGCACCGGCTCGGGACCCTTCGCCCCGCGCTTCATCAGGTGGTGCCGCTTGAAGTACAGCAGCGTGTCGTCAATCACCTCCCGGGGCCAGCCGTGCTTCGCGTCGCGGTACTCGGTGTAGATGAAGTCCGCCTTCTTCTTCTGCAGCACCTGCGCCGTGCCGCGGTCGGACCCGACCGCCACCTGCGGGTCGTCCTCCGAGTGGTAGATGTACATGCCGCACCCGCTCTGCGCCGCCGCGATGACGTTCCCGGCGCCATTCCCGGCCGCGGGCGCGAACGCCGCCCAGCGGTCGCAGTACTGGGGGCCGAAGTACCACGTCCCCATCCCGCCGCGCGAGTGGCCGATCAGGTACACGCGGTTCATGTCCACGTTGTAGAGCAGCTCCACCTCGGCGATGAACGAAAGCACGTAGTCGTCGGGATGGCCGGTCCACGGAAGGGGCTCCGCGGTCGGGCAGACGACGATGCAGCCCCACTTCGGGGACTCGACGGTGAAGTGCTTGATGAAGTCCTTGCCGTTTCCGACGCCGCCGAGGCCGTTGACGCTGCCGTGGAGGCCGACGAGCAGGGGGTAGGCGCGGTGCGGGTCGTAGTCGTCGGGGACCCAGACGGAGTACTTGCCGCTCGACTTCTTCGTGTTGTAGGTGAGGCGCACGTCTTCCTGCAGGCCCTTCGGCTGCTGGAGCGACCGCGCGACGCGGTCGAAGTACTGCTTCGGAAGCGTCACGCCGTAGGTCGTCTTCCAGCCCTCGTAGGTGGTCTTGCGCATCGCGTCGTCGAGCGCCCCGTAGTCCGCGATCTTCGGCCGCAGGTCGCCGTTGGTGACCGGGTTCGCCTTGAGGAGCTTCTCCGCATCCGGCCCCAGCAGCGCCCGCGCCTCGGCGTCAGCGGAGTTCTGGGCGAGGACCTGGAGCGCCTCTTCCCGCGCCTCCACGTCCAGCCTGTTGGCGACGCAGAACTTCATGAGGGTGGCGTGGTCCGGCCTCGCGACGCTCGAGCGCTCCCAGTACTCGCGCAGCGGGTCGGGCGGGGTGATGACGACCTCGGCGACCTGCGCCTTGTCGAACTTCTTCACGCCCCAGGTCATCGCGGGCAGGGTCGAGTTGTAGGTGTTGATGACGACCTCGGTGTCCGTGTTCGAGACGACCTTCCCCTCGACGACGGTGCGGTCCCTGAGGGTGACGGTGTCGGCGGAAACTGCGGCGGCGAGGAGGACGAGGGCTGGACAAAGGGCGCGGCGCATGCCGGGCGCCTCCAAGGCGAGGGGCCCGTATCTAACCGGAGGGCGCCGGAAAACTCAACGCCGAAAGACGCGCCGGCCGCGGGGCGTGGAGTCCCCGCGGCCCGGCGGCCGGCGCGCCCGCGCGGGCCCGGCGGAGGACTGTCCCGGTCCCCCCGCTACGCCATCCCCAGCACCTTGAGCACGGCCAGCACCAGGAAGGCCCCGCCGAAGACCTTGGCCGCCGTCCCGAGCAGCGCCGTCATCATGGCCTGCAGCACGTCGACGTCGTAGACCTTCATGAGCGCGAAGAGCTGGAGGGCGAGCCCGTAGAACAGCAGCCCCGCCTGGAGCCAGACCTGCGCCTTGATCGGCGTCAGAAGCGTCAGGAACTGCAGGAAGTTCGCGAACCCCGTGAGGTAGCCCATCGTGACGAGCATCAGCAGGAATCCGCCCCCGCCGCCCAGGAGCCGCGCGGCAACGGTGAAGATCGCGGCGGAGATCAGCAGCCCCACCACGTTCACCGCGATCGCCGCCACCGTCCCTGCCGTCCCCAGCGCCGCGCCCAGCAGCGTGCTCTTCGGCTTCTCCTCCCCGACCGGCAGGCCCTTCGCCCGCGCCGCCTCCGCCAACCGGGCGCTGCGGTCCTCGAGGACGAGGCGTCCCCAGCCCGGAACGTGCGTCCACGTGAAGTGTTGCCCGCCGCGGATGCAGTCGAATTTCGCGCCCTCGGTCCCGGGCTGGCAGGTGATGCTGAAGTAGAACGACGAGCTTCCCTCGCGCGTCGCGGGAACCTGCGCGACCCACTCGCCGGGCTTCGAGCCGGCGGTCATCGGATACGCGTCCTTTCCCGGCGGGTTGCCGTGCGACTGCGTCCGCGCCAGGGTCACCTTGCCGACGGCCGGCGTGCTGTGGTCGAGGTCGGTGACGAGGATGCGGACGGTGAAGGGCTTTCCGGCCTCCACGGGGGCGAGGGGCTCGACGAGGCGGCACGCGAACGGGTCGCCCCACTCGGTCAGCCCGGACGGCGGGTTGCGGATGTCCACCCAATCCTTCGGGAGCACGGCGTCGACGCGGTGGACGCGTTCGATCTCCGAGACCTGGTGCTGGATCTCCGCGTTGCGGTCCGGGCGCGCGGCGAACGCGGCCGCGAGGGCGACGGCGACGAAGGAAGCGGCGTAGAAGATGGCGCCTTTCGCGAGCATTTCGGGGCGGGAGAAGATCGTCCCGAACAGCTCCATGGTCTGGAGGGGCCTGAGGAGGACGCCGAGGGTCATTTTCGCGAACCCCATGGTCTCGGCCTCGGTGTCGTCATGGGCGACGGGGCGGCGGGGGCGGAAGGGGGCGTCGGCGGGGCCGGAGGAGAGGGGCTGGCCTGTGAGGAGGTGGAGGCCGCAGGCGACGCAGACGACGACGTCGGGGTCGTAATGGGTGCCGCATTTCGGGCACGGGGGCGGGGCGGCGGACGGGGTCGCGGGGCCGGAGTCGCCTGCGATCTCGAGGGCCGTGTGGCCGGCGGCGACCAAGGCGGCGACGGCGGCCGCGGGGGTCGGGACGCGGACGGGGGACGCGCACCGGGGGCACTTGCCGACGGCGCCGGCGCGGGAGTCTGGAGCGGTGATCGAGTGGCCGCACGAGCACGAGAAGGTGATGGGCATGATCGGGTCTCCACGTGGACATTTTTGTAATACGGACATCTATAAGTGTATGACATAAAACATGCGGGTCAATGGTCCCCGTATGTTTTTTGTCATCTTTTAAATGCGATGCAAGATATTGCTCAACAATATCTTGCAGTCGACACGCGCGCGTTGTTTTCGTGTCAGACAGAAATTCAGCGCGCCGACCCCGCCGACTGCCGAACCCGCCGCGCAGCGTCCACGCCCGAACGCAAAGCCCCTTCCATGTACCCCACAAAGGACGGACACATGTGCTCCCCCGCGAACTGCACCCGCCCGAACCCCTCGCGGAGACGCGCACCCAGCGCCGTCAGTTCCCCGGGAGCAGGAAACGAGTACCCCATCCCGGTCCACGCATCGGCGGGCCATTCCATGAAAAGCGATCGCCGGAAGTGCCGGCTGTAGTCCGGCCAGAGCGTGCCCAGTTCTTCCCCGTACTTCTCGACCCGCCCTTCCTTCCCGAACCCCCGGCACTGCTCCGCCGCCGGTCCCCCTGAGAACGCCGCCAGGCACGACCCGCCGCCGTCCTCCTGCCCGTCCGTCGCGTTCCACGTTTCCGAAACCGGCCCGTCCGTCAGGGCGTCGGGAGTCCGCCCGGTCGCGCGCCAGAACGGACCGTCCACCACGGCCAGGTACTTCACGGCGCTTCCCGCCTGCGGCAGGAGGTCGGGTGGAAGCGGGGGGACGAACCCGATCCTCGCCCAGACCGCGGGGGGCACGGCAACGACGACGCGGTCCGCCTCGATCCGGGAGCGGTCCGCGAGGGTGACGAGCACGCCGGCGCTGCCGGATTCCACGCGTGCCGCCGGCACGCCGAGCCTCACGCGCCCCGGTCCGATCGCGTCCGCCAGCTTCTGCGCGAGCTGCTGGTTCCCTCCCCGGCACCGGAACGACTCGCTCTCCGTCCAGTACGCCGCGCCTCCCCCGCCTTTCACCATGGCCAGGGTCGCAAGCCAGCTCTGCCGCTCGACCGCCACGCCGTTGTCCCCGGCGAGCTGCCGCCTCAGCTCCCGCTTCGCCGCCTCCCCCGCCTCGAGCGCCCCGATCGCCTCCGACGCCGTCCGGCGGTCCAGTTCCTCCGCCCCCGCCGTCAGCCAGGGCGCGGCGGCGTCCACGCCATCGGCCTGGGCGGTGATGAGGGGAAGCGCCGCCTCGAACTCCTTCCAGAGGGCCTGCTGCTGGCGCGGCGTCAGGAGCTTCCCCTCGAAGCGGACGGGGGATTCGCCCTCTTCCTCGGTGACGTCGGCGAGGGAGAGGCCGAACTCACGCGCGTACCCCAGCCAGAGCGGGTGATTCGCGCCGATGAGCTCGCCGCCGGCCTCGACGGTCTTCCCCGGGACGAGGTCGCGGCGGCTCAGGACTCGGCCCCCGACGCGCTGGCGCGCCTCGACGACGGTGACGTCCCACCCTGCGGCGGAGAGCTCCCGGGCGCAGGCCAGTCCCGCGAATCCCGCCCCGAGCACGCACACCCGCGGCGCGCCCCGGCCGCCGTGGTCCGGCCCCGCCGCGCAGGACGGCAGCACCAGCGCCGCCGCCGAGGCCAGCGAGGCCTTCAGCACCTCGCGCCGCGTCAGCCGCGCGCCCGGGTCGAACCGGTCGTGCAGCCTCGCGATCAGCGACCGCCCCACCGCGCCTCCCGCTTCATTCCACCGTGAACCACTGCCCCTCCACCCGACGGTTCTTCTCCGGCTCCGCCCCCGCCGGCTCCTCCCACCCGCGCCCCACCGTCTCGATCCTCGCCGCGTCGCACCCCCGCGTCTCCACCAGCGCCCGCTTGATCTCCGCCGCGCGGTTCTTCGACAGCTCCATCGCCTTCAGCGCCATCTGCCGCACGAACGCCTCCCCGCCCTGCTTCCGGAATTCCGCGATCATCGCGTTGTCCACGTGCCCCCGCAGCAGGATCGTCGAACCCGGGCTGATCCGCAGCAGGTCCCGCAGCGAGTCCAGGTTCCTGAGGTTCTCGGGATTCTGCATGTCGAGCTTCGCGGAATTGGGCTCGAACAGGAAGCGGATGTCCTTGCTGAGCAGCGGGTCTCCCTCGACGGCCGAGGGGGCCGACGAGCGGATCGGTGCGATGGCGACCTTCTGGTCCTTGAACGCGGGCTCGGCCGCAAGCGACTTGAGGGCGGAGAGGTCGAGGAAGCGGTCGCCGTCGACGGGGCTGCGGATGAGGCCGGGTCCGTAGGAGTAGATGGAGGAGGAGTAGATTCCGCTGAAGCTGCCTGCGGCGTCGATCTGGCCGGAGAAGAACGCGAGGTTCTCGGGGTGGTTGGCGAGGTGGACCTTCGCCAGCTCGGCCGTCGCCTTCTCGCGGGTCCACTTGAACGCGCCGGCGACGGCGTCGATCGCGGCGTTCGGCGTGTCGCGCACGATGCGGTTCCCCTCGAGGAGCCCGTGCACGAGGCCCTTCACCATCTCCGGGTTCTGCTGCGCGAACCCGCGGTTCACGACGAGGACGTCGGCGACGATGAGCAGGTTGCGGTTGGTGGCGAGGACGTGGGCCTTGCCTCCGCTCTGCTGGGCGACCTCGGTGGTCGTGGGGGCCCAGCCGACGAAGCCCGCGAGGCGCGAGCGACCGGCCTTGAGCTCGGCGAGGAAGACGTCGCCGGCGACGAAGCCGTCCTCGCAGAAGACGAGGTTGAGCGCGTCGGCGTCGGGGGCGTCCTGCAGGCTGCCGAGCATCCTGACGGGCATGCCGGCCTCCTGGGCCAGGTAGCGGATGAAGAAGTCGGCCTCGGTGAACTGCGCCGTCGCGAGGGTGCGGCCGCGGAGCTGGTTGACGCGCTTGATGTCGCTGCGCACGACGATGCCGTCGGCGCCGCGCGAGTACCCGATGAGCGCCGGCACGGAGACCTCGAACTGGCGGCCGTAGACGGCCAGCACGTCCGCCGTGGTCGCCGAGGCCGCGAGGCGGCCGGAGTTGAGCGCGTTCCAGGACTCCGCCTCGCTCAGGGCCAGCTTGACGCGGAAGCCGTACTTCTTCGCGAAGATCGACTCTGGGTTGGGGGCGAGTCCGCCGTTGGCGGCAATGAGGCCGGCGTAGCCCGCGTACTCGCTCAGCTCCACCTCGAGGACGCCGTCCTTCGGCTGGCAGGCCGTGGCCGGCGCGAGGCGGGGGATCTCGGTCTGGGTTTCGACGAGCCCCTCGGGAAGCGGCGCATCGAGGGCGGGGGGATCGGCGGGCGTGGGCGCCGGGGGCTGAGTCCCGCCGGGCTGGCCGTCGCGGCCGGGGGCGCCCTTGTCCCGCACCAGCATCCAGATTCCCGATCCGATGAGAACCATGACGACCAGGGCAACGAGGCTCTTGCCCAGGCCCGTCAGGCGCTGGCTGGAGTCCTGCATGGCGTCCCCTCCTGGTGGCGCGTGGAGTCCCTGTCCCGCGCCCATCATACGACAATCGACACCGGCAGAAAGCCCTGCCGATGTTTTTATTTGAAACCCGGGGCCGGCTGCCGCACGCCGCGCCGCGACCTGGACGGGAAGCGGACTCCGGGCGTCCCGGGCCGGGTCCCCCGGCGTCCCCGCAAGACGTTGGGCCGGAACGGGTTGCAACTTGCGTGTTCTTTCGCAAATTCGCGCAACCTCCCCCAATCCGGGGGGTTCATAATCCACATCGCCCGGGCCCCCTTTCCCGAAAGGCCTCCCGACATGCAGCGCTTCACCGCCTTCGCCTGTGCCGGAGCCTCCGCCCTCGCCGCCGTCCTGGCCTTCACCTGGGCCAACCCCACGGCCGCAGAGCCGAAGAAACCCTCCGCCGCGGTCCCGAAGGCAAAGAAGGGGTCGCAGGAGCAGGAAGTGGCGCTGCAGCTGGACGCGCTCATCGCGGCGGAGTGGGCCGCGCAGAAGCTGGAGCCGTCGGAGGCGTGCGACGACGCGGAGTTCCTTCGCCGCGTGGCGCTCGACATCACCGGCCAGATCCCGACCGCGGACGACGCGCGTGCGTTCCTCCTGAGCAACGACCCGGACAAGCGCCGGAAGAAGATCGACGAGCTGCTCGACTCCCCGCTGTACGCCGAGCACTGGGCGTTCACCTGGGCCCAGCGGCTCATGGGCGGCTCGCGCCTCCTGCAGGCGGGCGGCGACCGCGCCGGGGCGTACCGGGAGTGGTTCCGCGACGCGTTCGCGACCAACAAGCCCTACAACGCCTTCGTCCACGACATCGTCGCCGCCGAAGGCGACTCGCAGTCCAACGGGGCGACCGCCTGGCTCGTGTCGCTCCAGGACGCGGGCGAGGCCGGCATGGCCGCCAGCGCCACCCGGCACTTCCTCGGCGTGCAGATCCAGTGCGCGCAGTGCCACGATTCGAAGGTCAACGACTGGAAGATCCCCGACTTCTGGGGCATCGCCGCGTTCTTCGCGCGCACCCGCGTCCGCCGCGTCATCGACCCCCAGACGAAAATGCCCACCGGCGTCTTCGAAATCGTCGATCTCCCGCGCGGCGAGGTCGCCATCCCGGAGTCCAACCCGCCGAAAGTCGTCGACCCCAGGTTCCTCGAGGGCAAGCCCCTCCCCCGCCCCGGCGGCACGCCGAAGCCCCGCGAGTTCAAGAACCCCAGGAACCCCGAGCGCACCTTCATCGCCGGCCCCGCCGACGGCGTCGAGCGCCGGAAGGAGTTCGCGAACTGGCTGACCGCCGACGACAACAAGTGGTTCGCCAAGGCCGCCGTGAACTGGTACTGGGGAACGTTCACGGGTGCAGGCTTCGTCGAGCCCCTGGACGACCTCGACGTCACGAACCCGCCCTCCATCCCGGCGGCCATCGAGTACCTGGCGGCGGACTTCAAGGTCAACGGCTACGACCTCAAGCGCCTGATCCGCACGATCTGCAACACCAGGGCCTACCAGCTCTCCAGCAAGCCCACGGCGTCGAACGCCCACGACGAGCGCTTCTACACCCACCGAAAGCTCGACCACCTCACGCCCGACCAGATGTTCTACTCGCTCATGTCCGTCACCGGCATCGAGAACGCCCTAGCCCGCGGCATGGACCGCGACCGCGTCGAGCAGCTCAAGCAGCGCTTCCTCGCCGGCTTCGTCTTCCTCTTCGGCAACGACGAGGGCGAGGCCGGCGACGCCTTCAACGGCACGATCCCGCAGGCGCTTCTGCTCATGAACAACGTGCAGATCCAGAACGGGCTGAAGGTCGGGCCGACGACGACGCTGGGGAAGATCCTGCAGAAGCACCAGGCCGTCGAGGCGCGCCGCGACGCAATGTACCTGACCGTCCTCGGGCGCTTCCCGTCCGAGACGGAGAAGTCCTACTTCGCCAGCGTGATCAACAAGTACCAGAACTCAAAGCTGATCTACGAGGACGTGTACTGGGCGCTGGTGAACAGCGCGGAGTTCCAGTTCAACCACTGATCGCCCGAAGCGAGCGAAGCGAGCCGAAGGGTGACTTTGACGAGGACCACTGCCATGCAACCCCGCAACTGCGACTGCCACGACCAGAAGCCCGACCTCGCCGCCGGACCGATCGCCCGCCGCGACTTCTTCCGGCTCGGCATCGGCGGCGCCCTGTCGCTCGCGCTGGCGAGCCGGATGACGTCGAGCCTGTTCGCGGAGGACGGCAAGAAGGGGAACGAGAAGTACGACAAGCCGCCGGCGGCGATCACGCCGAAGGCGAAGAGCGTGATCCTGCTGTGGATGGACGGCGGGCCGAGCCAGATGGACACGTGGGACCCGAAGGGCGGGGTGAACGGCGGTTCGCTGAAGAAGGTGAAGACGAAGATCGACGGCTGCGAGTTCACGGAGCCGCTGGCGCCTCTGGCGGACCTGGCGGACCGGATGGCGATCGTGCGCTCGATGACGTCGCGGGAGGGGAACCACCAGCGGGCGAGGTACTACCTGCACACGGGGTACCCCCCGACGGGGACGCTGAAGCACCCGAGCATGGGGGCGGTGGCTTCGCTGAAGAAGCAGCGGGCGGACCTCGACCTGCCGCACTTCGTCTCCATCAACAACCCGTCCTTCGGCGCGGGCTTCCTCGGCGTCTCGTACGGGCCGTTCGTGATCCAGGACCCGTCGCGGCCGCCGGACAACGTCGCCTACGCCGCGGGCATCGACGCGGAGCGCTTCGACCGCCGCCTCCGGCTGCTGGAGAAGGCGGACGCGGCGTTCGCGGCGTCGCGGGGCGGGGTGATGACGGACGGGAAGGACGCGATCTACGAGAAGAGCGTGAAGCTGATGCGTTCGCCGCTGCTGAAGGCGTTCGACATCAGCGAGGAAGGCGAGAGCGTGAAACGGGGGTACGGGATCGGCGACGGCGAGGGCGGGTCGGACAAGAAGGGGAACGCGCAGAAGGCCGGGCAGCGCGGGGACCGTTTCGGCGAGGGCGTGCTGATGGCGCGGCGGCTGGTGGAGGTGGGTGTGCCGTTCGTGGAGGTGACGCTGGGCGGGTGGGACACGCACCAGGACAACTTCAACCGGGTGACCGGGCTGTGCGGGTCGCTGGGCCCCGCGTTCGCGGCGCTGATCCGGGACCTCGAGGACAGGGGCCTGCTGGAATCGACGCTTGTGATGTGCATGGGCGAGTTCGGCCGGACGCCGCGCATCAACGAGAACGACGGGCGCGACCATTTCCCCGGCTGCTTCTCGGTCGCGATGGCGGGCGGCGGGGTGCGTGGCGGTCAGGTGATCGGCGCGACGAGCGACGACGGGACGAGCGTGGCGAAGGACCCGTGGGCTGTGCCGGACCTGATTGCGACGGTGTGCACGGCGATGGGGATCGACCACACGGAGTGGTTCCAGACGCCGGTGGGGCGGCCGATCCAGATCGCGAACAAGGGGCGCGTGATCGAGAAGCTGCTGGCGTAGGCCGGGCCGGCTTGAGCGCCCGGCGGCGGTCGCCTACCATCGGGGCATGAGCGACCGGCCCGGCTGCGGGTGTCTCGGCGCCTTCGCGGGGCCGGCGGTGACGCTGGCGTTCTTCGCTTCCGTCCCGCTCCAGCTCGGCCTCTGCCTGTACCTCGGGTACACGAGGATCTACGGGCCGATGTCTGCCGCTCCCGGCGCGCGCGACGGGATGGGGCTGATCCTGGTCCTGGGAGCGGTGGCGGTCGGCTCGTGCGTCGCCACGGCGATCCTCGCCGCGGTGGAGTGGTCGCTCCTGAAGCGGGTTCTTCCCTGGTGGGAGCCCCCGGACCTGGAGCCCTGATCCCCGTCCTCCATGAACGCGGAAACTGCCTACGTCTTCCGGCACGCCCTCCTGCGCGAGGCCGCGTACCAGCTTCACCTTCCCGGCGAGAGGCGGGGGCTTCACGCCCTCGCGCTGGTCCTGATGGAGGCCGTCTGCGGGGGACGGCCGACCGCGACGGCCGTGTCCGAAGAGGCGCCCCCGCCGCCGCATCCCTCGGACGCCTTCGCAGCCGAACTCGCGGAGCACGCGCGGCTCGCCGGGGATCCGGAGAAACCGGGGGAACAGCCCTGGGCAGCGATCCGCGCGCTGTACCTTCGAAGGGGCGCCGAAGCCGCGGCCCGGCAGTTCCGGCCCCTGGAGGCGGCGCGGCTCTGGCGCGAGTTCGCCGGGATGATCTCCGGTGTGGGACACGCGATCGCCCTCAAGCGCTCGGGGAACGCGCTCGAGCGAAGCGGCGACTTCCCCGGGGCGGTTCCGCTGTACGAGAAGGCGCTCGCGCTGGTCCGCGAGGCCGGCGACGTCGAGCGCGAGGCGGACATCCTCACGGACCTGGGGGACGCGATGCGGAGCCTGGGCCGCGGGCCGCAGGCGGTCCGGGCCTGCGAGGAGGCCCTGGAGCTCTGCCTGAAGCACCGGCTGCGCCGGAGGATGGGAGCGGTTCTCGCGAGCCTGGGCACGACCCTGCTGGAGACGGGCCGGACGGACGAGGCGGAGAAGCGGCTGCGGGAAGCCCTCGCCGTTCATCGCGAGTGCGGCGATCGCGCCCCGGAGGGCCAGGTGCTGACGAACCTCGGGCTCCTGATGCAGAACCGCGGCCGCCCGGATGAGGCGGAGGCGACGCTGCGGCAGGCCCTGGCCGTGCACCGCGAATGCGGCAACCGCAGGTCCGAGGCGAACGTCCTCGGAAACCTCGCCCTGCTCAGGAAGGACGTCGGCCAGTTCGAGGAGGCCGCCGCGCTCCTGCACCAGTCGCTCGCGCTCCACCGCAGCGTGGGCGACCGCCGCGGGGAGGGGCTCGCGTGCTCGAACCTCGGGATGGTGGCGATGCTGGAGGGGCGCGGGGAGGAGGCCGCGCGGTCGATGCACGAGGCGCTGGCGATCCACTCGGCGCTGGGGAACCGGCGGTCCGAGGGAATCGTCCGCGGGCTGATCGGGACGCTCCACCAGGAGTCCGGACGCTTCGAGGCCGCCGAGGAGGAGCTCCAGCGGGCGCTCGCGATCCACCGCGAGGTCGGCAACCGGCGGTCGGAGGGGGTGACGCTGGAGAACCTCGCGACGCTCAGGGACAGCACGGGCCGCCGGGACGAGGCGCGGGTGCTCGCCGGGCAGGCGCTGGCCATCCACCGCGCCACCGGAAACCGGAGATGCGAGGGGATCGTGCTCGGCCAGATGGCGCGCTGGGACGTGCTGGACCGGAACTTCGAACGGTCGCGCGAGGAGTTCCGGCAGGCGCTCGAGATCCACCGGGAGACGCAGAACCGCCGGTACGAGGGCAGCCACACGTGCGCCTCGGCGTTGGTCCCCCTGCTGGAGGGCCGGGCGGAGGACGCGCGCGCGACCTGGCTCCGCGGCCTCGCGATCCTGGAGTCCATCGGGGACGACCACCAGGCCGCGGCCGAAATCGAGGCGATGCGCCACGCCTGCGGGCTCGCGGGAGTCCCGCCCTTCGACGCGGGCCGGGACGCGCCGCCGCCGCGGCCCGCCCCGGGAGCCCTATAATCCCCCCGTGCGTCGCGCGCATCTGGCGATCTTCGGCGGCGTCCTCCTCGCCGCTTCCGGCCTGGCCGTCCTGGCGGCCCGCTCGCTGGGCGCCCAGCGCGTGGTCATCGAGCAGGCGGCGGCGGAGAACGCGCGGCGCGCGGCGACGGCGGCCGCCGCCGAGTGGCGCGCGCGCCTCGACGACGCCGCGCGGCCGTGCCTGGAAGCGATCCCGGAGTCCGGCTCCGCCGCCCAGCTCGCAGCCGCCCTCGCCCGCCTCGAGGCCCGCGAGGACGTCGCCGCCGCCTTCGCCCTCGACCGCAACGGGCGCCTCACCTGGCCCCCGCCCCCGGCCCCCGTGCGCGGGTTCTTCGAGGGCTTCCCCGCCGACGCCGACGCCCGCGCCGCCCTCGCCCGTGGCTACCGCGCCGAGTTCGTGGACAGCGACACCGCGGCCGCCCTCCGCGAATACGAGGCCGCCGGGCAGCCGGTGTACGGGCAGTCGGTCCGGGTGGAAGCGAAGCTGCAGGAGGCCGCGCTCGCCGCGAAGCTCGGCATGGCGGACCGCGCGATCCGAGCGTACGACGTCGCGCTCGCCATGAGCCGCTTCACCGAACCCGAGCGCGCCGTCGCGGCCTGGCTCGAACGCGCACGGCTGCGGCGTGAAGCGAACGCGGCGGAAGGCGAGGCGGACGCGCTCGCGCTCGCCGCTTCCCTGTCCGGCAGCGACGCGGCGCGCTACGGGACGGCGGCGGAACCGGCGCGCGCGAAGGTGGCGTCGGCGCTGGCGGCGTGGTCTTTCTCGGCGCCGGGACGGGCGCGCTGGGACGGCATCGCGGCGCAGTGGGAGCGGGAGCGGGCGGCCGCGGACTCTCGCGAGCGGGCCGCGGGGCTCGCGGCGGCGCTCGTGCGGCAGAAGGACGCGCCGGTCTTCGCGGCACTGGACGGCGGGCTCCTCGCGGCGTGGCGGACGCGCCCCGGCGGCGCCGCCGCGGGAGTCGTGCTCCGCCGCGCGCGCCTCTCGCTCCGGGGCCCCGGCGAACTCGTCCCCCCGGGCGGCGACGCCGCCCCCGTTCCCGGCGCCGACGGACTCGCCGTCGCCCTTCCGCCTTCCGGCGAAGCCGCCGCCACCATCCGGCGGCAGCGCCTCCTCTATGCCGCGGGGCTCGCCGTCCTGCTCGCCGCGCTCGCCGCAGGCCTCTGGGCGTCCTTCCGCGCCGTCCGCCGCGAGGCCGAGCTCGCGCGCCTCAAGGGAGACTTCGTCGCGCAGGTGTCGCACGAGCTGAAGACGCCGCTGGCGCTCGTGCGGATGTACGCGGAGACGCTGGAGTCGGGGAAGATCGCCGACGAGGGACAGAAGGCCGAGTACATGCGTGTGATCCTGCGCGAGTCCGAGCGTCTCTCGGCGATGATCGAGAAGATCCTCGACTTCGCGCGCCTCGAGCGCGGCGAGCGGACGGTGGATCGCCGGGCGGGCGACCTCTCCGAGGCGGCGCGGGCGGCGGCGGCGGCGTTCACGAAGCTGTCGGGCGTCCCCGTCGCCGTCGACGCCCCCTCCCCCGTCCGCGCCGCCTTCGACGCCGACGGCGTCGCCCTGGCCCTCCGGAACCTCCTCGAGAACGCCGCCAAATACAGCGAAGGCACGCCGCAGGTCGGCGTCCGCGTCTCCGAGCGCAACGGGACCGCCTCCGTCGCCGTCGAGGACCGCGGCATCGGCGTCGCCCCCGACGACCGCGAACGCGTCTTCGAACGCTTCTTCCGCGCCGCCGACCCCCGCGCCCGCCGCACCAAGGGCACCGGCCTCGGCCTCGCCCTCGTCGCCCGCGTCATGCAGGGCCACGGCGGATCCGCCCGCTGCGAGCCCCGCCAGGGCGGCGGAAGCCGCTTCATCCTCGAATTCCCCCGGAGCACCGATGCCGCCGACCATCCTGGTCGTTGAGGACGAGCCCGACATCCTGAGGGGCCTTCGCGACAACCTGTCGTTCGAGGGGTGGCGCGTGCTGGCGGCGGGGGACGGGGAGAAGGGGCTGGCGCTGGCGCTGAAGGAGAAGCCGGACGTGGTGATCCTGGACTGGATGCTGCCGGGGATGGACGGGCTGGCGGTCTGCCGGGAGCTGCGGGGGCGGGGGGCGACGATGCCGGTCGTGTTCCTGACGGCGCGGGGGCAGGAGGTGGACCGGGTGCTGGGGCTGGAGATGGGCGCGGACGA
>JADLHC010000209.1 GCA_020849035.1 Planctomycetia bacterium
CACGGCTCCTTGTCCCCTCAGCGTGTCCGAGAAGGAACGGCACTCAGCGTAATCGGCGGAAGGTGGCCGCGATCGGGAGGTGGTCCGACGGCATCTCGAGCGACGGCAGGATCGAGTCGTCGGCGAGGACGGGCAGGGGGCGAGGGGTGGACATGAGGGGGCCAGTATAGAGGATGAAGTCGATCCGGCGGGCGCGGCCGTTGGCGACGCAGGTGGCGTCGCGGGGGCGGGCGGCGTAGGCGTCGCGGAAACCGGCGGCGGTGAATCGGGCGAGGACGGGGTCGTCGGGGGGGACGTTGAAGTCGCCGCAGGCGATCCAGGGGAGGCCGGGGCCGCGATCCTCGAGGGCAGCGATGAGCTCGTCGGCCTGGCGGAGGCCGAACCGCCGGGCGGGATCGGTGCCGGGCGGGTCCCACTTCAGGTGCGAGGTGGCGACGGCCACGGGCCCGTCGGCGAGCGGGATCACCGCGACGACTGCGACGTGTCCCGACCCGTCGGCGTACCGGAACGAGTCCCACGGCCCGGGCGCGACCGGCGGTTTCACGCGGATCTTGCACCCGTTCTTTCGGTTCTCGCCCTTCTTCGCGTAGCACTTCTTCCACGCCGCCGCGAGCGACAGGCGCTCGCTGAGCTCCTCCTCGACCTCCTGCAGGCAGATCACGTCCGCATCGAGGCGCTCGAGGACCTCGATCTGCTTCGACAGCCGCGCCGCCGGGTCCACCGCCTCGCGCTGACATCTCGCATAGGTCTCCGGCCGCACATACGCGTCGGCCAGGACGTTCCAGGAGGCCACGGTGAATCCCATGCGTCCATTATGCCTTCCCGCCCCGTGCCCCACGCCCCGCCTTGCACCGCCGCCCTTCTCCCCCTACCCTTTCCGGATGCCCCCGGTCGTCCTCCTCAACGTCGTCGGCCTCACGCCGCGCCAGGTCGGTGCCGACACGCCGCGCCTCCGCGCGCTCGCCGACGGCGGTTCGGGGGCGGTCGCGATGAAGGGCGTGCTGCCGGCCGTGACGTGCAGCGCGCAGGCGACGATGCTGACGGGGCTCGCGCCGCAGGACCACGGCGCGGTCGGGAACGGATGGTTCCACCGCGAGACGGGCGAGGTGCGGTTCTGGCTCCAGTCGAACGCGCTCGTGGCGGGCGAGAAGGTGTACGAGGCGGCTCGGAAGCGGGACGCGGCGTTCACGTGCGCGAAGATGTTCTGGTGGTTCAACCAGGGCGCACGGGTGGACTGGAGCGTGACGCCGAAGCCGCACTACGGGGCGGACGGGTCGAAGGTGTTCGACATCCTGTCGAACCCGCCGGAGCTGGCGCGTGAGCTGACGGCGAAGCACGGGGAATTCCCGTTCTTCAGCTTCTGGGGACCCAAGGCGGGGCTGCCGTCGAGCGACTGGATCGCGCGGGCCTCGGCGGACGTGATCCGGCGCTTCAAGCCGACGCTGACGCTCGTGTACCTCCCGCACCTCGACTACGACCACCAGCGCTTCGGCCCCGGCAACCCGGCGCTGCTGCGCGAGGTGGACGCGTGCGCCGGCCTCGTGATGGACGCGGCGCGCGACATCGGCGCCTCGGTCGCCGTCGTCAGCGAGTACGGGATCGCGCCGGTCTCGCGGGCGCTGTTCCCAAACCGCCTGCTGCGCTCCAAGGGCTGGCTCGCGGTCCGCGACGGCCCGTTCGGCGAGATGCTCGACACGTTCGGCTCGAAGGCGTTCGCGGTGGCGGACCACCAGGTCGCGCACGTCTACGTCCGCGACATCGCGAGCGTCTCCGCCGTGGCCGGCGCCCTCCGCGAGATCGGCACGCCCTTCGCCGGCTCCGCGCGCCGCGAGCTGGGCCTCGACTCGCACCGCGCGGGCGACATCGTGCTGCTCGCCCCGCACGACGCCTGGTTTTCCTACGACTACTGGGACGACGACCGCCGCGCGCCGGACTTCGCCCGCACCGTGGACATCCACCGCAAGCCCGGCTACGACCCGCGCGAGCTGTTCATGGCGAAGGGCGCCGCGCCGAAGGCGGCGACGCGCCTTCTGCAGAAGAAGCTCGGGTTCCGCTACCTGATGGACGTCGTCCCGCTCGACGCGTCGCTCGTGAAGGGCAGCCACGGCCTGGAGCCCGCGGACCCGCAGGACGGCCCGGTGTGGATCTCCGGGCAGAAAGGCGTGCGGGTCCGGGACATGAAGGATGTGAAGACCACCCTTCTGGATCTTCTGAAAGGCTGACGAACCGGGCGGGAGCGCATCCGTTCTGAACTCCGGTCCGGGAGATCCCATGAGAACACTCACCCTGCTGTTCGCGATGGCCGCCGCCGCGGCGGCGCAGGCGCCCGAGCCTCCGAAGGACCCCGCCGCGGAGCGCGAGGAGCGCAGGGCCGCGGTGCTGCGCACGCTGAAGTCCGTCTCCGAGGGGCTCGCGGACAAGAAGGCGCTCGCGGAAACCGAGGACGTCGTGCGCGCGCTCGTGAAGGACGCGGCGAAGGTGGAGTGGGGCGGACAGCGCAAGGAATGGTCCGTGCCCGCGCTGGCCCTGGTTGCGGCGGCGAGGGAGCGCGGGGGACGCGCCGCGGGGCACGATCCGCCCTACCTGGAGGCCGCGGCGCGCTACTCGCGGATCGCCGTCCTCGTGGCCTCCTCCCTCTACCCGGAGGAGCTGCCGCCGACGGACGCCATGAGTCTCCACCGTGATGCCGATGCCGCCGTCGACAGCTGGCTCTTCGGGGACGTTCCGCCGGCCCTTCCGCCCGCAAAGGACCTCCTCGCCAAGGAATGGACCTGGACCGTGCCTCCGGAAATCGAGGAGAAACGGGACGAGGACGGCTGGCACCTCGAGAACATCGGGGAGACGACGCAGGTCGTGGAGCTGGTCCAGGACGTCCGGTGGGCCGATTTCCGCATCCAGATCGAATTCAGCGCGGGTGAAGAGGGATTCGTCCTCCAACAGCGGACAGGCCGAGGCAACTTCGCCGCGGTGCAGCACGACATCAAGCTGCTGATGGCCAACGGCGCGATCAAGGCGGGCGAACGCTTGACGGTGAACTTCTGGATCTACGGGGGGCGCTTCCGGGTCATGGGGGACAAGCCCTCCGGCCAGCCCGGCCGCTGCGCCCCTTCCGGGGCCAGGAGCGGCGGCTTCTCCTTCCGCCTCCCGCCGGGCGGCAGGCTCCACATCCACAAGCTGGCGGTCACCGTGATCGCCGAGGAGAAGTAGCCCTCTCCTCTGCAATCGTTGCTCTTCCCGCCAGCCGCGCTATCCTCGCCCGGAACCAATGGAGGGGAAAACGATGGCTGACCTGCCGAATGCGGCGATCAAGCGGATCCTGCTGGCCAACGGCGTGCCCCGGATCAGCGCGTCGTCGGTGGACCTCGCGGCCCAGGCCGCCCAGGAGTTCCTGGTCAAGCTGGCGAAGGGCTCCGTGGAGAGCATGAACGCTGCGAAGCGGAAGACGGTCATGGACGAGGACATCCAGGCTGCGAAGTCCGCGATCGCGAGCGGCCGGATCTCCTAGCCCGATGACCGAGCAGCAGGCCTTCGCGCTCCTCGCGCGCCGCGCCGGAGCGCGCGGGCCGGCCCGGGCGGCCATCGACGCCCGCCTCCGGTCCTGCGAACGCGAGGGGGCGATCCTCGTCACCGACTACCGGAATTTCAGCCTCTTCACCGAGCTCTTCGGCATCCTCCATTTCCTCACGCTGATCGCCGACGGCGAGCGGCTTCTGTCGCCGATGGTGCGCCGCAAGGGCGGGCACGTGCTGAAGTGGGAGGCGGACTCGCTGTTTGCGTGGTTC
The DNA here is from genome assembly GCA_020849035.1 of Planctomycetia bacterium. Taxonomy (GTDB): domain Bacteria; phylum Planctomycetota; class MHYJ01; order WSZJ01; family WSZJ01; genus WSZJ01. The sequence continues at coordinate 3,783 of JADLHC010000209.1, forward strand.
GACGGCCGGGAGGGGGCGAGGACCGCGATCGAGACGGCGGTCGCGCTCAACCGCGCGCTGGCGAAGCGGAATTCGGGGCGGCCCGAGGCGGAGCAGCTGAGGCTGTGCTGCGGGATCGGGTTCGGGAAGGTGTTCCGGTTCGGCCGGGAGGCGTTCGGGCACCAGGTGAACCGCGCGGCGAAGCTCGGGGAGGACCTGGCGGGCGAGGAGCAGATCCTGGTCACGGAGGACGCGGTGGCCGCGGCCGGGCCCGGCCTGGCGTGGCACGCGCGGAAGGTCGCGCGCTTCAAGGCCTTCAAGTTCGCCTACCGCGAGCTCAAATGGACGGTGTAGGGAGTCCCCCGGCCGTCCCGTCCACGCGTGCCCGTGCCGTCACCGGGCTCGTGGTGTGCACGCTGTTCTGGGGCGCGACGTTCTTCCTCATGAAGACGGGGAGCGCGGAGATCGCGGAGCGGCTGCCGGCATCGGAGCAGGACTGGGCTCCGCTGCTGTTCCTGGCCGTGCGATTCGCGATCGCGGCGCTCGTCTTCCCGCTGGCCTTCCCGCGCCTGCGGCACGGCGCCCGGGGCTCGCTGCGGTGGGGCGTGATCGCGGGGGTCCCTTTCGCGGGCGGGTTCATCCTGCAGATCTACGGCCTGCGGGACGTGGACCCCTCGATCTCGGCGCTGTTCACGAGCATGTTCGTGGTGTTCACGCCGCTGCTGGCGGCGCTGATTCTGAAGAAGCGCCCCTCCGCGGCGGTGGCGCTGGCGATCGGGTGCGCGACGGTGGGGCTGTGGCTCGTGACGGGAGCGGAACGGTCGGGGATTCCGTCGCTGGGACGCGGGGAGTGGCTCTCGCTGCTCTGCGCCCTCGTCTTCTCGTTCCAGATCCTGGCGACCGACGTCGGGACGCGGCGCTGCGACCCGATCGGGATGGCGTGGCACCAGGCGACGTTCGGCGCGCTCGCCTGCGCCGTCCCGGTGCTCCTCGTCCGCCCCGGGATGTTCGGCGCCGTGCTCGCCGCGTTGCCCGAGCGCGACGTCTGGCTCGGCCTCTCCTTCACCGCCGTCCTCGCCACCGTCGGGTCCATCGCCCTCATGATGCACTTCCAGCGCTTCCTCTCCCCCAACCACGCCGCCGTCATCTACACGCTCGAGCCCGTCTTCGCGGGGATCTTCAGCGGGATCTTCTTCGGCGAGACGTTCGGCGCGGCCAAGCTCGTGGGCGGTGCGCTCGTCATCGCCGGGAATTTCGCGGCGGGGATGCGGCCGGAGGCGCCCGACGAGGCCGGCGGGACGCCGCCAGGCGCAGCTTCTCCGCCCTCGGCCAGCGCTTGATCTCCGCCTCGCGCCGCAGCGCGGCCCCCTGCGTGCGCTTCCGCTCCGTCCAGAGCACGCTCACCGGCCCCCGTCCCCGCGTGTACTTCGCCCCGCGGCCCGAGTCGTGCTGCGCGACCCGGCGCGCGAGATCCCGCGCGATCCCCGTGTAGAGGGTGTCGTCCGAGCAGCGCAGCAGGTAGACGGTCCAGGGCACCCCCCCATTATCGGCCCCCGCCCCGCACGCGCTTCATTTGGCGCACCCGCCAACCGCGACCCCGATTCCGCCGTATCATTCTGGTCCCCATGAGATCCCTCCTGGCCCTTCTCACGCTCCTCCTCGTCGCCGCCGGCTGCGGCCCTGGCGGCGGAGCCGGCGGACAGGGCGGCCGCTGGGGGAAGAAATCCGGGGCGCCCGCGGAGGCGGTGCCGGTGCGGACCGAGAAGCTCGGCCGGGGACCGATCGCACTGCGGCTGCTCACGACGTCCACGGTCGACCCCGTCCGCCGCGTGGACGTCGTCCCGAAGGCTTCCGGCATCGTCAGCGAGCTCCCCGTCGCCGAGGGCTCGGCGGTCGCGGCAGGCGCGATCCTCGCGCGGCTCGACGCTGAGGAGCTGGCGCTGGCGCACCGCAAAGCCGAGGTTGCAGAGAAGAAGACGCGGGACGACTACGAACGCATGAAGACCCTGCTTGCCGAGAATTTCGTGAGTGTCGACGAGTTCCGCAAGGCGGAGCAGGCCTGGCAGACGGCGAAGCTCGAGGAGGAGGCCGCGAAGCTCGCGCTCGACAACACGACCATCCGGGCGCCGATCGCCGGGACGGTCACCCGCCTCGACGTCCAGAAGGGCAAGCACGTCCAGGCGAACGCCGCGTTCTGCGAGATCACCGACCTCGGCGAGCTCGAGTGCGTGCTGTTCGTCCCGGAGAGGGACCTGTTCCGCCTCCGCGAGGGACAGCCGGCCGACGTGTCCAGCGAGACGCTGGAGGCGAAGTTCGGCGCGACGGTGAAGAGGATCAACCCGGTCATCGACCGTGCGAGCGGGACGGCGAAGGCCTACCTGGCGCTGGCCGATCCGGAGCGCCGGCTGCGCCCCGGGATGTTCGTGGACGTCTCGATCGTGCTGGAGCCGCGCGACAAGGCCCTGCTCGTCCCCAAGAAGGCGCTGGTCTTCGACGAGGGGCGGCCGGGGGTGTTCGTGAAGAAGGGCGAGGAGGCGAAGTGGTCGGAGCTTGAGCTGGGGTTCCAGGAGAAGGACATCGCGGAAGTGACGAAGGGCGCTTCGGAGGGGGATGAGGTCATCGTGGTGGGGCAGAACGGGCTGAAGGACGGGACGAAGGTGAAGGTGATGGCGGAGTGAGGAAAGGCGACGACGAAACGAAAAAGGAAAAACAAAAAGGGAAAAAGGAAAAGGGCCCGTGGCTGGATCCGTTCTTTTCGTTTTTCCCTTCTAGTTTTTCCTTTTTCGTTTCGCCGTCGCCGTTCCTCCCACGCCCGAGATGAAGACACCCCTCACCGGCTTCTTCGGCTTCACGGTCACGCGCCCCGTCGCGGTCTTCATGATCACGGCCGCGTTCGCGGTTTTCGGCGCGGTGTCGCTCCGGCGCCTGCCGCTGAACCTGATGCCGGACATCTCCTACCCCTCCGTGACGATCCGGACCGAGATGGAGGGGGCGGCGCCCGAGGACGTGGAGCGCGGCGTGACGGAGCCGGTCGAGGAGGCGGTCGGCGTCGTCGGCGGCCTGGTGCAGCTCGCGAGCGTCTCGCGGACGGGGGTGAGCGAGGTCACGCTCGAGTTCGAATGGGGGACGAAGATCGAGTCGGCGCTGCAGGAGGTGCGCGAGAAGCTGGACCACCTGCAGCTGCCGCGCGAGGCGCGCCGGCCGGTGCTGCTGCGCTACGACCCGAACCTGGACCCCGTGCTGCGGATCGGCGTGAGCGGCGACCGGGGGCTGGTCGCCCTTCGCTCCCTGGCCGACGAGGACATCCGGCGGGCGCTGGAGAGCACGCCCGGCGTGGCCGCCGTCAAGGTGCGCGGGGGGCGCGAGGAGGAGATCCGCGTCGAGGTGCACCGGGCGGCGCTGGCGCAGCTGGGGCTGGACCCGCGGGCGGTGGCGGAGCGGCTCGGGCAGGAGAACCTGAACCAGCCCTCGGGCTCGCTCGTCGAGGGCGACGTCCAGTACCTCGTCCGGACGCTGAACGAGTTCCGCTCGCAGGACGAGATCGGGGACATCGTGGTCGCGCGCAGGGGCGAGGCCGCCGTGCGGCTGCGCGACGTGGCCACGATCCGGCGGATCCCGAAGGACCCGAGGGTCGTGGCGCGCATCGACGGGCAGGAGGCGGTGCTGCTCGACATCTACCGCGAGGCCGACGCCAACATCGTCGCCGTCACCGACGCCGTGCGGGCGCGGCTCGAGGGGACGCCGCCGCCGTGGTGGAAGAAGTATGCGGGCGGCGGCCCCGGGGAACCCGACGAGGACCGCGTCCGCCTCCCCCGCGGCGTCCGCGCGACGGTCCTCACCGACCAGTCCATCTTCGTCCGCTCCTCGATCGACGCGGTCACCTCCGCCGCGTGGCAGGGCGCCCTCCTGGCCGTCGTCGTCCTTTTCTTCTTCCTCCGCTCCCTCCCCGACACGCTCGTCATCGGCTTCTCGATCCCGCTCTCGATCGTCGCCACCTTCGGCGTCATGCACCTCGCCGGGATCTCGCTGAACGTCATGTCCCTCGGCGGCCTCGCCCTCGGCGTCGGCATGATGGTCGACGCCTCCATCGTCGTCCTCGACGCCATCGCCCGGTGCCGCGAGGAGGGCGACTCCCGCGTCGACGCCGCCATCCGCGGCACACGCGAAGTCGGCCTCGCCGTCTCCGCCTCCACCCTCACCACCGTCGTCGTCTTCTTCCCCATCGCCTTCGTCGAGGGCATCGCCGGCCAGATCTTCCGCGACCAGGCCCTCACCGTCTGCATCTCCCTCATGGCCTCCATGGGCGTCTCGCTCTTCTTCGTCCCCATGCTCGCTTCCAGGGACTGGAAGAAGCTCGAGTCCGGGGAGCGCGTGTTCCGGCTGTTCTTCCTCGAGTACGCCCGCCGGGCGCACGAGGGGCTCCGGTCCGGGCGCGTCCGCGGCGTCGCCGACGGCGTGCTCGCGGTCCTGGTCCTTCCCGTGGCGGTCGTCCTCGAACTCGTCCTGCAGGCCGTCGTCTGGACGTTCTGGGGGCTCACCTGGGTGCTCGTCCGCGCCGCCGCGGTCGTCCGGCTCGCCGCGGGATTCGCCGTGAAACCCCTCCTGGCGGTCTCCACCGCGTTCCTCGAATGGCTCAATCGCCTCTATCCGGCGACGCTGCGCGCGGCCCTCGGCGCGAAGCCGCTCCTCGCCGCGGCTGCCATCCTCGCCGTCGGCGGCACCGCCGCCCTCGCACCCCGCCTCCAGCAGGAACTCATCCCCACCCTCCACCAGGGCGAGTTCATCCTCGAGGTCTCCCTCCCCGTCGGCACTCCCATCGAGCGCACCGACGCCCAGGTCGCCGACCTCGAGAAGTTCGTCATGGCCACCCCCGGCGTCGCCCGCGTCGTCTCCGCCGTCGGCGTCGAGGACGACGCCAACCGCCGCGAGTCCGAAGGCGAAAACACCGCCCGCATCCGCGTCGCCCTCAAGCCCGCCGCAGACCTCGAGGCCGCCGAACGCGCCGTCCTCGACGCCCTCCGCCCCCGCTTCGCCTCCCTCCCCGACGTCTCCGTCCAGGTCGCCCACCCCGTCCTCTTCACCTTCCGCACCCCCCTCGAACTCGAGGTCCGCGGCCACGACCTCGCCGCCATCCGCCGCGCCGCACGCGAAGCCGAGACCGCCCTCGCCGCCCTTCCGTCCCTCACCGACGTCCGTTCCACGATCGGCCGCGGCTCGCCGGAAATCCGGGTGACGTACAACCGGGCGAAGCTCGCGGAGTACGGCCTCGACATCAACGCCGTCGCCTCCATCGTCCAGAACCAGGTGCTCGGCACCGAGGCGACGAAGCTGTCGGAGGAGGACCGGAAGGTGCCGGTGCGCGTGATGGGCCGCGGGACCGACGTGGAGGAGCTCGCGCGCGTCGGCGCCATCGTGGTCAACCCGGGCGCCGCGACGCCCGTGCGCCTCGCGTCGGTGGCGGAGTTCTCGAAGTCGGAAGGGCCGAACGAGATCCGGCGGGTGGCGCACCAGCGGGCGGCGCTGGTGAGGGCGGGGGTGAAGGGCTACGACCTGGCGGCGGCGTCGCAGGACGTGGCGGAGGCGGCGGCCCGGCTGCCGCGGGCCGAGGACGTGAGCTTCATCGTCTCCGGGCAGGCGAAGGAGATGCAGGCGAGCGGGCGCTCGATGCTGCTGGCGATCGTTCTGGCGGTATTCCTCGTGTACGTGGTGATGGCCTCGCAGTTCGAGAGCCTGCTGCACCCGTTCCTGATCATGTTCACCGTGCCGATGGCCCTCGCGGGGGTGGTGCTCGCGCTGTTCGCGACGGCCACCCCCGTCTCCGTCGTCGCCGCCATCGGCGTCGTCGTCCTCGCGGGCATCGCCGTCAACAACGGCATCATCCTCATCGACGCCGCCAACCAGGCGCGCCGCGGCGGCGCCGACCCCACCGAGGCCATCGTCCGCGCCGCCCGCTCCCGCCTCCGCCCCGTCCTCATGACCAGCCTCACCACCATCCTCGGCCTCCTCCCCATGGCCCTCGGCCTCGGAGAGGGCGCCGAACTCCAGGCACCCCTCGCCGTCACCGTCCTGGGCGGCATGGTCTCCAGCACCCTCCTCACCCTCCTCCTCATCCCCGCCCTCTGGCACGCGATCGAGTCGCGGAGGGCCGGATGAAGCGGAATCCGCTCGCGGCGATGAGCGTCGAGAAGCCCGTCACGATGGCGATGGCCACGCTGGCCCTCCTGGCCGTCGGCGCCCTCGCCTACATGCGCCTCCCCGTCCAGCTGCTCCCCTCCGGCTACACGCCCCCGTTCCTCTTCGTCCGCATCCCGTTCCGCGACGGTACCCCCCGCGAGGTCGAGCGGTTCGTGACGCGGCCCGCGGAGGAAGCGCTGGCGACGGTGAAGAACATCGAGACCGTGAACTCGCGGAGCGGCGCGAACGAGGCGCGGCTGTGGATCGGGTTCCGCAACGGGACGGACATGGACGGGGCCTACGCGGAGGTGCGCGACCGGATGGACCGCGCGATGGCCGAGATGCCCGCGGACGTCGAGCGATACCACGTCTTCAAGTTCAACCCCAACTCCGAGCCCGTGATGGAGATCGCGATCGCGATCCCCGAGGACGAGGAGGACCTCCAGCGCATCGAGAAGAAGGTCCGGCGCGAGCTCGAGCGGCTCCCGGGGGTCGCGAACCTCGAGTTCGAGGGGCTGGTGGACGAGACGATCCGCATCGAGATCGACCGCGACCGGGCGAAGGCCGCCGGCGTGAACCTCTACCAGCTCGTGCAGCGGCTCCGCACGGAGGACTTCACGCTCGGCTCGGGGACGATCACGGAAGGCGGCGTGGAGCACCAGCTCCGCTCCGTCGCGACCCTGGAGGGACCGGCCGCCGTCGCGGCCCTCCCGGTACGCCCCGGCGTCGCCCTCGGCGACGTCGCCGACGTCCGCCCCGCCCTCTCCCTCCGCGACGTCATCAGCCGCATCGACGGCCGGACCGCCATCACCGTCGAGGTCTTCAAGGAGAGCGAGGCCAACACCGTCGCCGTCTGCGAGGCCGTCCGCCGCGTCGTCGAGCAGGACCTCCCCGGCGACCCCGAGCTCGCCGGCGTCCGCTTCCACGTCCTCGAGGACGCCGGCCGCCTCATCAGCGGCTCCATCCGCACCCTCCAGCAGTCCGCCCTCGAGGGCGCCGTCTTCTCCCTCGCCATCCTCTGGCTCTTCCTCCTCCGCGTCCGCCTCTCCGTCATCATCAACGTCGCCGTCCCCGCCTCGATGCTCTTCACCCTCATCGTCATGTACTTCACCGGCGACTCGTTCAACCTCGTCACCCTCACCGGCCTCACCCTCTCCATCGGGATGCTCGTCGACAACTCCGTCGTCGTCTCCGAGAACATCGACCGCCTCCGCCAGGCCGGCGTCCCCCCGCGCGAGGCCGCCGTCCGCGGCGCCTCCGAGGTCGCCCTCGCCGTCACCCTCTCCACCGCCACCTCCGTCGTCGTCTTCCTCCCCATCGCCCTCATGGCCGGCGACGGCATGATGCAGTTCTTCCTCGGCCGCCTCGCCATCCCCCTCGGCGTCTCCCTCGGCGCCTCCCTCGTCGTCTCCCTCGCCCTCATCCCCGCCGCCACCGTGTACTTCGCCGGCTCCCGCACCCCGCGCTCCCTCCCCCCCATCCGCTGGGCCGGCGAGGCCTCCGGCGCCGTCACCTCCTGGGTCCTCCGCCACCGCCTCGAGGCCGCCCTCCTCTTCTCCGCCGCCTGCGCCTCCGTCTACTTCCCGTTCCGCGGCGTCGAGCGCTCCCTCGAACCCCGCGAACAGAAGCACGACCTCGAGGTCTTCTTCCGCTTCACCACCACAGGCTCCCTCGCCGAGAACGACCGCGCCATGCGCCAGGTCGAGGCCGCCGTCGAACCCCACCGCGCCGAACTCCAGGCCGCCTCCCTCCGCGTCCGCTTCCGCGAAGCCTGGGGCCGCATGACCGTCTACCTCGACAGGCGTCCGCGGACGGACGAGGAGCGGGAGAAGCTGCTGGCCCGGCTCAAGGAGCTCATTCCCGTGATTCCCGGGGTGGAGCCTTCGACCTCGTGGCGCGGCGGCGAGGGCCGCGGCGGACAGGTCGACCTGCGGCTCGTCGGGGACGACACGGAAGCGCTGGCGAAGCTGTCGGAGGAGGTGCGCCGCCGCCTGGCCGCGCTCCCGGGCGTGGCGGACGTGACGTCGGACCTGGAGGCGGGGACGGACGAGCTGCGGGTGCGGGTCAAGCGGGACCGCGCGGCGCGGGCGGGGGTGGAGTCGTGGGTTGCCGGGGGGACGGTCTCGACGGCGCTGCGCGGCGCGCGACTGCCGGACCTGCGGGTCGGCGGCCGCGAGGTGCCGCTGATCCTGCAGTTCCCCGCGGACGACCGCGAGAACCTCGCGCAGCTCTCGCAGATCTCGCTCTACCCGCCGGGCGACGGCGGCCCCGTCCCGCTCGGCGCGCTCGCCGACTTCGAGTTCGCCAAGGGGTTGTCCGCCATCAACCACGAGAACCGGAAGACGTCGCTCGGCATCAAGGTGGTCGCGCAGGGCGAGGACATGTTCGGCCTGTCGGAGGCGGTGAAGGCGGAGCTCGCGCGGTTCCGGTGGCCCGAGGGCACGACGTGGGACATGGGCGCCTGGTCCCGCCGCTGGAACCAGGAGCAGGGCGACTTCGGCTTCGCGCTCCTCATGTCCTTCGTGTTCGTGTTCCTCATCATGGGCGTGCTGTTCGAGTCGTGGCTGCTCCCGATCTGCGCCGGCGTCTCCATCCCGTTCGCCTTCACCGGAGCCTGGTGGTCCCTCTGGGCCACGCGGACGACCCTCGACCTCATGGGCATGATCGGCATGGTCGTCCTCATCGGCGTCGTCGTGAACAACGCCATCGTCCTCATCGACCGCATCAACCAGATGCGCGCCGGGGGCATGGACCGCGAGGCCGCCTGCCGCGAGGCCGCCGTTTCCCGCTTCCGCCCGATCTGGATCACCACCCTCACCACCATCGTCGGACTCGTCCCGATGGCGTTCGGGGAAGCGGGGGTCGCGGGCATTCCCTACGCGCCGCTGGCCCGCGCCGTCGGCGGCGGGCTGCTGGTCTCGACGGTCTTCACGCTCTACGCCGTGCCGGTCGCCTACACGATCCTGGACGACGTGAGCATCGGCGCGCGGCGCCTGGCCTCGAGGCTCCGGTAGGCACCGGGCCGCCACGCCGGACTCGGTCGAACCACTGCCCCCTGCCCACTGCCCCCTGCCGACTGCCTACTGCCCGCTGCCCACTGCCTACTTCCCGTACTTCCCCTTCACCTTCTTCACCAGCGCCTCCCACCGCCCGTCCTTCCTCATGTTCGCCAGGTCGGTGTCGTTCTTCTCCATGTGCGGAATCTCGCCTTCGTCCTTCCCGTAGCCCGCCTCGATCGCGCGCTCCAGGGCGTCGAAGGCCTTGTCCACGTCGTTCGCGAGCGACCAGCAGCACGCCTCGTTGTAGAACGAGCCGGCCACCTCCTGCGCCTCCTTGTACGTCTCGCACAGCTTGCGGTACTCGGCGGCCGATTCGCGCAGAAGCGGCTCAAACCCGGACTTCTTGTCCGCGACCATCGCCATCGCCTGGTCGTAGAACGCCTGGGCCTTGAAGTACTGGTCGCGCGGCGTCTTCGTCGTCACCTTGCGCAGCCCCTCGAGGAACACCGTTTCCTTTTTCAGGGCCTCGAACACCTTCGCCCCGTCCCCGCCGCGGTTGAAGAAGACCATGACCCCGTTCCCGCCGTTGTCGATGACCTGCTGCACCGACTCCCACATCTTCGCGTAGTCCTTCTTCTTCGCATGGAACAGGATCCAGAGCTGCCGCCAGCGCTCGTTCTTCTCCTCGAGACCCTTCGCCATCTCCAGGTCCTTCGCCGCGCGGTCCCAGTCCTCCTCCTCGATGTAGATCCGCGCCCGGTCGCAGTAACCGGTGAACGACACGATCACGCCCTCGTCCCGCGCCTTCCCGTTCTCCGCCAGCGTGATCTTGTCCTGCAGCATCTTCTGCATCTGCGGGTCGATCGCGAACCGCTTCCAGGACTCGTAGTCGCGCAGCGCTCCGGACCAGTCCTTGAGCTTGAGGCGCAGGTCGGCGCGCCTGAGGAGGGCCTCGGGATAGTTGGCGTCCCAGGCGACGGCCTGGGATGCGGCCGCCTCAGCCTCCGCCGTCTTTCCGGACCCCTCCAGCGCCAGCGCTCGCAGGTAGGCTGTCTCAGGACCGGCCGGGGCGAGGGCGTCCGCGGCCCGGCAGGCGGCCAGCGCGTCGTCCCACTTCGATTGCTTCACGCACACCCTGGCCTTGGCCAGGAGCGTCCACGCGAACTTCGGTGTCTCGCCGAGGATCCGGTCGAGCTCACGGGAAGCGCTCGCGGCGTCGTCGAGGTTCGCCGCGAAAGCGAGGGTGGCCGCGGAACCGGGGTCCTCCGGGTCCGACTTGACCGCCTGCGCCGCGGTGTCGCGCGACAGGACGTTCCCGTAGTCGGCCTGGGAGAGGGCCTTGAACCGCAGGGTGAACGGAATGGTGTCGTCGTTCTGGTGGGCCTTGTCGAAGTACTCCTCCGCGCGGTCGCCGTGGCCGGCGAGGAGTTCCTGCACGCCCCCGCCGACGAAGCTCCAGGCGCCGCGCGACCGGCGCTTGAGCCGTTCCGCCTCGTCCCAGGCTCCGGCGCGGTCCAGGTAGACGTCGAAGAGGACGAGGATGCGGTACCACGAGGCCGCGGGCTGGAACTCGTCCTTGATCGCGTCGGCGTGCGCGAAGTCCGCGAGCGCGAGGGCCGGCTCCGTGTACCGGCGCGCGGCGCCACGCCCGACGAACGCCTCGACGCAGCTCGCGTCCAGCGCGATCGCCTGCTCGTAGAGCGCCACCGCCTCCTTCCCGCGCTTCTTCGCCGCCTGCTCGCACAGCAGCTTCGCCTCCGCCTCCGGCTTCGACCTCGCGTCCTGCCCGAACGCGAGCCCGCCCAGGGCGAGGGCCAGGGCGGGCAGGGCCGTTCTCAGGGTGCTCATGGGTTACTTCGGCGCCTCCGCTCCCAGCGGCTCCATCGTGGCGTCGCAGCCGGCCGCCTCCAGCTTCTTCAGGAAGTCCTGCGCCTCCGGCTCCGTCACGCCCGTCAGCACCTCCGCCGGCAGCTTCGCCAGGATCGACGCCGCCGCCGCCTCGGGCAGGCTCATCTTCTGCCCGAGTACCTTCACGACCTCCGCCTTCCGGCCCTCGTCGTACGCCGTCACCGTCACTCTCCAGCTCACCATCGGGAAAAGGTTCGAGGAGAACGTGTACCCAGCGTCCTTCAGCGCCTGCTTCAGCCGCGCGAACACCGGGCGCAGCTCGCGCCCCTCGATCTTCTGGTCCTGCGCCGCAGCCTGCAGGTCGTTCATCGCCTTCTGGAACTGCTCCGCGAACTTCTGGTCCCCCGCCTTCGGGCCCGTCATCGCGTCCAGCGCCTTCTCGAAGATCTCCTCAGTCTCCTTCTTCTCGTCCGGCGTCAGGTCCGACTGGTCCACCACCGTCTTCCGGATCATCGCCGCGTACATCTGCTTCCACTTCATCCCGACCACCACCACCCCGATCACCCCGAGCACGCCCAGGATGACGGCAACGATGCAGCAGCCCTTGAAGCACCCGCCGGATTTCTGCGGCGGGGGCTGGGGGGCCTGGAAGGCGCCGGGCTGGAAGGGGGAGCCGGCCGGGGATGGGGCGAAGGCGGGCGGCTGGGGATTGGGCGGGGGCGGAGCGGCGGGGGGGAAGGGCTGGGCCATG
>JADLHC010000210.1 GCA_020849035.1 Planctomycetia bacterium
CCCCCATGGAACGGGAACAACAGGCTTCGGGAGGAAAGGCAGATACGACTTCGTCGCGGATCACGACGATCACGACGATGAACGACCGGAGTACGCCCCAGGTTTCCCTTCAGGCCTGCCCCCTCCCCCGCCGAAGTACCCGATATGGAAGCGATCCCGGGGTACGTGATCGACCGCAAGCTCTCCAGCGGCGGCACGGCCGGCGTCTACCGCGCCCTCGACCTCGAGAGCGGGCGCCACGTCGCCCTGAAAATCCTCTTCCCAAAATGGTCAAAGGACCCGAAAGCGCTCGAGCTCATGGAGCGCGAGGCGTGGCTCCTCAAGTCGATGGACCACCCCGGCGTGGTCCGCGGGCTGGCCTCCGGACACTGGCGCGGGCTGCACTGGCTGGCGATGGAGTTCGTCGCCGGGCCGACTGCGCTGGACCGCGTGCACCGCGGCGGTCCGCTGTCCGCGCCGGCCGTGCTGGAACTCGGCCGCCAGCTGGGCGAGGCCGTGCGCTTCCTCGGCCGCCGCGGAGTCGTGCACGGCGACATCAAGCCCGCCAATGTCCTGCTGGCGCCGGGCGGTCGCGCCAAGCTCTGCGATTTCGGCTTCGCTCGCCTGCTGCGCGCCGGCTCGCCCCCGGACGAAGCGGTCTTCGGGACGGTCGCATACGCGGCGCCTGAACAGATGGAGGGCGAGCCCGGCGTGGACTCCCGCGCCGACCTCTACGGCGTCGGCGCCACGCTGTACCACATGGCCACCGGGCGCATGCCGCCCCTGCCCGACAAGTGGGGCGCTCCCCCGCTGATCGGTCCTGAAATCGCCCGCGAGGTGCGCTGGGTGGTGCAGCGGCTCATGGCGCCGGACCTGAGGCAGCGGTACAGGTCCGCGGATCTGCTGCTGGGGGATCTGGATCACATGAAGCGCCTTCGGGGCGGGGGCCGCGGGGGCGCGGCGCCGTCGGCACGCGTGGCCGACGAGTTCCACTGGGAGTTCAATTAGGACCGCCCGCAAGTCACTGCCCCGCACGGGGTTGCGTGAGGCGCCCGCCCCCGATTCGCCTTGACACCCGGCCCCCCCTCCGGCATAATGCAGGGCCCGGCAAATGAAGTGCCCGAGACAAGCCGGGTCGCTCGACCGCAAAAGTGGGAGATGTGCTTCCCACTTTTTTGTTTGGCCGCTCCGGGTCGGGTCGCCACGACCACCCGCCCGGATCGGACGTCCTGACCCGTGCCCCAGCCAGAAGGAGGCCCCTCATGACCGGCGAACTCCTCCGGATCGTCGACTCCATCCATCGCGAAAAAGGCATCGAAAAAGAAGTCATCATCGAGGCCCTCGAGTCCGCCCTGCTCTCCTCCGTCCGCAAACACTTCGGCGTCGGCGAGGAGTCCGACCTCACCGTCAAGGTCGACCGGACCACCGGCGGCATCTCCACCAACTCCGGCCTCACCCTCGAGCAGCTCGGCCGCATCGCCGCCCAGACCTTCAAGCAGGTCATGATCCAGAAATTCCGCGAGGTCGAGCGCAACCAGGTCTTCGGCGACTACGAAACCAAGAAGGGCTCCGTCATCGTCGGCTCCGTCCAGCGTTTCGAAGGCCCCCACATGATCGTCAACCTCAACAAGGTCGAGGCCGTCGTCCCGCGCTCCGAGCAGGTCCCCGGCGAGTCCTACCGCGTCGGCGACCGCATCCGCGCCCTCGTCGCCGAGGTCAAGAAAAAGGGCCAGAAAGTGCGCGTCGTCCTCTCGCGCGCCAGCGGCGACTTCGTCAAGAAGCTCTTCGAGGCCGAAGTCCCCGAGATCCAGGAGAAGCTCGTCGAGATCCGCTCCATCGCCCGCGAGCCCGGCTACCGCACCAAGATCGCCGTCGCCTCCGTCAACGACAAGGTCGACGCGGTCGGCGCCTGCGTCGGCGTCCGCGGCGCCCGCATCAAGAACATCGTCGAGGAGCTCTCCGGCGAGAAGGTCGACATCATCCGCTTTGAAACCGACCCCGCTTCCATGATCCGCAACGCCCTCAAGCCCGCCGAGGTCGCCGGTATCCTGGTGAACAAAGAGGAGCGCCGGGCCCGCGTCGTGGTCACCAAGGACCAGCTCTCGCTGGCGATCGGCAAGCAGGGGCAGAACGTCCGCCTCGCCTCCAAGCTCACCCGCTGGGACATCGACGTCGTCAGCCAGGAGGAGGAGGCCCAGCGCATGGCGGCGGGCGGGGAGGCGTTCCCGCAGAAGCGCCGCGCCGGAATCCCGGACGACCTGGGCGCGGAAGTCATCAGCGCGCTGCTCGAGGCGGGCTACGACACGCCGGAGTCGATCGCGGACGCCGGGGCGGAGGCCCTGTCCGAAATCCCCGGCTTCGACATCACCAAGGCCGAGCACGTCGTGACGCACGTCCGCCAGCGCCTGCGCGAGGGGCACGGCCTGCCCCTCCCGCCGCGCCCGGCGCCCCAGCACCACGGGCTCGACCACGACACCGTCGAGCGGCTCACGGCCGCAGGCTTCGACACCCTCGAGAAGATCGCCGAGGCGGGCATCGACGCCATCGCCGCCGTCCCGGGCATCGACCGCAACCGCGCCGAGCAGATCCTCAAGCTCGTCGCCGAGCGCCTCGACGCCGACTCGGCGCAGGACGCGGGTGAGGAGGAGGCGCCGCAGCCGGAGGGCGCAACCCCGGACGCCACCGCTTCGGAGGGCGCCCCGCCCGCCTGATCCCCGCGCGCAACCGCGGCCCGGGTGTCGATTTCCCCTTCCCCGCCGCCGCCCACGAGTCCACAATCGTCTTCTTCCCGACCGGCCGCCCCCGCGGACCGGCGTGACGTGAACCGGAGAATCAATGCGGATCTACGAGCTGGCGAAAGAACTGGGCAAGGACCCCGCCGAGGTGAAAACCGTCGCGCAGGAGCTCGGCGCCCCCATCAAGACCAACTTCAACGTGCTCGAGGAACCCTTCCTCTCGCAGGTCCGAAACCGCTTCGTCAAGCCCGCCGCCCCGGCGAAGCCCGCGGCGACGCCGCTTGCGGAGATCATGGCGAAGCCTGCGCCGGCGAAGGTGGAGCCGCCGGCGGAGCCTGCGAAGCCTGAGGCGCCGAAGCCTCCGCCGTCGCCGTACGGGCTGGTGTATCGTCCGCCGAAGCCGGAGACGGCGGTGAAGCCGGCGATGAAGCCGGCGGTGAGGGAGGAGCCGAAGGAGGAGCCGAAGAAGCCTGCGGCGAAGGTGATGCATGCGCCGGCGATTTCGAAGCCGGCGCCGCCGGCGCCGAAGCCGGCGGTGAAGCTGCACCGTCCGGACACGAAGGGCGACGTGGTGATCACGAAGGGGACGCCTGCGCCGGAGGGTGCGACGCCGGTGGCGGAGCTGGAGACGGAGGAGGAGAAGGTCCGGATCCTGCGCCCGACGGAGGTGAAGGAGTACGAGAAGGCGCAGGAGGAGGAGGCGCGGGCGAAGAAGCTCGGGCTGAACAAGCCGCCGGTGCCCCAGACGACGGTGCGCCGGCCGGGCGGCGGACGCCCGGGAATGCGCCCCGGGATGCGCCCCGGCGGGCGTTCGACGTCGATCCGCGTGCTGGAGGAAACGATCGGCCGGCCCAAGCCGGCCGCCCCCGCGCCGCCGCCGCCGGACCGGCAGATCGAGGTGCCGGTGCCGATCTCGGTGAAGGACTTCTGCGCCCTCGTGGGCATCAAGGCGCCGCTGGTGATCAAGAAGCTGCTCGACCACGGGAAGCTGGTGACGATCAACCACGCGCTCGACGCCGACGACACCGAAATGATGGCGCTCGAGTTCAACCGCAACATCGTCGTCAAGAAGGCGAAGACGCAGGAAGAGAAGCACTTCGACGACATCGCGGAGGCGCCGGACAAGCCCGAGGACCTGGTGCCGCGTCCGCCGATCGTGACGATCATGGGGCACGTGGACCACGGGAAGACGAGCCTGCTGGACCGGATCCGGAGCGCGAACGTGGCGGCCGGGGAGTCGGGCGGGATCACGCAGCACATCGGGGCGTACAAGGTGGCGGCGCCTCAGGGCTCGGTGGTGTTCCTGGACACGCCGGGCCACGAGGCGTTCACGGCGATGCGCGCGCGCGGCGCGAACGTGACGGACGTGGTCGTGATCGTCGTGGCCGCGGACGACGGCATGATGCCGCAGACGGAGGAGGCGATCGCGCACGCCCGCGCGGCCGGCGCGACGATCATCGTGGCGCTCAACAAGATGGACAAGAAGGGCGCCAACCCGATGCGCGTCATGCAGCAGGTGAGCGGATTCGACAACGCGCTGACGCCCGAGGAGTGGGGCGGAAAGACCTACTACGCCAAGGTCTCCGCCATCACGGGCGAGGGCGTGCAGGACCTCCTCGAGCGCCTCGCGCTCGAGACCCAGATCCTCGAGCTCAAGGCCAATCCCGCAAGGCCCGCCGTCGGCGCCGTGCTCGAGGCCCGCATGACCGAGGGCAAGGGCGTCACCGCCACCCTCCTCGTCCAGAACGGCACCCTCCGCAAGGGCGACGTCATCCTCGCCGGCCGCGCCTGGGGCCGGGTCCGCAACATGTACGACGACCACGGCGCGATGCTCGAAGAGGCGCCCCCCGCGACGCCCGTCATGGTCACCGGCCTCTCCACCGTCCCCGACGCCGGCGACAAGTTCCACACCTTCAACGACGTCACCAAGGCCCGCTCCATCGCCGAGGAGCGCGAACACAAGGTCCGCGAGACCGCCATCCTCGGCCGCAGCCACGTCAAGATGGAGAACCTCTTCCAGTCCATCGAGTCCGGGAAGCTGCGCGAAGTCCGCATCATCCTCAAGACCGACGTCAAGGGGTCGGTCGAGGTGCTCAAGAAGTCCCTCGAGGACATCTCCACCGAGGAAGTCCGCCTCCGGATCATCCACTCCGGCGTCGGCACCATCAACGAGTCCGACATCGTCCTCGCCGACGCCTCCGACGCCCTCGTCCTCGGGTTCCACGTCGGCGCCGAGGAGCGCGCCCGGACGGTCGCGACGGAGAAGGGCGTGCAGATCAAGCTGTACGAGGTCATCTACCACATCGTCGAGGAGATGAAGCTGGCGCTCGAGGGCCTGCTCGAGCCGGAGAAGGTCGAAACCGTGACGGGCCATGCTTCGGTGAAGCAGGTCTTCAAGATCTCCCGTTCCGGCAACATCGCCGGCTGCGTCGTTACGGACGGCAAGATCGAGCGGTCCAGCCAGGTGCGCGTCCGCCGCGGCGGCGAGGTGGTGCACGACGGGAAGCTGGAGTCGCTGAAGCGGTTCAAGGACGACGTGAAGGATGTCGCGGAGGGCTTCGAGTGCGGCATCCGCGTCGCGAACTTCGAATCCGTGCAGACGGGCGACGTGATCGAGGCGTACAAGATCGAGGAGAAGGCGCGGAAGCTGGAGCGGAAGGCGGAGGCGAAGCAGTAGGAAGGCTGGCGAAGGCGGGAGGTCGCTCGGAATGGTCGTCGGCACCATGCGGATCAGCGCCTTCATCGGCGAATCCCACTCGCTCAAGGACAAGCGCCACGTGCTCCGCGCCGTCAAAGACCGCGTCCACGACCGCTTCAATGTGAGCATCGCCGAGGTCGACGACAACGACCTCTGGCAGAAGACGGCGCTCGGCGTCGCGGTCGTTTCGAACGACACGAAGCACGCGCTCCAGGTGCTGCACGAAGTCGAGACGTTCCTGAAAACCCACCCCGGGCTCGTCGTGTGCTCGGCTGAGACGGAGATCCTCTGATGGCCCAGCAGCACCGTCTGCAGATGATGGCGAGGGAACTCCTGCGGGAGATCTCGCGAATCGTGAACTACGAGATGCAGGACCCGCGGATGAAGATGGTGACCGTGACCCGGGTAGAGCCGGCGCCCGACCTGAAGACGGCAAAGGCGTACTTCTCGATGATCGCGACGGAAAAGGAGCAGCAGGAGGCGCAGCGGGCCCTCCAGGACGCGCGGAACTTCATCCGGGCGCAGTTGAGGCAGCGGATGAAGGGGGTGCGGTACATCCCGGAGCTGATGTTCCGGTTCGACCAGTCGATCGAGGGGGCGATCCGGATCTCGAAGCTGATCGACAAGGTGGCGGCGGAGCGGGAGGAGGCGGAGGAAACGCGGGAGAAACCGGGGGGCGAAGCGTGAAGAGGACGGCTGCGGGACGGGCGCGGGCAAAGGTGGCCGTGCCGGCGAAGGCGGAGGGGCGGCGGGACGGGCGCGCGCCCGACGAGCTGCGGCCCGTGGCCTTCCGGAGGAACATCCTGGCGCACCTGCCCGGAAGCGTGCTGTCGGCGTTCGGGCGGACGCAGGTGCTCTGCACGGTGTGCGTGGAGGATGGGGTCCCGGATTTCCTGCGCGGAAAAGGCCAGGGATGGCTCACCGCCGAGTACGGGATGCTCCCGGGCTCGACGAACCGGCGCAAACCGCGCGACCGCGCCGGAAAGGTGGACGGCCGCACGGTCGAGATCCAGCGCCTGATCGGGCGGGCGCTGCGGCAGGCCGTAGACATGTCCGCGCTCGGCGAGCGCACCCTCTGGATCGACTGCGACGTGCTCCAGGCGGACGGCGGCACGCGCACCGCCGCCATCACCGGCGCCTGGGTCGCGCTCCGCGACGCGCAGGACCGTCTGATCCGCGACGGGAAGCTCTTCAAGCGCTTCGTCAGCCAGCAGGTCGCCGCCGTGTCGGTCGGGATCGTGGGATCGCGCCCGAGCCTCGACCTCGACTACGGCGAAGACGTGGCGGCGGGAACCGACATGAACCTGGTGATGACGTCGCGCGGCCAGTTCGTCGAGATCCAGGGAACCGCGGAGCACGGCGCGTTCAGCGAGAAGCAGCTGCACGAACTGTTGCGGCTGGGGAGGAAGGGTCTGGAGCGGCTGTTCGAGCTGCAGAGGAAGGCGTAGGGGTGCGCGGGTGCGCGAGTGCGCGAGTGCGCAGGGACGCGGGAGGGGAGGCGTAGCACAGAACGTGCGTTGGGAGCGTTACTACTTCCCCCGCGCTCTCGCCCTCTCGCGCACCCGCGCACTCGCCTCCCCGCGCACCCGCGCCCCCGCTACCCCTTCGGCACCACCAGCGACACGGCCCGGTTCTTCTCCCCGAAATGGCGCTTCGCCGCCGACAGGATCTGCTTCGCTCCGACGTGGCGGACGAGGGCGGGGAGCTCGAAGACGTCGAAGCCCTTGAAGTGGAAACGGAGGACGGCAAAGGCGCAGGGATCGACCTGGTCGAAACCGCGCAGGAAGGCGCCGAGGTACTTGCGGCGGATGCGGTCGAGGTCGCGTCGGCGGATGCCGTCCTGCAGGAATTTCCGGATTCCGTCGAGGAGCGCGCGCTCGAGCGCTTCGGGGTCGTCCGTTTCGCCGCCGCAGACGCCCGCGCCGAAAGTCGGCGTCACCGAGTACGAGGCGGAGAACGAATCGTCGATCAGCCCGGATCCGTAGAGCCTCTCGTAGAGCTTCGTCCCGCGCCCGATCAGGGCCTCCCATGCCAGGTTCAGCGCGACCTCCCGCTCGACCAGGGAGCGTCCGGCGGCGGGAGGGTCGATCTCCTTCCAGGCCATCAGGAACTTCGCCCGGCCGACCTGCATCGGCTCCACGCGGCGGGCCTCGCGGACCTCCCGGGGCTCGCGGGGATAGGAGCGGTGGATCCGGCCGTTGCGGCCGAGCTTCCTCGCGGAAACGAGCTTCTCCGCCTGCTCGAAAACGGCCGACGGATCCACGTCCCCCGCCACGACGAGGGCCATGTTCGAGGGGGCGTAGAACGTGCGCCAGCACTGCTCCAGTTGCGCGGGCGTGATCGCCTGGATCGACTCGACCGTTCCGCCGATGTCGACCCGGGCCGGGTGCTTCGCGTAGAGCGACTCCTGGAGATTCTGCCAGATCCGCGCGTCCGGCATGTCGCGGTACATCCGCAGCTCCTGCTCGATGATCAGCTTCTCCTTCGCCACCCAGTCGGGGCGGAAGACCGGGTCGTACACCAGCCCCGTCAGCGTCGCGAAGTTGTCGTGGAAGTTGTCGATGCAGGAGAAGTAGTAGACGGTCGTGGAGTACTCGGTGCCCGCGTTCGAGCTCGCGCCTTTCTTCGAGAATTCGACGAGGAGGTCGCCGGTCTCCTTCTTGAAGAGCTGGTGTTCGAGGAAGTGGGCGATGCCGTGGGGCATCGAGTGGGCGGCGCCGGCGTGGCGGAAGTCGTTGTCGATGGAGCCGTAGCGCGTGCCGTAGACGGCGAGCTTGCGCTGCATGCCCTTTTTCGGGAAGACGTAGGCCGCGAGTCCGCAGGGGAGCTTTGCGACGTGGTAGGTCTCGTCGAGGAGTCGCGAGTGGCGCGGGGTGGCGGCGATCATGCGTGGGGCATTGTAGACGGGGGTCGACGGTTCGGGGCGGATTCTGCGCGAAGTCCGGCCCGGCAGGGCGCCGTCGCGGTGGTGCGGCGGGGAAAGTACGGGTGGTGGCCGTTCTGGCGATTGACACGCTTCGCGACGTCGGATAGTCTGCCGTTGTAGAGACGTGACCTCCGTCCTCGTAACCGATTGAGCCAAAGGAAGTTACGTCAGGACGGCATTCGAGGCCACGCATGAAACCGGTCCTGCAGGTCGCGCTGGATTTCCTGGAATTGAAGCGCGCGCTCGAGCTGGCGGCCGAGGCGGTCCGCGGCGGCGCCGAATGGCTCGAGGCGGGAACCCCTCTCATCAAGTCCGCGGGCCTCGACGCCGTGCGCGAGCTGCGCCGCGCGTTCCCGAAGCACACGATCGTCGCCGACCTCAAGACGATGGACGCGGGACGCATCGAGATGGAGGCGGCCGCCAAGGCCGGCGCGAACGTCGGCACCGTGCTGGGCACCGCAAGCGAGTCCACGATCATCGAGTGCATCGAGGTCGGCCGGCACTACGGGATGGACGTGCACGTCGACCTGCTGAACGTCCCCGACCCCGCCGGCCTCGCGAAAAAGTGCGAGGAGTGGGGCGCCCACCACGTCGGCATCCACATGCCCATCGACGACCAGATGCGCGGCAAGATGCCGATGGACCTCCTGCGCACCGTCCGCGCCGCCACCCGCCTCCCCATCGCCGTCGCCGGCGGCCTCAACTCCGAGACCGTCGTGGACGTCGTCGAGGCCGGCGGCGACATCCTCCTCGTCGGCGGCGCCATCACCAAGGCGACCGACGCCGCGAAGGCCGCCCGCGACATCCGCAGCGCCATCGACACCCGCGCGAAAGTCTCCACCGAACTCTTCAAGCGCGGCGCCTCCGAGGACGACATCCGCAAAATCCTCCTCACCGTCTCCACGCCCAACGTCTCCGACGCGATGCACCGCTCGGGCGACATCCCCGGCCTCGAGTCCCGCGTCCACGGCCTCAAGGCCGCAGGCCCCGCCTACACCGTCCGCACCGCACCCGGCGACTGGTCCAAGCCCGTCCGCGCCATCGAGATGGCAAAACCCGGCGACTTCATCGTCATCGACGCCGGCGGCATCACCCCCGCCGTCTGGGGAGAACTCGCCTCTCACTCCTGCCTCCGCAAGGCCGTCGCCGGCGTCGCTATCCACGGCGCCATCCGCGACATCGACGAAATCCGCAAGATGCGCTTCCCCGCCTGGGCCACCCACGTCACCCCCACCGCCGGCGAGCCCAAGGGCTTCGGCGAAATGCAGGTCGCCATCCGCATCCACGGCGTCGAAATCGCCCCCGGCGACTGGATCGCCGCCGACGACTCCGGCGTCGTCCGCGTTCCCCGCCAGAAAGCCGTCGAGATCGCCAACCGCGCCATGAACGTCCTCGAGGCCGAAAACCGCCTCCGCGAGGAAATCCACAAAAAGGGAACCCTGAGCGAGGTCGTGGAGTTGGAGAAGTGGGAAAAGGAGATCGGAGACAGGGCCGGAAAGAAGAACTGACCGCATGAAACGCCACCACGCCGTGCCGCAGTCCCCTTCCTCGAAGGAGGCCCGGGCATGGAACCCGTGAAGAAGCCGAACCGCTGTGACGTGTGCCGCCGCCGCGAGGCCGACAACACGTGGACCGTCCTCGAGGGCGAGTCCGTCGTGCGCGAGCGCCGCATCTGCAACGCCTGCATCCGCGTCCGCGCCGCGCTGGCGCGCGCACGCTCCTGCGCGAACTGCGGCAAGAAGTCCGCCCGCCGCTTCAGGCTCCGGTTCTCCCCCGGCGGCATGTCCCTGGGCGTCTACGTCTGCCGCCAGTGCTGGAGCCGGCAGGGGATCGTCGACCGCATCCACCGGAAGATCAAGGGTGTGGTGAAGCGGCGTGGCGGGAGCGACGAGGCCTCGATCCAGCGGGACATCGAGCGGTTCCTGCGGCGCGACGGCGACCTGAATTAGCGGTAGAATAGGCGCTTGACGGTGGTGCGGTCCGCGGGCTGCGTGCCCGGCCGGAGCGTCGCCGCCCCTGACGGAGACTCCCCTTGCCCAGCAAAGCCAAGTCCTGCGAGACATGCCACGAGAACCCCGCCACCGTCCACCTGACGGAGATGGCGAACAACCACGTCGTGCTCGAGAAGCACCTCTGCGACCAGTGCGCGAGCAAGCAGGGGATCATCGGGAAGATGCAGATGTCGCTCGTTGCCGAGCTTCTCGGGAACATCAAGGACAAGCAGAAGGGGGCGGCGAAGGAGGCCGACGTGCGCTGCCCCGACTGCGGCATGCTCTACAGCGAGTTCCGCGCCAAGGCGCGCTTCGGCTGCTCGCGCGACTACGACGTCTTCCAGAAGCACGTCCTGGCGCTTCTCGAGAAGATTCACGGCTCGACGGAGCACGTTGGGAAGCGACCGAAGGGGGCACCGAAGGCGTTGCCGGCGGCGGCGAAGGGGGCGGCGGAGGTTCCTGGGCCGAAGGGACCGGCGAAGGCTGCGGCGAAGGCGCCGGCGGACCCTGTGGCGGAGCTGGAGAAGGAGCTGGAGAAGGCGGTGAAGGGGGAGGACTTCGAGAGGGCTGCGAAGCTGCGGGACAGGATCAGGGAGGCGAAGGCCCGCAAGGAGGGGAAGGAGTGATCAACATCGACGATCTTGCCGGGAAGACCGGCGAGTGGCTGCGCGGGACGGGGCCGGACAGCGACATCGTGGTGTCGAGCCGGATCCGGCTGGCGCGCAACGTGGCGGGGCGGCCGTTCCTGACGGTGGCGTCGCACAAGGCGAAGGCGGAGCTGGAGGCGCAGATCCGGGAGGGGCTCGAGGGCGTGAACCTCGGCAAGGGACGTCTGTACGTGGCGCTGAAGGACACCTCGCCGGTGGACCGGCAATTCCTGATGGAGCGTCACCTGATCTCGAGGGACCTGTTGAACGCCGAGGGGGACCGCGGGGTGGCGATCGCGAAGGAGGAGTCGGTCGCGATCATGGTGAACGAGGAGGACCACCTGCGGATCCAGGTGATGCGCAGCGGGCTGCAGCTCGAGGAGGCTTGGCGGGAGATCGACCGGATCGACGACGAGATCGCGGCGAAGCTGCCGTACGCGTTCCACGCGCTGCACGGCTACCTGACGGCGTGCCCGACCAACGCGGGCACGGGCATGCGCATCAGCGTGCTGCTGCACCTGCCGGCGCTCGTGATGACGCGCCAGATCGACAAGGTCTTCCAGGCCCTCTCCCGGATCAATTTCTCCGTGCGCGGCCTCTACGGCGAGGGGACCCAGGCCTCCGGCAACTTCTACCAGATCTCCAACCAGGCGACGCTCGGCAAGCCCGAGATCGCGCTGGTCCAGTCGCTCTCGGACGTCGTCCCGGAAATCGTCCGCTTCGAACGGCACTGCCGCGAGAAGCTCGCGAAGGAGCAGCGGACGGCGCTGGAGGACCGGGTGTACCGGGCGTGCGGGACGCTGAAGTACGCGCGCTCGATCTCCTCGGAGGAGACGATGGAGCTCCTCTCCGCGGTGCGGCTCGGCAGCCAGCTGTCGCTGCTCCCCGAGATCAAGCCGGGCACCGTCAACGAGCTGTTCGTGACGACCCAGCCCGGCCACCTGCAGAAGCAGGAGGGACGCCCGCTGTCGCCGCAGGAGCGGGACCTGGCGCGGGCGGGGCTGATCCGCGGGAGGCTGGGCGGGCGTTGAGCGGGAGGCCGGCGGACCCGGGACGATGAGAGCGGACCACAGGGGCGCGCGGGGGAAGGGCGGGCGCGAGGGATCGCGCCGGCGCGGCGCGGCGGCGGTCGTCATCCTCTGGGTCCTGTTCTTCTTCGCGCTCATCGCGCTCACGATCTACGGGCTGACGCGGATCCAGCCCGTGGCCGCGCGCGGGGACTCCGGCGACGTGCGCGCGCTGATGCTCGCCCACGCGGGCATCCAGCGGGCGATCGAGGAGCTGCCCTCGGCGGCGTCCCGCGCCTGGCAGGTCCGCGACAGCGCGGGCGCGGACGGGCGACCCGGGGAGCCCTGGACCTGCTGGGGCGAGGACGCCAACGCCAACGGGCGCCTCGACCCCGGCGAGGACGTCAACGGCAACAGTCAGCTCGACTCCGTCGGCGCCCCTCTCGAAGAGGCCCTGCGCCCCAGCTTCGCCGAGCGCAGCGGCCCCGATCCGCTCGCCGTCTCGGTCGACGGCCGCCCGCGCGGCGTCTCCGGCTTCCTCGGGGGCACCGTCCAGACCCAGGGCGACCACTACGTCCTGCGCGTCACCGACGCCGCTTCCCGCATCTGGCTCAACGGCCCTGCGGAGCGCACGCGGGCGCTGCTGTCGAGGCTCGGTCGCCGGCTCGGGCTCCGGCCCGACGTCGCGGCGCGCATCTGCACCTACGCCGACGCCGTGATGCGGGCGCGGCAAAAGGCCGCGCAGGACGCGGGCCGGGCGCTCACGGTGGAGGAGATGACGGTGTTCCGGAGCGAGGAGGACCTGGTGCCGCTGGCGGGGGTGGAGGCGTACCGGCGGCTGGAGCCCTACGTGACGGCCCACGCGTGGGTCGACCCCGACACGCTGGACGTCTGCCCCCCGGAGGACCGCGTCCGGCCGGTCAGGCCGGGCGAGCCCGTGCATGCCCTCGGCGACCTGCGCCCGGTCGCGCTGCGGACGCAACCCCGCGCCCCGGTGTGCATCAACACCGCGCCGGAGGTCGTGCTCGCCGCCGTGTTCGAGGGCGTCCAGGGGACCTGGGTCGAGGAGTCGGCCGTCCCCCTCGGGCCCTCCGGCTGGGGATACGGCTACGAGTGGATGGACCGGCCCCTCTCCTTCTCCGGCCCCGAGGCCTCCCTCGGCACCCTGAGGGCCACCCAACCGGTCACCGCCGTCCAGGCCGACCGCCTCGCCGCCGCCGCCGTCCGCGCCCGCGCCCGCACCCCGTTCCGCACCTGGGACGACTTCCGCCGCTTCCTCGACCGCCAGGTCCAGGAGGGCCTCATCGACGCCCCCCCGGCCGAGGCCCTCCGCGCCAACGCCGATCCCAATACCCTCCTCAACGACTTCAACCCCGACCGCAACGCCTGGGCCGCCATCGACAAGACCGACCTCCTCTCCGGCACCACCGAGTTCTGCTTCTCCTCCATGGGCTGTTTCGTCGTCGAGTCCCTCGGGCGCCTCCTCGACGCCGAGGGGCGCGTCGCGGCCAGCCGCATCGTCAAGGCTCACGTCCGCGCCTACGAGGTCTGGCGCGAGACGACGGAAAGCGAGTTCCTGGCCGCCCTGCGGGCGGGGGCGGAGCCGGAAGCGCAGATCGGCGTGTACGACGGCGACGGGATGACGCGGCGCGGGCTGGCGCTGGAGGTGCTGCCGGACACGGCGCCGGACGCGCCCGCGAATCGCGGGCTCGTGGGGACGCTCTGGTACGACGGGCGGATCGGGCTGGCCACCCTGATCTCGCCGGGCGGGCCCGAGACCTGGCTGCGCGCGTCGCTGACGCCGCCCCTGCGGGAGGCGCTCGACGCCGACGACTACCGCGTGCGTTCGGCGCCGGCGGCGCCGGAGGAGCTGCGGAAGAGGGAGCGGGAGGCGCGGAGGCCGCGGCTGGAGGGCGAGCCTGCGCCGGGCCCGCTGATCCAGGGCGCCTCGCCGCTCGCAACGGGCGAGCGCGCGACGGCGGCCGCGCTTCTCTCGCGCCACTTCCCCGACGGCGCCTACCTCGAGCGCGACGCGTGCCTGCGCTACCGGGCGATCGACAACCTGCCGTGGGCGGACGGGCAGACGAGGAAGGGGTGCGTGGCGTTCTGGTTGAAGCCTGCGTTCGACCCGCGGCGCGCCTCGCGACCCAGGACGCTGTGGAGCATCGACCGCCGCCCGATCGCGACGGCCCCGGGGCTCGTGGAGGCGCCCGTCTTCGGCGCCTACCTCTTCCCCGCCGCCCCGGACGGGATCGGCGCGGAGGGCCCGTACCGGTACGGGTTCGAGCTGCGGGGGCTGGCGGGATTCGGGATCGGGCAGCGCGAGCTGTCCGCAGGGGGAGGCGACGGGGACTGGACGGTGGCGGGCGTCGCGACGGGGCGCGCGGAGTTCGAGGCGTTCCGTCCGCGCGAGTGGGTACACGTGACGTTCGCGTGGGACATGGACGCGCCCCCCGACCGCGCGTTCCGGATGGCGGTGAACGGCCGCCCCGTGCCGCGCGCCAACGCCTTCGAGCAGCGGCCCGGAACCCTGCCGCTTCCGAAGTCCGTCCGCCTCGACCTGAGCGCCAACGGCCCCGACGACACCACCTGGATCTCCTTCGGGGCGCTGGGCGACGACCCGCGCCGCAACCTGCCGCTCGACGCGACGGTCGACGAGATCCGCGTCGGGACGCTGGAGATGTTCGACGCCGCCTGCCGCGACGCCGCCGAGGGCCGCTACGCGCGCGTCTCGGATCCGGGGCCGAAGCGCGGGGGCGGGGCGACGTTCACGAGCGCGCCGCGCTCGCCCGGTTCGCCGGCGGTCCCGGGCTCGATCGCCTGGACGGTGCGCGAGGCGCCGGGCCTGCCCGACTCCGCCGTGCGTCTCCAGTTCAGCGACGGCCGCCGCTGGCGCGGCCCTTTCGACGAGCCGGGCGGGCAGCCGGTCGGCGAGCCCAACGAGCCCGGCCTCTCCGGCGAGTTCCGCTGGCGCGCCGTCTTCTCCACCGGCCACCGCCCCGACCTGCCCGTCAACGAAACACCCTACCTGGACGACGTCACGATCACCTTCGCCACCCGGCCCGCCGTCCTGGGCTACTCCCTGCCGCCGGCGCGCTGACCGGCAGGCGCCGCCTTCGCCAGCACCCGTTCGAACTCCGCGCGCAGCTCCGCCATCCCCCCCTCGTTCAGCACCGTCACGTCCGCCATCGCGATCGGCCCCGCCTTGTGCAGCCGCTCGATCTCCGCATGGTCCCGGCTCTCCGCCTCCGCCGCCGTCAGCGGCCTCACCCCTCGCCCCGCAAGCCGCCTGTACCTCGTCGCGGGCGAGGCCTGCACGCACACCACCGTGAACACACCCCCGAACCTCTTCCTCAGCAGCAGGTACTCCTCCCACGAGTACATCCCGTCGCACACCACCGGCCCCTTCGCCAGCGCCGCCTCGATCCGCGGGAGGTTGAGAAGCGCGTACGCCTCCATGCCGTGCTTCCTGCGCAGATCTTCCCGCACGGCGCGCTCGTTCGCCTCGTTCACGGGCAGCCCGCGGGCGACGACCTCGTCCTCGGTCACCTGTCCGAAGCGGATGCGGGTCCAGCCACGGGCCTCGAACAGCGCGGCGAGCTCCGACTTCCCGCTGCCTGCGAGCCCGACGACGGCGACGACCGGATGGGGAGTGGTCATGGGCCGCAGTGAAACAGGCGGAGGGCAGGAGGGCAAGCAGGCGGGCCGGCCCGCTTAACCTTTCTTCCAATCCCGCGGAATGTTAAAACTACCCGTTCCATGCTCACCAAGGCCGACATCCTGTTCGGAAAGATCGCCGTCAAGGCCGGCATGTGCGCCGAGGAGCAGGTCGACGAGTGCATCCGCATGCAGGAGGAGATGCAGCAGCGCAAGCCCCTCGGGATGATCATGATGGAGCGGGGCTACATCTCCGAGGAGCAGCTCCAGAAGATCATCGAGATCCAGAAGGCGAACCTGCAGGAGAAGGCGATCAATTCGCGGACGAAGCGCGACGACGGGATGTTCGGGCGCATCGTGCTCAAGCTCGGGTTCGCGACCGAGGAGCAGGTGCACGACGCCGTGAGGATCCAGGCGAAGATCGAGGAGGACATCTTTCTGCGCCTGGGCGAGATCATGGTCAAGAAGGGGTACATGACGAACGAGCAGGTGCAGGCGGTGCTGGACTACCAGAAGAAGAAGATCGTGGTCTGCCCGGACTGCCACACGCAGTACAACGTGATCATGTTCACGGAGGGGGCGGAGCTGAAGTGCTACAAGTGCGGCGCGCAGCTGAACGTCCCCGAGAAGCTGCAGCACGTCGCGGCGGAGGAGTACGGGCACCAGACGCAGAGGCGCACCGAAGACGAGACGCGCGAGGCGATCGTGCAGCGCGACCCGGCGCCGCCCGCGAAGGGCAAGTAGTCGCGGCCGGGCGGGCCGGCGAGGGCGGCGCCGGCCCTCCTACGACGGCGAGCTTTCGGTCTTCTCCGCGGCCGGCTTCTCCGTCCCGCCTGGCGCCGCGGCGGCAGCGTCCTCTTCTCGCTCCTCGTACACGTAGCTCATCGGAAGCTCGTCGACGCGCTGGCGCAGGAGGAAGTAGATCATGGTGAGCTGGGACTGGAGGTAGGAGACGGCGTAGGCCAGGGTGAGGCCGGCCATGAGGAGGAGCCAGCTGGTGAGGAGGATGGCGGTCCAGCCGAGGCCGGTCCCTCCGGCGGCGACGACGTCGGCATAGGAGGTGCGCGCCAGCGCGAACTGCAGCACCGTGTCCATCCGCTCCGGGCCGCCCATGCCGGCGCGGATCGCCCAGCAGGTGACCGCGAGCATGGCGAGGCCGAAGAGGTTCACGAAAACGGTGGAGACCGCGCCGTGGACCAGCATGACGAGCGTGTACCAGAGCGCGTGCCAGGGGCGCGAATAGACGTAGGAGAAGCCGCGCGAGATCGCGTCGAACGCGTCCGTCCCCTCGGCGGCGAGCGCGGGGTAGAACAGCGGGAAGCCGAAGACGGTGCCGACGGCGATGAGAGTGGCGATGAAGCCGAGCACGAGGAGGACCGGCATGAGGAGCGCCGGGATGAGGGCGAACCACGGCCCCGCGCCCGGGATGCGCGCCGGCAGCGCGACGACGGCGATGAGGGAGCAGAAGAACAGGAATCCGAGCACGCACGCGACAAGGCTGGTGAAGTTGGAGCCCCACCGGCGCCACGCGAACGCCAGCGCCTCCTGGGTGCGGATCCGGTCCTCCTTGGCGATCTCGACCGCGGCGATACGCGCAATCGCGCCGCCGAACAGCGACCAGATCGCCGTGCCGATCAGGACTGCCGCGCAGGTCCACCAGAAGGCGACCCAGCAGGGCTGCCGGTAGATGACCCTGAGCGCCTCGGGCACAAGGAGCAGGTACCCCGCGGCGCCGCGTTCTCCCAGTTCCGCCCCCAGGTTCGGGTCGTACCTCAGCGCCACCCACGGCGCCGGCAGGAACACGAACAGGTAGACCAGGAGCGCACCCGTCAGCCCGAGCACGAGCTTGCGGACGTCGAGGGCGATCACGAACCCCGCGAAGAGGTCGCGCCAGTCGCCCCGGAGGCGGCCCATCAGCGGTTGCTCGGCGCTCAGGCTTTCGTTCCTTTCGCGGACGTCGGGGCGCACCCGCATCCGCCCGCGGCGCATCCGCCCTGCTTCTCCGCCGGCTTCCCGGACCCGGGCCGGGCGTAGTCCGTGATGTAGAACCCGCTGCCCTTGAACACGAGCCCCGCCCCCGCGCCGATCATGCGGCGCGCGGTGCGCTTGCTGCACTTCGGGCAGGCCTTTCGGGTCGAGGCGGAGATCGCCTCGAAGACCTCGAACGTATGCCCGCAGGACCTGCAGGAGTAATCGTAGGTCGGCACGCCATCCTCCCTAACGCCTTGGGGTGCAGAATCTAACGTCGTGAACCATCGGTGAAAAGGGAAACTGGAAGCGCGGGCAGGAGGTGCCCGGAGTCGGCGCCGCACGGCTCCTCCGGCGCGCGCGCGACGGCGGCCTACGTCTTCCCGTCCGCCGGCCGGGCCGCGGCCACCGAGACCTGCGACGGCCTCAGCACCTTCTCGTACAGCGTGTATCCCGGCCGCAGCTCCGCCACGATCTCCCCAGCCTCCTTCCCCGCCTCCTCCACCTGCATGATCGCCTCGTGCACCGCCGGCGAAAACGTCCCCGCCGCCGCGATCCTCTTCAGCCCGTGCATCTCCAGGTTCCGGAAGATCTCGCGCTGCGCCAGCTCCATCCCCTTCACGAACGCCTCCGCCCCCTTCGGCGCCTGCTTCAGCGCCAGCTCGAACGTGTCCAGCGCCGGAAGCAGCCCCAGCAGCAGCTTCTCCACCAGCCACCGCGACTCCTGCTCGCGGTCCCGCGCCACGCGCTTCTGGTAGTTCGAGAAGTCCGCCTGCACGCGTTGCGCCATCCTGAGGTACTCGTCGACCCTGGCGCGGAGCGCATCAAGCTCGGCCTTCGGAAGCGTGACCGACTCGGGGGCCGGCTGCGGGGCGGCCTGTGTGTCCTTTTGTTCGCTCATGGCTCGAAGATGTCCTTGATCTTGTCCAGGAGGCTTTTCTTGCGGGGCTTGACTTCGACCTTCTCCGTCTTCGCGAACTCGCGCAGCAGCTCCTCCTGCTGCTTCGTCAGCGACTTCGGCACTTCGATCACGGCGCGGACCACGAGGTCGCCCTTGCGGCCGCCTTCCACGTCGGGGAGGCCGTGACCGCGGATGCGGAAGAGCTGTCCGGACTGGGTGGCGCGCGGGAGCTTGAGGGAGACTTTTTCGTCGAGGGTGGCGACCTCGATGTCGGCGCCGAGGGCGGCCTGGGAGAACGAGACGGGAACTTCGCAGAAGAGGGTGGTGCCCTCGCGTTCGAAGACGGGGTGGGGTCGGACGGCGACGTCGACGAAGAGGTCGCCGCGGGCGCCGCCTGCGAGGGAGGGTTCGCCCTCGCCGGCCACGCGGATGCGGGTGTTGGTGTCGATGCCGGCGGGGATGTGGACCTTGACTTCGGCCTTCTCGCGCACGACGCCCTCGCCGCCGCAGGGGCGGCAGCGGTCCTTGATGAACTTCCCGGATCCGCCGCATTTCGGGCAGGTCGTGCGGATGGTGAAGAAGCCTCCGCCCTGGAGGACCTGCCCGTGGCCGCCGCAGAGATGGCAGGCGGCGGGCTCGGTGCCCGGCTTCGCTCCCGTCCCCCTGCACTCCCCGCAGACCTCGTGCCGCTTCAGCACCAGCGTGCGGTCGCAGCCTCTCGCCGCCTCCACGAAGTCGAGCTCGACCTCCGCTCGCAGGCTGGCCCCACGGCGCGGGCCCCCGCCGCCGCCGCGGCGGCCGAAGCCGAAGAAGTCGCCGAAGATGTCGCCGAAGGCCTCGAAGATGTCCTCGGCGGACTGGAACCCGCGGCCCCCGAAGCCGGCGGAGTCGAGCCCGGCGTGGCCGAACTGGTCGTAGCGGGCGCGCTTCTCGCCGTCCGCCAGGACCTCGTACGCCTCGGCCGCCTCCTTGAACTTCGTCTCGGCTTCCTTGTCGCCGGGATTGCGGTCCGGGTGATGCTTGAGCGCCGCCTGCCGGTACGCCTTCTTGATGTCGTCTTCCGAGGCGTTCTTCGCCACTCCGAGCACTTCGTAATAGTCGCGTTTCGTGCTCATGAGGCCTCGGGGAAGGGAAAAGCGGGCCCGGGGGTCGCCCGGGCCCGCGTCGGGGGTTGCGGCGGCCAAGCGGACGGCGCCCTGGATCTTCGCCTTCTTGTCCTTGAGATCGGTGACGAGGGTCCGGGAGGTGAGGAGGACGGAGGCGACGGAGACGGCGTTCTCGAGGGCCGAGCGGGTGACGAGGGCGGCGTCGAGGACGCCCTCCTTCATGAGGTCGCCGGTCTTCCCTGTGGCGAAGTTGTAGCCGAACGCGCCGGAGCCGGCCCGGACCTCCTCGACGGCGACGGACGGGTCGAAGCCGGCGTTCTCGGCGAGCTGCCGGAGCGGGGCCTCGAGGGCCTTCGCGAGCGCCTTGGAGCCGAAGGACTCGTCGCCTTCGAGCTTCAGGGCGTTGACCTTCTCGATGGCGCGGATGAAAACCACGCCGCCGCCGGGGACGACGCCCTCCTCGCGCGCGTCCTGCGCCGCGTGGACCGCGTCGTCGGCCCGGTCCTTCTTCTCCTTCGCCTCCGACTCCGTCTTGGCGCCGACCTTCACGATCGCGACGCCGCCCGCGAGCTTCGCCAGCCGCTCCTCGAGCTTCTCGCGGTCGTAGTCGCTCGTCGTCTGGGCGATCTGCGAGCGGATCTGGCCGATGCGCGCCTCGATGTCCTTCTTCGCGCCGCCGCCGCCCGAGAGCGTTGTCTTCTCCTTCTCGACGACGATCTTCTTCGCGCGGCCCAGGTCCGACAGCTCGATGTTCTCGAGCTTCCGGCCGGAGTCCTCGCCGATGAACACGCCGCCCGTCAGGCACGCGATGTCCGCCAGGATCGCCTTGCGCCGGTCGCCGAACGCCGGCGCCTTCACCGCGCACACCTTCAGGATCCCGCGCAGCCGGTTGATCACCAGCGCGGCGAGCGGCTCGCTCTCAATCTCCTCCGCGACGATCAGAAGCGGCTTCGACTCCCCCGCGACCTTCTCCAGCATCGGGATGATCTCGAGGATGTTCGAGATCTTCTTCTCGTAGCAGAGGATGTACGCGTCCTCCAGCACGCAGACCAGGTCCTCCGGCTTCGTCACGAAGTACGGGCTGACGTAGCCCTTGTCGAACTGCATCCCGTCCGCGTACTCGAGCACCGTCTCGGTCGTCTTCCCCTCCTCGACCGTGATCACGCCCTCCTTGCCGACCTTCTCCATCGCGTCCGCGACCTTGTTGGCGAGGTCCTCGTCGTGGTGCGCCGCGATGTTCGCCACCGCGAACCAGTCGTCGCGCCCCTTCACCGGACGCGACATCGACTTCACCACCTTCAGCACCTCGTCCTTCGCCTTCTCCACGCCGCGGCGGATCGCCATCGGGTTCACCCCCGCCGTCACGTACTTCAGCCCCTCCTTGAGGATCGCGTACCCCAGGATCGCCGAGGTCGTCGTCCCGTCCCCCGCCCGGTCCACCGTCTTCGAGCACACCTCGTTCAGCAGCTTCGCGCCCAGGTTCTCGAACGGGTCCTCCAGCTCGACTTCCTTGGACACCGTCACGCCGTCCTTCGTCGCGTGCGGGAGCCCGGCCTTCTTCTCGAGGATCACGTTCTTGCCGCTGGGGCCGAGCGTCACGCGCACGGCGTCGGCGAGCTTGCGCACGCCGTCCAGGATCTTGGCGCGGGCGTCGTTGTCGAAGAGCAGCTGCTTGGACATCGGGGGCTCCGTTGGTCGGTGGTTAGTGGTTCGTGGTTAGTGGTCAGGGGGCAGGGGGCAGGGACGGCAACCGCCGCCCCCACCAACCACCAACCACTGACCACCAACCATCTACAGCTCGATCTTCCCGAGGATCTCGTCTTCCTTCATGATCACGTACTCCTGCCCGTCCACTTTCACCTCGGTGCCCGCGTACTTCCCGAACAGGACCTTGTCGCCCTTCTGCACCGCCATCTTCGCGCGCTCGCCGCTGTCGAGCAGGCGGCCCGGGCCGGTGGCGACGATCTCGCCCTTCTGCGACTTCTCCGTGGCGGTGTCGGGCAGCACGATCCCGCCCTTGGTCTTGCTCTCGGCCTCGATGGGCTTGATGACGACGCGGTTGTCGAGGGGCTTGATGTTCATGGCTCGCTCCTGCGGGTTGATGGGTTGATGGGTTGAGAGGTTGATTTAGTGGTGGTGCCCGTGGTGGCCGTGCCCGGCGTGCTCGTCCTTCTTGCCCGGCTCGTCCACGATCACGCAGCGCGTGGTGAGGAGAAGGCCGGAAACGCTCGCGGCGTTCTGAAGCGCCGTCCGCACGACCCGCGTCGGGTCGATCACGCCCCGCTCGACCAGGTCGCAGTAGTCGCCCTTCTCCGCGTCGTATCCGTAGCCGTCGCCCTTGCCCTCGCGGATCTTCTTCACCGCGATCGAGCCATCCACGCCCGCGTTCGCGCAGAGCTGCCTCAGCGGCTTGTCGAGCGCGAAGCGGACGGCTTCGGCGCCCTCGCGCTCCTCCTCGTCGAGCTTCAGCCCGTCGAGCGCCTTGCCCGCCCGGACGAGCGCCGTGCCGCCACCGGGGACGATCCCCTCGGCGATCGCAGCCTTCGTCGCATGCAGCGCGTCCTCCGCCCGGCTCTTGCGCTCCTTCATCTCCGTCTCCGTCGCCGCCCCGACGCGGATCTCCGCGACGCCGCCGACCAGCCGCGCGCGCCGCTCCTCCAGCTTCTCCCGGTCGTAGTCCGAGTCCGTCTCCTCGATCTCGGCGTTGATCGCGGCCACGCGGCCCTCGACCTGCCGCCGGTCACCGTGCCCCTCGAGGATCGTCGTCTCCTCGCTCGTGATCTTCACCTTCTTCGCCGACCCGAGCGCGTCCAGCCCCAGCTTCTCCAGGTCGATCCCCAGGTCCTTCATCACCGCCCGCGCCCCCGTCAGCACCGCGATGTCCTCGAGCATCGCCTTCCGCCGGTCGCCGTACCCCGGCGCCTTCACCGCGCACACGTTCAGGATCCCGCGCAGCTTGTTCACGACCAGCGTCGCGAGCACCTCGCTCTCCACGTCCTCCGCGATGATCAGCAGCGGCCGCTTCGACTCCGCCACCTTCTCCAGCAGCGGGATCAGCTTCGTCACCGTCCCGATCTTCTCCTCGTTCACCAGGATGTACGGGTTCTCCAGCTCGACCAGCCCCTCGTTCTGGTTCGTCACGAACTGCGGCGACAGGAAGCCGCGGTCGAAGTGCATCCCCTGCACGACCTTGACCTCGGTCTCGGTCGTCTTGCCTTCCTCGACCGTAATGACGCCTTTCTCCGCGCCGACGGCCTCCAGCGCGTCCGCGATCTTCTTCGCCAGCGCCGCGTCCTTCGCGGCCACGGTCGCCACCCGCTCCCAGTCCCGGCGCCCCGACACCGGCTTCGTCATCTTCTTCAGCTCGGCCATCACGGCCTCGGCGGCCGCCGTGATGCCGCGCTGAAGGGCCATCGGGTCGGCTCCCGCGGTCACGCGCTTCACGCCGTCGTTGAAGATCGCCTCGGCGAGCACCGCGGCGGTGGTGGTGCCGTCGCCCGCGTCGTCGCCGGTCTTGGAGGACGCCTGCTTGATCATCTGGGCGCCGACGTTCTCGTACGGATCGCTGAGCTCGATCTCGTCGGCCACGGCCGCGCCGTCGTCCAGGACGTTGGGGGCGCCCCAGCCGCGGTCGAGCACGACCGGGTTGCCGCGGGGGCCGAGGGTCGTCTTGATCGCCCGCGCCATCTTTTCCACGCCGCGGCGCAGGGCTTCACGGGCGTCGGCGTCAAACCTGAGCTGTTTAGCCATCGGGTGTTGCTCCGGTTACTGTGAATAGACTTTGAGAGGCCCCGGGCGGGGAAGCAAACCTTGTGCCCCCGGGGGGAAGGACGGGAGAAGCGGGAAAATGAAGCGCTCCAAGGACTTGCGGATTGGCGTTGCCAGGCTCGGCCCGGCTTTCGCTGCCAGACTGACAGCGCCGCCGCGGCTCGGCAGACCGGCGGGGAAGGTCCGGCTGGGAGGAGCTTTCGTTTGACGCCCCCCGCCCCCTCCCTATAATCGCCCGCTCGGAAGCCGGGAGGGCTTCCCCCCAACGAAAACCATACAAGCCGCGCCACCAAATTTTAGGAGTCGTATCGATGGCCGACGCTGCCGCCGGAATCGGGGAAAAGGTCAAGAAAGGCTGGGAGCTGGTCAAGCCGAACATCGTCGTCTGGGTCATCGCCCTCATCGTGGGCGGACTTATGAATTATGTCCTGCTGGGCGGCGTCGCGCTCGCCGGCTGGACGCTGATGATCCAGAAGTCCCGCGCGGGCGAGAAGATCGAGGTCGGCGACATGTTCAAGGCGTTCGACCGGTTCGTGGACTACTTCGTGACGGGCCTCGTCTGCTCGCTGCCCCTCGGCCTGCTGCTCCCGTGGGGCATCTTCTACGGCGTGGACAAGAAGGCCGACTTCATGACGTCGATCAAGTGGTCGCTGGCGTTCTTCCTGAAGAACCTGGTGCCCTGCCTGATCAACCTGGTCGTCTGCATCGTGCTGATCATCATCGGCGAGATCGCCTGCTGCGTCGGCGTGTTCATCACGGCGCCGATCGCGATGTTCGTGTCGCACATGCTGTACACGGAGCTGGAGGGCGGAACGGCGGCGGGCGAAGCGCCGGCGGCCCCGAAGGTCTAGTCCTGGCGGATTGACGGAACAGGGAAGGCTCCGGCCTTCCCTGTTTTTTTTTGCACGTCCGGAGGCGATATACTCCGGCGATGCGACTGTCCTGCCTTGCCCTTGCCCTTGCGCTCTCCCTCCCGGCCGCCGCAGACACCCTCCGCGCCGGCTTCGCGAGGGAGGACCTCACCCCCTCGCGCAACGTCCCGCTCGCCGGCTACGGCGACCGGAAGGGCGCGCCCTCGACCGGCGTGCACGACCGCGTCTGGGCCCGCGCCGCCGTCTTCGAGAGCGAGGACCGGAAGGCGGCCGTCCTGTCCGTCGACCTCGTCGGTGTCGCGGGCGAC